>JAIROI010000038.1 GCA_031257615.1 Odoribacteraceae bacterium
GCCCTACCCCCCCAGGGGGGGGGTGCAACGTGGCGACAAAATGCCGGGGGAAGTCGGGAAAGCGCGCCGGGGCCGTTTTCATTCTCGATAATAAGTCCTACATTCGTCGCGTCTTAACAAAACCATCCGCCATGAATGAATTCCACTACCAGAAGCCCTTCCCCGTGCAGGGCGACGACGCGAAGTACAGACTCCTGACCGCCGACCACGTCACCGCTGTCGAACGCGACGGGAGAACCATCCTCCAGGTCGCCCGCGAGGGCCTCGAACTGCTCGCCCGCGAGGCCATCACCGACGTCTCCTTCTACCTCAGGGCCTCGCACCTCGCCCAGGTCGCCGCCATACTCGACGACCCCGAAGCCAGCGACAACGACAAGTTCGTCGCCCATACCATGCTCCTCAACCAGGTCGTCGCCGCCGGGGGCGAGCTGCCCACCTGCCAGGATACCGGCACCGCCATCGTCATCGCCAAAAAAGGAGAAGACGTCTACACCGGCGTCGACGACGACGAGGCCCTCAGCAAGGGCATCCGGGACGCCTACCGCGATCGCAACCTCCGCTACTCGCAAGTCGTACCCCTCACCATGTTCGAGGAAAGAAATACCGGCAATAATCTCCCCGCGCAAATCGACATCCACGCCGCCCGGGGCAATCACTACGAATTTCTCTTCCTCACCAAAGGCGGCGGGTCTGCCAACAAGACCTTCCTCTACCAGCAAACCAAGGCCCTCCTCACTGAAGAAAACCTCGACCGCTTCATCCGCGAGAAAGTCATGGACCTCGGCACCTCCGCCTGCCCCCCCTACCACCTCGCCATCGTCATCGGCGGCGCCTCCGCCGAGGCCTGCCTGTCCACCGTCAAAAAAGCCTCCGCGGGATACCTCGACCGACTGCCCGCGCGCGGGAACGACGGCGGGCAAGCCTTCCGCGACCTCCAGTGGGAAGCGCGCGTCCTGCAAATCTGCCGCGAAAAAGGCGTCGGCGCGCAGTTCGGCGGGAAACACTGGGTGCACGACGTCCGCGTCATCCGACTCCCGCGACACGCCGCCTCCTGCCCCGTCGGCATCGGCGTCAGCTGCAGCGCCGACCGCAACATCAAGGCCAAAATCACCCCCGAAGGCATCTTCCTCGAAGAACTCGAAAAGAATCCCGCCCGGTTCCTCCCCGCGAACGCCCCCCTGCTCGCCCCCGCCGTGAACATCGACCTCGACCAGCCCATGAAACAAATCCTCCGCGAACTGTCCAAACACCCCGTCAAGACCCGCCTGAACCTCAACGGGACGCTCGTCGTCGCCCGGGACATCGCCCACGCCCGCCTCAAGGCCATGATCGACGAGGGAAAACCCCTCCCGGACTACTTCAAGAAACACCCCGTCTACTACGCCGGCCCCGCCAAAACCCCCGCCGGCATGCCCTCCGGAAGTTTCGGACCCACCACCGCCGGCCGCATGGACTCCTACGTCGACCTCTTCCAGCGCCACGGCGCCTCGCTCGTCATGGTCGCCAAGGGCAACCGCTCGCGGGCCGTCGCGGAGGCCTGCGCCCGCAACGGCGGATTCTACCTCGGCTCCATCGGCGGACCGGCGGCGATCCTGGACAAGGAAAGCATCAAATCCGTCCGCGTCATCGACTTCGAGGAACTCGGCATGGAGGCCGTCCGGGAAATCCGCGTGGAGAACTTCCCCGCCTTCATCATCGTCGACGACAAGGGCAACGACTTTTTCGATAACCCCGCCGCGCGGTGAGACCGGGCGAGCGACGGCTGCTTACAAATTAAGAGGGGAGACCGGCCGGTCTCCCCTTGTTTATTCTTCCGACTCCTCGAAGTCGTCCTTGCCCACGCCGCAGAGCGGGCAAACCCAACCATCAGGAATGTCCTCGAAGGCCGTGCCCGGCGCGATGCCGCTGTCCGGGTCGCCTGCCGCGGGATCGTACACGTACCCGCAGACTACACATGTAAACTTTTTCATGATCTCTCTTTTTTAGGTGTCGCGCGGCGATGCCGCGTGTCGCGAAGATAGGCCCGGCCGGTCACATGTACAAGTCCCGCTCCCCGTTTTTGATCCGGTCGTAGTAGGAGCGGAAGAGCGGCAGCAGCCCCTTGCCGGCGAAGAAGCCGTCCGCCTCGATCTCCTTCATCTCCTGCTCCACCAGTCGTTCCCCGACGAGGCGGGTGGCCGGCGAGGCGTAATCGTCGAGGAACTCGCGGAAAGTCAGCACGGCGTTCAACTTGCAGAACTTCCTCTCCGCGCCCTTCTCGAGCATCGTCATGATGCGCTCGCCGGTGCGCCCGCAGCGGTAGCCGGCGGTGCAGAAGGAAGTGATCATCCCGTCGTTGGCCAGCTCGCGCGCCACCTCGTCGAGGCCGCGCTGGTCGCCGAGCGTGAACTGCACCTTGTCGGCGTTCTCCTCCTGCTTCAGTCCCTTGGCGTATGCCCCGATGCCCAGGCGGGTCGAGGCGTCGGTCTGGGTGCACCCCAGGCGGATCAGCTCCCGGCGCGTTTCGGGTCGCTCGCGGGCGGTGACGATCAGCCCGCTGCAGGGGATGGCCAGGCGGATGACGGTCACTAACCGCCGCGCGTGCTCGTCGCTGACAAGGAAAGGCGAGCGGGCGCTCGCGGGCGCGCCCAGGGCGGGCTGCAGGCGGGGGAAAGAGACGGTGTGGGGACCGACGCCGAAGCAGCGCTCCAGGTCGCGGGCGTGGCGCAGCAGCCCCATCACCTCGAAGCGCCAGTCGTACAACCCGAATAGCGCGCCGATCGCCACGTCCTCGACGCCTGCCTCCATGGCCCGGTGGACGGCGTAGAGCCTCCAGCGATAGTGGCCCTTGAGGGTGGTCGGGGCGTGCAACTCGGCGTAGCGGCCGCGGTGGTATGTTTCCTGGAAGACCTGGTAGGTGCCGATCCCCGCGCGCCAGAGTTTCCGCAGGTCGGCGACCTCCATCGGCGCCGCGTTGACGTTCACGCGGCGGATGTTGTTGAAACCTCGCCCGGAGGGGGTCGCGCGCTTGATCGAGTAGATGGCGGCCAGGCTGTCGACCATGTAATCGACGTGGCTGCGGGGGTGTTCCCCGTAGACCGCGATCACGCGCTTGTGTCCCTCGTCGATGACGGCCTCCGTCTCGCGCGCCACCTCGTCCATCGACAGCACGTGTCGCTTCTCCTCCTTGTTGTCCTCGCGGAAACCGCAGTAGAGGCAATTGTTCACGCAGAGGTTCGAGAGGTAGAGGGGGGCGAAGAAGACGACGCGGTTGTCGTACACCTTCCGCTTCACGGCGAGGGCCGTCGTCTCCATCTCCTCGAGCAGCGCCGGGTCGTCGACGTTCAGCAGGGCGGCGGTCTCGGCTGGCGTCAGGGTTTTAATCTCGAGGGATTTCTGGAGGATGTCCCGCACGCGGCTTGCCGCGGGGTGTTGCTGTCGTTGCAGTTCCCGGGCGATCTCCTCCTCGTCGATAAAATCCTTCCCGCGGTCGAGGTACTTGTCGATCTCGTCCTGCTTCACCACCTGTCTTGTCCACTCCTTTACGGTCATCCCAGCAAGCTCTTCACCATCGACGCGATCCGTTGTCCGTCGGCCTTCCCCGCGAGTTCTTTATTTGCCGCGCCGATCACCTTTCCCTTGTCCGCGGGGGTGGCCTGGAGGCGTTCGATGATCGCGCGCAGGGTTGTTTCCAACTGCTCGTCGCTCACTTGCGCCGGCAGGAACTCCTCGAGGATGGCCACCTGGGCGGACTCGTGGGCGAAGAGGTCGTCGCGTCCTTGTTCGCGGAATATCCCGGCGGCGTCTCGTCCTTGCTTGGCGAGTTTTCGGATAATTTTCACGCAGGCGTCGTCGTCGAGGTTAGCCGGCGCGCCGGCCGCGGACTTGGCCTCGATCAGCGCCTTCTTTATATTCCGTAACACTTCCAGCCGGAGAGTTTCCCTGGCTTTCATGGCATCCATGATGCCCTTGCTCACGCTTTCTTCTATCGTCATAACGTTATCCATTAAGGTATTTTTACTCCCGACAAAGGTAGCACTATTTCCCCGGATTAGCGGTTACTTCTTCTTCTTCGCGCGGGGGTGGTGTTGGATCAGGGTATCGAGCAGGAAGGCGCTGTCGAGGTGGGTGTAGATTTCGGAGGTGAGGATGGAGGCGTGGCCAAGCATTCCCTGGACAACGCGGATGTCGGCGCCACCGTTCACGAGGTGGGAGGCGAAAGAATGGCGGAGGGTGTGAGGAGATACGACCTTGCAGACGCCGGCCTTCAGGGTGAGGTCCTTGATGATGTTAAAGACAGAGACGCGGGAGAGCTTCCGGCCAAAACGGTTGAGAAAGAGAATGTCCTCGCGTCTCCCGGCGAGGAGCGTCTCGCGCGCTTTGCGGTAGGCGGTGATCTCCTCCTTGGCCTTGGTGCCGAGGGGGAC
Source organism: Odoribacteraceae bacterium (assembly GCA_031257615.1). GTDB lineage: Bacteria > Bacteroidota > Bacteroidia > Bacteroidales > Marinifilaceae > JAIRKS01. The sequence goes on from JAIROI010000038.1 coordinate 4,407, forward strand.
GATCCGTTCCTTGTTTCCCTTTCCCAGCACCTTGACAAAGCCGACGCGGAAATTGACGTCGGAGAGTCGCAGGTTGATCAGTTCGGACACTCGCAGCCCGCAGGAGTAGAGCGTCTCGATGATGGCGCGATCGCGTTGTCCCTTATCGTCTTTACCGGCGGCGTTGATCAGGGCCTCGATCTCCCCGATGGAGAGCACGCCGGGGAGCGTGCGCGGGCAGCGCGGCGACTCGAGTTTCTCGGTCGGGTCGAGGGTGAGCGCGCCGTCGGTCACGAGGTAGCGGAAGAAGGAGCGGAGGCTGGAGACATTCCGCGCTTGTGTACGCTCGCCGACGCCGGAGTCATGCAGCGACTTGAGGTAGCGTTTAAGCGCCGCGTAGCTTGCCCCGTCCGGCGGCAGGGGTGGGGTAGCGTTCTCGCAGAAGAGGGCCAGCTTGCGGATATCGTTCGCGTAGGCCTCGACGGAGTTACGCGACAGGCCGCGTTCGAGGGTAAGGTAGGCGGTATAGCCATCGAGGGCTTGATTCCAGGTGAGCATACATCAGTATTTAAGGTGAAGCGCCGGGGCGGGGGCTGCGCGCTAAGGTAATCATTTCGGCGGCGAGTCGCGTTGAATTGAGAAAAAACGTGTAGATTTGTGAGCACTAAATCACATCACGGATATGAACAAAAAGAACATACTGATCCTGAATGGCCCGAACCTGAATCTCCTCGGTACGCGCGAGCCTGGAATCTACGGGACTACCTCCTTCGAGTTTTTCCTCGAGGAGTTGCGCGGCCGTCACCCGGACGCGACCATCGCGCACGCACAGTCGAATCACGAGGGCGCGATCATCGACAAGATCCACGAGGCCGGCGACCCGTACAGCGGCGTCAACGGCATTATCCTCAATGCCGGCGCCCTCTCGCACACCTCCATCGCCATTGCCGACGCCGTCGCGGCCATCGCCGTCCCCGTCATCGAGGTGCACATCTCGAACACGGCCGCCAGGGAGCCGTTCCGTCATCATTCCTTCCTCGCCCCCGTTTGTCGGGGCACCATCACCGGTTTCGGGCTGACCTCCTACGAGCTGGCCGTTGCCGCGATCATGCTGGAGAAATGAGCGCTGCCAGACTGTTTCCCCTGTTGTTCCTCCTGGCGATTGCCTGCGGCGGAAAGGAGGATCGGGAGCGACCCTTTGTCTACTTCCGCAACTACTCCAGGACCTTCAATGACATGCACGAGAAACACCTCGCCGCTGCCACCCGCCACGGCATCAACCCCATCGCGAAGGCCTCCGACGTCCCCCGCGCCTCGCGGCCACTGCGGAAGATCACCTCGGGCAACCGCTACCAGCTGGCCACCCTCTCCCATTCCATCCCCTACCTCGTCCCCCGGGCCGCCGATTTGCTGGACGCGATCGCCAAGAATTTCCAGGACTCCCTAAAGGCAAAGCGCCTGCCGCCCCACGCCCTGGTCGTCACCAGCCTCCTACGCACCACTGCCGACGCCAAGCGACTGCGAGAGGGCAACGGCAACGCCAGTGAACGATCGGCCCATCTCTTCGCCACCACCTTCGACATCGCTCACGCCCGCTACAAGCCCCTCGGGAAGGGCGTCGCCACCGTCGACAAACTCAAAACCGTCCTCGCCGAGGTGCTCAGGGACTTGCGCGACAGGAAGCGCTGCTACGTCCGCTACGAGTACAAGCAGATTTGCTTCCACATCACCGTCCGTTGACCCCCTTCCCCATGAAAAAGAACCCCTCCCGCCGAAATCTCCTTGAACCGCTACTCCTCGCGCTCTTCATCCTCTGTTACGTCGGCCTCTATCGCCGCTACTCCTTCGCCCGCCTCCAGGAGCTGGCCCCCTTGCTCCCCGACGTCATCTCCGCGCGGGACCTCTTCATCTGGCCCGGCGCCGCCTCGCGCCTTGCCGCCGCCTTCCTCTCGCGCCTCTTCGTCGAACCCTTCGCGGGCGGCCTGTTCCTCGCGGCGCTCCTTCTCGGCGCGCGCGCGTTGCTCCTCGCGCTTCGTCGCCCCCTTTTTCCCTTCCTTGCCTGCGTCCCGCCGTTGCTCCTTTTCCTGGCCATCGCGCGCCTCGACCATTCCATCTTCGCGCCGGCGGGAGAAAACCACCTCGTCGCCCCCTCCCTGGGATTTTGCCTCGCCTTGCTCATCGCCCTCGTCGCCCGGCGCTCCCGTCGACTGCTCGTTCCCCTGTTCGTTATCCTCGGCTACCCGCTCCTCGGCTTCTACGCGCTATTCGGCGCGCTACTCTCCGGCGGTCGCCCGCGCGAGATCCTCTATGCAGTGGCATGGGTCATCCTCTTCCCGCTACTCTATACCTTATTATATAGTCACGCCTCCCTCCTCGACGCGTACACCGCCGCGCTGCTGTTACCGGACAACTACGGCGCGTCGCCCTGGAACTGGTGGTCGTTGGCAGGCGCGCTCCTCGCCGCGGCGCTCCTTATATATACAGGCGCGCCGCGCCGGCCCAAAACCGCCCCCTCGCGCGTCGCCGGCGCGACGGCCCTCCTCGTTCTTCTCCTCTCGACCTTCTTCCTCTCCAACCGCGACCCCTCCTTCCATGCCCTCCTCGCCGCCCAGTACCATGCCGCCCGAGACCGCTGGGAAGCCGTTCTCGAGCACACATCTGCCGTCCGCTCCCCCGACCGCCTCGCGATACTCTACCGCAACCTCGCCCTCCTCAAGTTGCAGCGCCTGGGCGAAGACATGTTCGCCTTCCCCCACGAGGGCGACGACATGCCGCGCTACCCGGCGGCGGTCTACATCGCCGGCAGCGACCTCTTTTTCCACCACGGACACCTCAACCACGCCTACCGGTGGGCCATGGAACGACTCGTGCAACACGGCGTCACCGTCGACGCCCTCCGCGTCATGACCCGCGCGGCGCTCCTCAACGGCGAGTTCCCCCTGGCCCGCAAGCACGCCGGGGCCCTCCGGCGCGTACCCTTCCATGCCGCCGAGGCCGACGCGTACAAGCGATTTACCACCCACCCCGCCTCCCTCGCGAAAGCGTCATTCCTGCCGCGCGGAATGTCCCCGCGCAACAACAGGCTCGGCGAGAAAACGGCACTCCTCGAACCGTTCCTCCTCGAGTACTACAGGGACGCGCCACCGGACACCCGCGAAACCCTCGACCTCTCCCTCGCCGCCGCCCTCACCCTCAAAGACACCGCGCGCTTCCGCGCCCTCTTCCCCCTCTACCGGCAGAATCACCTCACCCCGCCGCGCCACGCCCGCGAGGCCGCCTTACTGTTCGCCCGACTGCAACAGCAAGACGAGGAATCCATCCCCGGCGTCGACGCCGCCACCCGACGACGCTTCGAACGATTCATCCCGGCGCTCGTCGACGCGCAAGGACAACCCGAAAACCGGCGCTCCCTTGCACCCCTCGCGAAACCCTTCGGAGACACCTACTGGTACTACTATTTCGCCGTGAAAAACCTCAAAACAAATTGACCGCCCATGAAACCCCTCCTGTTGATACTCCCCCTCCTCGCCGTCGCCTGCACCGTCGCGCCCCCCGACAATGCCCGCGAAATCACGCTCCCCGTCGACATCTCCCCGGACTACACCGGCCTCACCATCCCCCGTAACATCGCGCCCCTGAACTTCCTCATCCGCCTCGACGCCGACGACTTCATCACCGTCGCGCGAGGAAGCAACGCCGGAGCCATCACCGTCCGCGGCCCCTCCGCGCGCTTCCCCCGAAAAGCATGGCGCGACCTCCTCGACAAAAACAGCGGCGCCGCCATCTTCTTCGAGATATACATCAAGAGAGACGGCGAATGGCTCAAACTCCCGCGCGTCCGCAACACCGTCTCCACGGACGACATCGATCCTTACATCTCCTATCGCCTCATCGAACCGGGATACGTCTACTACTGGGACCTCGCCATTCGCCAGCGAGACCTCACCTCCTTCGACGAGCGGGACATCTTCAACAACAAAAACTCCCCCCGCGACACCCGCCGGCTCTGCATCAACTGCCACGCGTACCAGTCCTACAACCCCGAAAAGATGCAACTACACGGCCGCGGCGCCAACGGCGGAACCATCATCGCCCGCGACAACAAGCTGTTCAAGGTAAACCTCAAAACCGGAGACCTCGTCTCCAACGGAGTCTACCCCGCCTGGCACCCGTCGGAAAACCTCATCGCGTATTCGGTCAGCCAGACCGGACAAGTCTTTCACTCGGTCGACGCGCGAAAGGTCGAGGTGCAAGACCTCGTCTCCGATCTTGTCCTCTATGACGCCGACCGCAACACCGTCGCCTACATCGCCGCCGATACCGCGGAACTCGAAACCTTCCCCGCCTGGTCGCCGCGCGGCGACTACCTCTATTACTCCTCCGCCGCCTACGCCCCGACCCATGCCAATCGCTCCCTGAACGCCCTCGTCAACTACCGCGACATACAATACAACATCCTCCGCCGCCCCTTCGACCCCGTCTCGCGACAGTTCGGCGAACCGGAAACCGTCGTCGACGCCGCCCTCGCCGGCAAGAGCGCCACGCTGCCCCGCGTCTCGCCCGACGGTCGCTACCTCCTCTACTCCCTGGGCGACTTCGGCATCTTCCACGTCTGGCACCCGGAGAGCGACCTCCACCTGCTCGACCTCGAGTCGGGCGACGCCGCGCCACTCGAGGCCGCCAACAGCTCCTCGGCGGAGAGCTACCATAGCTGGTCGTCCTCCGGTCGCTGGATCATCTTCAGCTCCCGGCGCGACGACGGCTCCTTCACCCGCCTCTACATCGCGCGCGTCGACGAACAGGGCCGCGACAGCAAGGCTTTCGTCCTCCCACAGCGCGACCCCGGACTCTACGATCGCCTCTATAAGTCCTTCAACGTCCCCGAGTTCATGACTTCTCCCGTGACCCTTTCCCCCCGCGCGATCTCCCGCGCCTTCGACTCCGAGGCCGTCGTCCCCCGCCTTCTCCCCCGTTAAAAAGGCCCTCGTTCTTGCGCCCCGCGCGTGTATAAACGTTAAATTGCACCTGAATTTTGCATGAAACGCGCGCGGGAAAGGGCAAATCGTTTCGCGGGCCGAAAAGTTACATCGTGTAACAAGGCCGCCGGAAATTTAATCCTTGGTAGTTACATGATGTAACTACTAAGGATTAAATTTCCGGCGGCCTTGTTA
>JAIROI010000084.1 GCA_031257615.1 Odoribacteraceae bacterium
AAGGCTTGTCGCGGCGCGACACCGACGCTTCCCGTCTCGGGAAGGCTTGTCGCGGCGCGACACCGACGCTTCCCGGAACGGGAAACGTTGTCGCGGCGCCGCGACAAGCCTTCCCGCGACCGCGATAGTCCGGCTTGCTCGGTAAAAATCCAGCCGTCCTGCCTAATCAAAAGCAACTATAACGTGTGGCGAGGTGTCCGCCATGCCGGACTTCCCCTTACCAAGCCAGGGCCGCGTAGCAGCCTTGCACGATGCGGGGAGACTAACGATACCGGGGTAATCCCCATTTCTTAGAAGGATTGCCTCGATAGCGTTCGTTGAGGTTGGCAGACGTTCTACGAGTGATCGGGCGTTACAGGGGGTCAGGTGACGATCTTGAACATCTCGTGGCCCAGCTTGCAATGCAGGCAGCGGCGGGGCTGGCAATATTCATCGTTCAAGTGCAGGAGGGCCTGCGTGTGGAGGGCCGAGCGCGGCGCGATACCGGCAGCCTGCCAGTCCGCGACGATGTGATTGCTTTCCGGCGGCAGTTCCTCCAGCCATGCCAGCGCTCTTTCCTGGTAACGATCCTCGCCCCGTTCTTTCCCGTAGACAAAGAGGAAAGGCGCGAGGGCGTTGATCGCGAGGATCTGCTGGAGCATCTTCCCCACCCTTTTCACCCGGCGCGCGGAGGGTTGTCCGAGGCGGTAGTGGGTATCCCAGTAGGGGGAGGCGGTCACGTCGAAGCGGTGCATGGCTTCCTCGACGGTGCGGGCCTCGAGGATCTCGGAAAGGAGCAGGCGGGAACGACACAAGAGAGCTGCCAGCAAGGCGATTCGCACCGTCGGGAAGAAGGGCGGGCGGACGCGGGCGAACTTCCAGACGGAGGGGGGAAGGGATTGCAGTCCGTGCTTGGAGGCCATGTAGGCGTACTCCTGTCGCAGGGCGTCGACGTGCTCGTCGCGTTCTCCCGCCGTCTCCAGCAGCCCGGAGTAGCCCAGCAGGAGGGCCTCCGCGCGGAAGAGGGAGTCGCCGTCGCGCTGCACTTTCTTGTAGGAAAGCCCGCGGGCCAGCATCGAGAAGGCCTCCGCGTTGACGTTCCCCGACCAGTAGCGCGCGATCATGCTGAAGAGGGTCGTTTCCCAGTCGTTCTGGCTGGACTCGAGGAGGCGATAGACGTTGTCGCATTTCCGCTCCAGGCGTTCCACGGCGTATCCCGTCAGCGACACTTCCAGCTTGGAGGGGTCTATCTGCGGCAGGCGGCGGTGGCAACGGGGCGCGTTTGGCGTTCCTCGCGTGTAGAGGTACTCCTCGTGGAGGCGCTCGTCGTACTGCAGCACGATCGTGTCCACGCGTCGCCCGCGGCTGGTGTAGACCTCGGCGTCGTGGTTTCTCACGACGGAGAGGATCACGTTGTCGTACGCCGGGTCCTTGTGGTGGCCGTGGCGCGCCCAATCGCTCCCGGAGAGGTGCACCTCGGCGGTGCCGGCGAAGACCACGCCTCCTTTCTCGATCCGCGCGTCCGAAAAATCGGGGCCGGCGTTGCCGTTCTGTTCCCCCACGCGCAGGATACGCACCTGTTCCCCGTCGGTGGTCGTGCACGCGGCGTCCTTGAACAGGGCGTTTGCCCAGATGTATTGCAGAAATTCCTCGTTCATGTCAGAAGGCGACTTGCATCGAGAGCGTCGCGTGCCGCGCGAAGGGGTAATGAATCCCCCGCGGAACGTCGTTCGAGGACGCGCGCCACGCGTCATTCAACGCGATAGCGACGCGCCCGGCGGAGACCTGCCACGGCCCGCGAAACTCGTAAGAGAGGTAAAGGGAGCGCAACTCGAGCAGGTTGTCTTTTACCAGGAGGCGCTGCCCGGTGACGCCTCCCTCCGCGAGCGGCCGGTTGTAGACCTCCCCCCCCAGGCTGGCGTACAGGGAGCATCCCACCCGGAATCCGCGGCAGTAGAGGTGCGCGCCGAGGAGTCCCTCGATGTCCGGCGCTGTCTCCGACGACGACGAGATGTACTCCCCGAAGTCCTCCCACTCGTATTCGATCTCTTGGTCCGCCCGCGTGGCGTTGCCGTTATTGCCCGCGGGAAGCTTTACCCGCGTGTCATGGCGCGCGAACTTGCCGGTCAGCTCTGCCGCAAGCCCTTCCCGCTCGACGATTTTCCATCCCGCGTCGATCTCGTATCCCTTGTCCGCGACCTTGCACTCCAGCGCGCGGATAATCTCCCGGCGACTCGACCTGTACAGGCGACCGGCAAGGCTAAAGCGACTGCCGGCGACGCTGACTTCCACCCCCGCGTCATGTTTCCGCGCCGGCGCGTCCACCTTCCCTCTGTCGATCATCCCGACGTTTGCCTTCAGGCGAAGGTGACGGATGACCTCGAGCGATCGCATGAACTCCTCCCGGTGCACGTTCCACCCCGCGCCAACGGCCCACGAGGAATATTCCCCCTTGATATAATCCGTGGACGACCGCGCGGGCGCGCCGCCGGTAGCCCGATCCAGCGCCAGCTCGCGCTCCATCTCCTCCACCCGCGCGGAGAGATCCACCAGGAAGCGATCCCGGTACGCGTAATGCACCCCCGAGAAGAGCGCCTTTTGCCGATCCTCGTTATCAAGCAGGAGAATCGACCCCGCCAGCGGGGTCATCTCGCGATACACTTCCCGCGTCTTCTCCTTCCACGCGTTCACCCCCAGCGCGACGTGAAACGCGTGCCCGCCAGCCGACCGCTCGACCGTCGCCACCAGGCTCCCTTCCAGGCGGCGCGCTCGCGTCGTGTCCGTGACGAGACTCCCTTTAGGCTCCGAGAAAAAGAACCGGTTCGCCAGCGGCGACTCGAGCAACTCCTCGCGCCCCTTCTCCCGCCAGAAGCTCGCCACACCCGCGAGGCGCGCCCCCGGTAGGAACTCCCACGTCGCCGACAGAACGTCGCCGATCCCCCTGCTCCCCGACCGGTGGTAACCGTCCAGCGTGGCGTCGAACGCGGGATTCAGCACCATCCCGACCGTGTCGAGCACCCGCACCGCGTTCCCCGCCCCGTCCGTCGGCGAGTACAAGGGACTCAACGAGGCATAACTCGCCAGCGTGCCGTACGGGGACTCCGTCCCCTTGACCCGCTCCACCGAGAACGCGTTCCTCACCCGCAACCTCTCTCCCACTCTCCACGACAACTCCGCGTCCAGCCCCATCCTGTCGCGTCTCGATCCCTTCATGACGCCCGGCCCCGTCCGGTAGCTCCCGCTGACGCCGACGCGAAGGGCAGACCAACCGCCCTCGACAAGCAGAAAATGCCCGTGACCGGTAGCGTTCCTCGACGGCGTCTCCAGCCATTTCCTGCTCGCCTCCTCCCTCGAGGAGAAATCCGGGCTACTCGTCGTCAGCCGGTAATCGTACGACAATCGCTCCCCTTCCCCGGCCTCCGCGGTCGTGATCACCACCACGCCTCCCGCCCCACGTCTCCCGTGGACGGCGCTCGCCGCGGCATCCTTCAGCAAGGTCACCGACGCCACGCGATGCATCTCCAGGTCGAACACCCTCCTCGCGTCCACCTCTCTCCCGTCCAGCACGAACAGCGGCATCCCTCCTCCCCGCGCGCTCGCCTCCAGCGCCCTGTTGGGATCGGAACTCTCCCTCTTCACCCTGAACGACGGGTCGAACATCCCGATTGCCTCCGCGAGGCTATTCGGGTTCATCCTCCTCAACTCCTCGCCCCGGACGGTCGCGCTTGTCCTCGCGAACCCTTCCCGTTCTCGCTCGAAGTTCCCGAGATCCGCGCGCTCCATCCCCTTCCCGCCATCGACCACCTGACCTCGCGTCTCCCCCGCGCCGATCAGCAAGAGAAACGTCCCGACAATCCACAAAAAGCCTCTTTTATCCATTTCCATATTATTCCATGTCATTACCCGCCGGAAAATCCCGGCCGCCCGACACAAATGTACAAAAAAGCGGATATCCACCATAGCTCGCGCAACTCGAGCAGGTTGTCGTTTACCAGGAAGCGCGGGGAAATGGCTCCCCTTGTCGGTAGTCTGGCGAAGCATCGGAGGTTCCGATCAGCGGGGTTTACGCACCTCGCCGTTCCGGAACCCGTCCCAAATCACGAGAAATAGCACCGCGATCAGCAGCGCCACTGCCGCCGCGTGTCTCCAGGAAAAATCCGGGTACCTTCGGGCCAGGATAATATACACCGGCACGAGCATGGTCAGGACAGGCAACAACCTTGGGAGTTTACCGCTCTTCAGGTTATCCCCGTAGACGTTCTTCCGCAACGCGTACAAGATGGGAACAAGGGATACAATGATGATCGACAGCGCGACCAAATGAATGACGGAGGCGATCGAGAGACCGATCGACGAGGCGATCGCGAAAATCAACGGCGCGACGGCCGCCACGAGTAGGACAATAAAGTCGTTTTTCATCATGGAATTATTATAGTGAATAAGATCATTTTCTACCCGCGCGATCGCGCGTGGCAACCTACAAGTGCACCAATTAGTGAGGTAAAAACTGACAAGGGGGCGCCCCCGCCTGTTGATGTCCCGATTAAATTGTAAGAATCGGTAATGATTTCTCTTTCATTGGTGTTTTTAAACAGGTTGATTTCCTCCGCGAAGGTATAACAATTCCTGACATCACAAACTGTTTTGTCCTGAGATGGCTTTACAACTAACCAGTAAAAAGAAAAAACCAACGGCGGGCGTTGACGCTCGTCAACGGCAGGAGTGGCTCCTGTTGAGGGAGTGGCGGCGAAGTGACGCGCGGTTTGCGATTCCCGGTTTTTTAGTTACCTTCGCGTCCGGAAGAAGGTCTCATAGTTCAACGGATAGAACGGAAGTTTCCTAAACTTCAGATCCAAGTTCGATTCTTGGTGGGATCACGAGGCCCGTCGCGTACTCCGCGGCGGGCTTTTCAGTAATAATGCACTTTTCACTGGACAACATGCAACAAGAAACAAGTCACGCGAAACAATCCGATGAACAATACGAGCGGTTTCTCCGCCGGGTCTGCGAAACAGGCCGCGTGTGGAGCCTGAACAACGACGAGGGGTTCGTCACCACCGACTCGGCCGAGTACGAGAACGAGGAGGGCGAGGCGCTGGCGCTCTTCTGCTTCTGGGCGGAGCGGGAGGAGGCCCTTGCCTGTGCCGTCGAGGGCTGGGAGGTGTACCGTCCCGCGGAGATCCCGCTGGGGGAATTTATCGAGAAATGGTGCGTGTGGATGTCCGACGACGAGATGCTCGCCGGCATCGCCTTCGACAGCGCGCTGGTCGGGAGAGAACAGGAGCCGCTGCAGCTCGTCCTGGACCTGGCCGGCGAGCTGGAAAGGCTGGGGAAAAGCGTGCAACTCGGCGGGTTCGAGAGCCTCGGGGAGCTGGTCGACATCATCCGCCGCTTGCCCGGATCCAACGACGCCAGCGAATGAAAGCCGCCGGGGAATATTTCGAGCAACTCGTCGAGATTCATCGCGCCGGCACGGGAATCCCCGGGAAGTACGCCCGCGCCCGCGCTTTCCTGGAGCGCCTGACGAGGGACGCCACCGACGGCGAATGCCTGCAATTCCCGGATCTCTTCTCGCGATTGAGCCACGTGTGCCGGGAAAACGAACTCGGCAAGACCGCGACGTTCCGCGTGCAACGGTTCAGGATCCACGCGAACAAAATCGCGCGGGGAGAGATGTCCCCGTCGCCCGTCGACTACGCGCTGGACATGAAAGCCCTTTGCCTCTTTACCTCCGCGTTGCTCTCGGCCCCGGCGCCGGACGCGTTGCGGGAGGTGTACGCCGGCGTCCCGGAGCCGCGGGGCGACGGGGCGGTCAGGCGGGAGATCATTCCCCGGGCGAGGGTCATCGTGGAGAGTTGGGAGGGCGATCGCGTCCGGGCCTTCGACGAGGAGCGCCCGACGAGGGAGCCGCTCGAGATCGCGTGCAACGTGGAGGGGGTCAACGCGGAGTTTCGCCCGACCGTCGAGAGGCTGTGGAAGGGCTGCCGGCTGAACCTGCTCGACGTCGCGGTGGAGGAAGGCGCGCTCGTTCCCGGACTGATCATCCTGGAGCCGGACTTCCTGCTGGACATTAGTTCCCTCGCGGAGTGCGTGAAGGAGTACGGCACGCACCCCCTCCACTACCTCCGGGACGCCTTCAGGGCGCGGGAAAGCAGCGCGCCGCTCCTGCTCGGTAACGCCGTCAACCTCTTTTTCGACGAGATATGCCGCGAGCGCGGCGAGCAGGTGACGCTTGCCCGTTGCCGGGAGAAGGTATTTCGCTCGGCGCCGTTGGACTTTGCCACCTGCGAGGGGATCGACGAGTTGTTTTTCCTCGAGATGGAGACCCAGTTCTACAACCTGCGGCGCGTCGTCGAGGTAGACCTGCAGGAGCGCGGCATCCGGAGGGAGCGCGGGCTGATCGAGCCGAGCTTCGTCTGCGAGCAGCTGGGCGTTCAGGGGCGGCTCGACTTCCTGCAAGTGGACAAGCCGTCGGCGGTCATCGAGTTGAAGTCGGGCAAGGCCCCCTTCCCCGAGCGCGATTACTCGAAAGTCGGGGGCAACCACCGCGTGCAGGCGCTCCTCTACCAGATCGTCATCCAGAAGGTGCTGGGCATCCCCTTCAGCGACCTCTCCACGTACATCCTCTACTCGCGCTACCCTCGTCCCGGCTCCAACCTGCGCCACATACGTCCTGTCATGGCGGAGATCCGGCGGATCCTTGACGTCCGCAACCGCGTCGTCGCCGCGGAGCGGGAGATCGCCGCTGACAGTTCGGGGGGGAAGTCGCGGGAATACCTCGGTCGCGTGATCCCCGGCGAGCTGATCACCGACTGGAGCAATCGGGACTTCCTCGAGCGCTACATCGTCCCGTCGATCGAGGCCTTCCAGCGTCCCCTCGTCGCCGCTACCCCCCTGGAGAGCGCCTACTTCCACTCCTTCCACGCCTTCATCGCGCGGGAGCATTTCCTCTCCCGCGTCGGCGACCCCGGGAGCGACGGGCAAGGCGCGGCCCCCGCCTGGAAGGTCTCCACCGACGAGAAACGGGAGCGGGGAGACATCCTCGTCGACCTGGAGATCGCGCGCGACGACTCCTTCCGCGAGGAGGCGCCCGCCATCGTCCTGCGCCTGCCGCCGCGCGACGACGACGCCTGCCCCCCCAGCTTCCGGGAGGGCGACATCGTGATGCTCTACGAGCGAAACTCCCCGGCCGACGACATCGCCACGCGGCAAGTCTTCAGGGCGTCCATCGAGAGCCTCACCCCCGCCGAGATCGTCATCCGCCCGAGGGCCTTGCAGAGCAACCCGTCGCCCTTCCGCCCGGGCAGCCGCTACGCCATCGAGCGCGACGCCTTCAACTCCTCCGCTGCCGCCTGCAGGGGCCTGTACGCCTTCCTCCAGGCCAGCAAGAAGCGGCGCGACCTGCTGCTGAACCAGCGTCCGCCAGCCGTCGACCCCTCCCGCGTCACCGGCCGCCGCTACAAAAACGCCGAGATCGACGCCCTTGTCCTCAAGGCCAAGCAGGCCGCCGATTGCTTCATCCTCGTGGGTCCGCCGGGCACGGGCAAGACCTCCATCGCCCTCAAGTCAATGGTCGAGGAGTTCCACGCCGACGGACTCGACATCCTCCTGCTCTCGTACACGAACCGCGCCGTCGACGAGATCTGCGAGGCCCTCGAACAGATCGAAGGAAAACCGCCCTACGCCCGCCTCGGCCCGGAACTGTCGTGCGCCGAAAGGTACAGGCACAGGATGCTCGAGCGGATCATCGCCCCGTGCACCAACCGCCGCCAACTCCGCGACGCCATCCGCGCCACCCGCGTCTTCGTCTCCACCACCGCCGCCATGAGCGGCAAGACCGCGCTCTTTCAACTCAAACACTTCCACGTCGCCATCATCGACGAGGCCTCCCAGATCCTCGAACCGCAAATCATCGGCATCCTCTCGGAAAAAGACAGCGAGGGACGCGACGCCATCGACAAGTTCATCCTCGTCGGCGACCACAAGCAATTGCCGGCCATCGTCACCCAGTCGCCCGCCGAGTCCGCCGTCACCGACCCCCGCCTGAACGCCGCCGGGATCATCAACAGGAGAGACTCCCTCTTCGAGCGCCTCTACCGCCTCCACAAGCGCGACCCCGCCATCGTCGCCACCCTCGACAAACAGGGAAGAATGCACCCCGACATCAGCCGCTTCCCCGCGCGAGCCTTCTACGACAACCTCCTCCAGGCAATCCCCGTGAGCCACCAGACAGAAGGCCCTCCCGCCGACTTCCCCCTCCGCGACGACGATCCCCTCCAGCAACTCGTCGCCTCGAACCGGCTCCTCTTTATCCCCACACCCCCCGACAACGCCGCGCGAACGACCAAACAAAACCGCCGCGAGGCCGTCGTCATCGCCGACATCCTCGCCGCGTACAGCGCCCTGTGCCAGAAAAACTGCCTGAAGATCGTCACCGCGGCCAACGCCCCCGGGGAAATAAGCATCGGCGTCATCACCCCCTACCGCAACCAGATCGCCCTCGTCCGAGGCGAGATCAGCCGACGCGGGCTGGCCCTCGACGTCACCATCGACACCGTCGAGCGATTCCAGGGAAGCCAACGCGACGTCATCATCTACTCCTGCTGCGTCAACGAACCCCACCAGCTCGAATTCCTCTCCAACACCTTCGAAGAAGACGGCGTCATCATCGACCGCAAGCTCAACGTCGCCATCACCCGCGCCCGAAAACAACTATTCATCACCGGAAACCCCGACCTCCTCGCCCGCGACCCCATCTACGAACGCCTCATCGCCCACGTCCGCGCCCGCGGCGGGTTCATCGACATTCACTCCCACTCCACCGCCCCCCGAACGCCCGACTGCCCGGCGTGAAACGTCGGATCAAGAACCCCCTGCCCGCGCTGCCGCTCGAAATCCGAAAACGTCCGCAACGCCGTCTTCCGCAGCAACAGCAGCGCCACCAGGTTAAACCACGCCATCAACCCCATCCCGATATCCGCCAGGTCCCACGCCAGCTGCATCGTGTTGATCGCCGTGAAATACGTCACCGCCAACACCGCCAACCGCAGCCCGTTGATCGCCCGTCGAGACCACCGGCCGCGTCGACAGATAAAATACACGTTCGTCTCCGCCTGGAAATAATAACTCATGATGGTCGTGAACGCGAAGAAAAACAACGACACCGCCACGAACGCCGCCCCCAACCCGGGAAACGTCGCGTCCACGGACAACTGCGTGTACACCGGCCCGTAATCCGTCACCCCCGCCGGCAACCCGCCGCCATCGAAGACCACCCCTCCCGCGCCGTCGTACACCCGGAACATCCCCGTCGAGAGAATCATCAACGCCGTCGCCGAGCACACCAGCAGCGTGTCCACGTACACCGAGAACGCCTGCACCAGCCCCTGACGCGCCGGGTGCCGCACCTCGCAAGCCGCCGCCGCGTGAGGCGCCGTCCCCTGCCCCGCCTCGTTCGAGAACATCCCCCGCTTCACCCCCATGCTGATCGCCGCGCCAAGCATACCCCCCATCGCCGGCTCCAGCCCAAAAGCGCCGCGCAAGATCAAGGAAAACATGCCGGGCAACGCCTCGTACCGGAACGACAGCACCACCACCGCCACCACCAGGTAACCCACCGCCATGAAAGGCGTCACCACCTCCGCCACCCGCGCCACCCGCTTCACGCCACCAAAAATCACCAGCGCCAGCAACAACACCACCACCCCGGCCGTCACCCGCTCCTCCACCCCGAAGGAAACCCGAAAAGCGTCGCAGATCGCGTTCCCCTGCACCCCCGGCAGCAACAACCCCACCGCCGCGATCATGATCGCGGCAAAAGCCACCGCGAACCCCCTGCTCCGCAACCCCCGCAGGATATAATACGCCGGCCCCCCGCGATAATGCCCGTCGATCTTCTCCTTGTACACCTGACCCAGGGCCGCCTCCGCGTACGCCGTGCCGGCCCCCAGGAAAGCAATGAGCCACATCCAGAAAACCGACCCCGGCCCACCCAACGCGATGGCCGTCGCCACCCCCGCGATGTTCCCCGTCCCCACCCGACCCGACAACGCCAGCGCGAACGACTGGAACGACGAGATACCCCTCGCCGACGACTTGCCGCGAAACAACATCGTCACCATGCTCTTGAAGTAACGTACCTGGAGAAAACGCGTCCGGATGGAGAAATACAACCCCATGCCCATCAGAAAGAGGATCACCGGCATCCCCCACACCCACCCGCTAACGCTCGAAACAAAATCAGAGAAACTCATACGCGTCATGTTTAAGATCAGTACTGCCCGCGAAGATAGAATTTCCAACGGAACTCCCACCCGCCCCGCTTTCCCACACACTACATAACCTTCCCCGACCCCTCAACGCCGCTTTCTCACACACTACAAAACCTTCCCCGACCCCTCACCGACGCTTTCTCACATACTACAAAACCTTCCCCGACCCCTCGGCGACGATTTCTCACATACTACAAAACCTTCCCCAGCCCTCGGCGACGCTTTCTCACATACTACAAACCCGTCCCCGCCCCCTCGGCGATACTTTCTCACATACTACAAACCCGTCCCCGAGGCCTCGATGATACTTTCGGGAGTTCCCGAAACCGTGTCCGAGGCCTCGGTGATACTTTCGGGAGTTCCCGAAACCGTGTCCGAGGCCTCGGCGATACTTTCGGGAGTTCCCGAAACCGTGTCCGAGGCCTCGGCGATACTTTCGGGGGGTTCCGGAACCTCTATTAGTCGCCACCTTGCCAAGACGGGGCTGCGTAGCTGCCGCCCCGGACTTCCCCTTACCAAGACGGGGCTGCGTAGCAGCCCAATCTTTGTAGGCAGTAGCCTAAGGCTACTGTACAGCGTAGTGCCCACGTTAGGATCGGCTGCGTAGCTGCCTAACCTTTCCCCGCGGCCGCCTAAGGCTGCCGCATAAAAAAGATTCCTTTGAAGGGCTGCGTAGCAGCCTAATCTTCATAGCCGGCACCCACCGGGTGCCGGTTAGGAGGTATAATAATAAAAAGGCCGCAGAGCGGCCTAACCTTTATTTGCGGCAGCCTTAGGCCGCCTCGCAAAAAAGAATCCGCTGTTAAAGGCCGCCCCCGGATATTCCCTTACCAAGCCGGGGCTGCGTAGCAGCCCAATCTTTGTAGGCAGTAGCCTAAGGCTACTGTATAAAGCGATGTCCATATATTCTTGGCTGCGTAGCTGCCTTATCTTTCACGGCTGCCTAAGGCTGACGCGTGGAAAAGAAGCCGATTACTCCTTATTATGTATAGGTGCGGTTGGGGGAGATGTAGGTCGGATGACTTGTTCGGAAGGTGGCAGATGCGGGGGAGATTTGTTGAAAAAGTGGGGCGCGGAAAAAAGTTTGGCAGAAAATGTGGTGGAATGCTTGTGTGATAGAAAATTTTTCGGCAGCTTTGCCGGCAACAAACTGAATCCATTTGTCACGCGAAATCAAATGATGGAAAACGCATACAACGCATATTACGCAGACTGTTCTCAGGAACGATCGGAAATCTCCTCTGCCGCAAG
>JAIROI010000123.1 GCA_031257615.1 Odoribacteraceae bacterium
TGCTCCGGGAACTGGTCTTTAAGATCATGCACTGAACAATGAAAAACAAGGCCGTCTTCCTCGATCGCGACGGGACGATCAACTCCAACGAGGACCATTATTACGTCTACCTCCCCGAACACTTCCGCTTCAACGACGGCGTCGTCGACGGCGTCCGGAGACTCAACGAGGCCGGGTACCTCGTCATCGTCATCACCAACCAGGGAGGCGTCGCCAGGGGAATCTATAACGCCCGGCAGGTCGAGGAACTGCACGCCTACATGTGCCGGGAACTAGAAAAGGCAGGCGCGCGCGTCGACGCGATCTACTATTGCCCCCACCACGGCGACGTCGCCCCCTGCGCCTGCCGCAAGCCCGCGCCCGGCATGATCCTGCAAGCCATCGAGCGCTTCAACATCGACCCCGCCCGCTCCTGCATGATCGGCGATAGCCCCCGGGACGTCGAGGCCGCCGCCGCCGCCGGGGTCGCCGCGATCCTCCTCCCCAGCAACAGCGACATCACTCCCGCCATCGACCAACTGCTCTCCAACAAGCGCGACAAGTATCAAGACAAATCGCTTAGTTAGAACCCGGCTCCGAGAAGAAAACAACCGTATCGTCCGCCGCGCCGCGCGCCCGGGCCGTCACGCGATTCGGGCCGGGAACGAGCGCCACCCCCTCCCACGAGAAGATACCGCGATCCCCCCGCCGCTTGCCCAGCGACCGACCGTTCACGAGCAACTCCACCTCCCGGCAATTCGAGTACACCTTCACCCGCGGCCCCGCCGGCCCCCGCCGACCGGCGATATGCGCGAAAGGCTCCTCCTTGTTCCAGTTCGCCTTGTAGAAATAAAACGCGTCCTTCTTCACCTTCCTGTCGAACGTCACCAGCCCCTTGTCGTTCTTCCCGTCGATCTCCCCCTCCGTCCGGTGCGCCGCGCCGAAATCGAACATGTTCCACGCGAACGTCCCCCACAGGAACGGCCGCTCGTCGATCGCCTTCCAGTGCTCCTCGTGGAAATAGGCCTGCCACCCCTCCGGGTGCCAGTAACTGTTGGCCGAGGGCTGCGACGGCGACTCCTCCTGGTGCAGGATACTCCCCCCCGCCCCGTACTCGCTGATCCCCACCGGCACGCCGGCGTACTCCTCCCGCGCCCTGTCCGCCCACGCGCCGATCGAGGAAGGCTTCCCGCCGTACCACCCGAAATAGAGATTCCACGCGATCAAGTCCGTCACCCGGTTCAGCGCGCCCCCCTGGTTCGAGGCCCCCGTCGTCAGCCGCGACGGATCCTCCTGCCGCGCCAGCTCCTGCAACTCCCGCAGGTACTCCAACGGGTTATCCCCCTCCTCCTTCAGCTCGTTGAACAACCCCCAGAAGCAGATCGAGGGATGATTGTAATTCTGACGGATCAACTCCCGCAACTGCTGCCGGCCGTTCGCCCGGAACGACTCCTGGTCCACGAACCCCTTGTCGCGATAACCCCCTGGCCCCACGAAAGGAATCTCGGCCCAGACCACGAAACCGTACTCGTCGCACAGCTCGTGCACCAGCCGATCCTGCGGGTAATGCGCCAGCCGCGCCGCGTTCGCGCCCATCTCCCGCATGATCTCCATGTCCTCCCGGTGGTGCATCGGCAACAGCGCGTTACCCAGCTCCGCCCGGTCCTGGTGACGACACACGCCCCGCAACTGCACCCGCCGCCCGTTCAGGAAGAAACCCCGCTCCGCGTCCACCTCGAACCGGCGAATCCCCCAACGCTCCCGCACCCGGTCGACGCCCCCCTCGCTCCTCACCTCCACCTCCACCGCGTACAAGTAAGGATCCTCCCGACCCTGCCACAACCGCGGCCGCTCCACCTCCAACTCCATCGTCACCTCGCTCGTCCCCCCGTCGCAACGCACCCCCCGCTCCCTCCTGCACACCTCCCTGCCCCCCGCGTCCAACACCCGCGCGCGCACCGTCGCCTCCTCGCCCGCCGCCCCCGACACCAGCACCCGCGCGCTCCCCGTCGCCCGCTCCGCCGTCGCCTCGCCCGTCGTCACGTACACCCCCGGCGACCCGTAATCCATCAACGACACGTGCGCGCTCTCCACCGCCACCATCTCCGCGTCCCTGTAAATCCCCCCGTACATGTTAAAATCCCCCACGAGCGGCATCACGTCCAGCTGCAACGCGTTGTTCACCCGCACCAGCAACCCGAACTCCTCCCCGGCCTTCACCCTCCCCGTGATCTCGAACGCGAACGCCGTGTACCCTCCCCGGTGCTCCCCGACGTGCCGCCCGTTGACAAATACATTCGCCACGCTATTCACACCCTTGAACCTCAAAAACACCCTCTTCCCCGCCCACGTCCCCGGCACTTTCACGCGCTTCTCGTAATTCCCCACGCCCCGGTAATAATCCGCTTTCCCGGCCAGCGCGTCCCGGTTCCACGTGTGCGGCAGGTTCACCTCCGCGTAGACATTCTTCCTGGTCTCGTACCCCATCGTGAACCTCCACCCTTTATTCAGCGACACTATTTCTCTCGCGGTCACCGTTCCCGCGACCGCCATCATCCAAATCACCATCAAATACCTCATGACAAATCCTTTTAAATGATACAACATTTCTTTCCGGGGAACCCTCCCCGCCCCGCGAAGATAATCGACTATTCCCAAATCCCTCCCCCGTTGACGAGCGTCAACGATCACCGTTGACGTACATCAACGATCACCGTTGACGTACGGCAACGGTCGCCGTTGACGTACGGTAACGGTGGGAGAGGGAGGACGATTAGTTGGCCAGGAGGTCGAGGACGTCATGGTAGACGCGTTCGGGGGTGAAGCCGAATTTCTCGTCGAGGACGTCGGCGGGGGCGGAGTAACCGAAGTGGTCGAGACCGCGGACGCGGCCGTCAGGGCCGATGACGCCGGCGAGGGTGACGGGGAGGCCGGCAGTGAGGCCGTAGCGGGGGATGCCAGGGGGGAGAATCTCGTCGCGGTAGGCGGCGGGTTGGCTCGCGAAGAGGCCCTCTGAGATGAGGGAGATGACGCGGGAGGCGACGCCGGAGCGTTCGAGGAGCAGGCGGGCGCCCTGGACGAGGGTGGAGACCTCGGAGCCGGAGGCGACGAGGAGCGCGTCGGGGTCGGGGCCGGTCTCGAAGGCGATGTAGGCGCCGCGGGTGGCGAGGTGGTGTCGTTCTTCGGGGAGGTCGTTGATGTTCTGGCGGGAGAGGATGAGGGCGGTGGGCGTGCGCGTGTTTTCCATGGCCATTTGCCAGGCGACGGTGGTTTCGCGGGCGTCTGCCGGCCGGAGGACGAGCATGCCGGGTTGTCCGTCGTGGTTGTGCAGTTTTTCCATGAGGCGGAGTTGTGCTTCTTGTTCGACGGGCTGGTGTGTGGGGCCGTCCTCTCCGACGCGGAAGGCGTCGTGAGACCAGATGTATTTGACGGGGAGTTGCATGAGGGCGGACATGCGGAAGGCGGGTTTCATGTAGTCGGAGAAGACGAAGAAGGTGCCGCAGCCGACGCGTATGCCTCCGTGGAGGGCGATGCCGTTGCAGATGGCGGCCATGGTGAGTTCGGCGACTCCTGCCTGGAGGAAGGCGCCGCTGAAGTCTCCCTTGACGAGGGGTCGCGCGCCTCCCTTGAGGAATCCGTCGGTTTTGTCGGAGTTGCTGAGGTCGGCGGAGCTGATGATGATGTTTTCTGCTTGCCGGGCGAGTGTTTCGAGGACGTTGGCGGAGGCGGCGCGGGTGGAGATGCCGGGTTTGTGGGTGATGGCGTTGTAGTCGACGCGCGGCGGTTGGCTGGAGTGGAAGCGGCGCCATTTGTCGGCGAGGGCGGGGTTGGCTTGTTCCCAGTCGGTTTGTTGTTGTTGTCTTTCGCGGGCGCGCGTTCTTTTTTGTTCGAGGGCGTCGTCGTAGAGTTTTTGCACGTCGGGGAAGACGCGGAAGGGGTCGTCGGGGTTTCCCCCGAGGTGTTGGATGGTTTTGGTGATGGACGCGCCGGCGGCGGAGAGGGGTTGTCCGTGCGTGGAGACTTTGTTGGAGTAGTCTTCGCCGAGGGGGCCGACGGCTCCTTTTCCCATGAGGGTGTGTCCGATGATGATGGTGGGGCGTTGTTGTTCGTCGTTGGCTTGTTGGAGGGCGGTGGTGATTCGCGCGGGGTCGTTGCCGTCGATGGTGATGACGTTCCATCCCCATGCCTGGTATTTGAGGGCGGTGTTTTCGGAGGTTACCTCGTCGACGCGGGTGGATAGTTGTATGTTGTTGGCGTCGTAGAAGAGGATGAGGTTGGAGAGTCCGAGTGTTCCTGCGATTCGTCCGGCTCCTTGCGAGATTTCTTCTTGTATGCCTCCGTCGGAGATGTAGGCGTATGTTTTGTGTGCCATCCATTCGCCGAACCTGGCGGCGAGGAATCGTTCGGCGATGGCGGCGCCGACGGCCATGGCGTGTCCTTGTCCGAGGGGTCCGGAGGTGTTTTCGACGCCTCGCCGGTGGTCTTTTTCGGGGTGTCCGGGGGTGACGCTTCCCCACTGTCGGAAGTTGGCGAGGTCTTCCATGGTGTAGGCGCCGGTGAGGGCGAGGGCGGCGTATAGCATGGGCGACATGTGTCCGGGGTCGAGGAAGAATCGGTCGCGGAGGGGCCACTGGCGATCGTCGGGGTCGAAGTTGAGGAAGCGGGCGTAGAGGATGTTGATGAAGTCGGCTCCTCCCATCGCGCCTCCGGGGTGTCCGGAGCGGGCTTTTTCTACCATTGAGGCCGCGAGGACGCGGATGTTGTCTGCTGCTCTGTCGAGTGTTTGGTTCATGGGTGTTATTTTAGAGGTTTTTGTCTTTGTACATGTTTTCCCACCAGGCGGGCTGTTGCCTCAGGTGTTTGGCGAAGTAGGCGAGGATGGTGTTGAACCACAGGATACGCTGGCGGTATTCGACGACGCCGTGGTCGGCGTTTTTGACGAGCACGAGGTCTACTTCTTTTTTGAGGAGTTTGAGGGCGGTGTAGAACTGTATGCTTTCTCCGGTGGGGACGTTGACGTCGGCGGTGCCGTGGATGAGGAGGATGGGTTTTTTGACGCGGTCGGCGCGGAAGAGGGGGCTTTGGTCCACGTAGATGTCGCGCCGGTTCCACGGGTAGGAGTGGGCGGCGGCGTTGGTGCTGTAGGCGTATCCCCAGTATCCTTCACCCCAGTAGCTGGAGATGGAGGATATGCCGGCGTGGGAGACGGCGCAGGCGAAGATGTCTGTCCGGGTTTGGAGCAGCATGGTGGTGAATCCGCCGTAGGATGCTCCCATGCACCCGACGCGCCGGGGGTCGACGAAGGGGTGTTCCCGGAGGAATGCCTTGGTGCAGGCGATGATCTCGTCGGCGGTGATGATGCCCCAGTTGTTCTGGTGGCGGGCGGAGAATTCTTGTCCGAAGCCGGTGGCGCCGGAGGGTTGCATGATGTAGACGACGTAGCCGTGGGCGGCGTAGACGTTGAAGGGCCAGTTGCCACCGAAGGTGCGTTCGACGGGGGAGGTGCCGCCGTAGTAGTAGACGATCATGGGGTATTTCTTGGCGGGGTCGAAGTCGGCGGGCAGGTAGTAGCGGCCGTCGATGAGGGTTCCCTTGTGGCGGTAGTCCCAGTCGTTGACCGCGCCGAACTCGACGTTCCGGTATTGTTTGCCGGCGGGGTCGTCCCATTCTTCCGTCTCCAGGCTTTCGAGGTCGAGGGTGTAGACGCGGGGGGGGTGTTGCGCTCCGGAGGCGATGTAGACGGCCTTGTTGGCGTCGCGGGCGAGGGAGAATCCTTGCACGAGGTCGCCGGCGCAGGGGAGTTGGCGGATCTCGCCCCGACGATAGCGGAAGAGGCGGAGGTAGTCGGCGTCCTCGGCGGTGAAGTAGATGCTCCCGTCCCGGTGCCACTCGGCGCGGGAGACCGACGGGTTGAAGTCCCTGGTGATCGGCTCGACCTCTTTCGTCTCCAGGTGGTAGAGGTAGAGCTGGGTGTCGTACCCGTTCGCGATTTGTTTCTTGCCGATGGCCGTGCCGATCGCGCCGAAGGCGTTCGGGGGGCCGCTGACGAGGAGCGTCGCGCCGTCGGGGGAGAAGGAGCAGCGGATGCTGAACAGGCGGTCGTGCCAGAGGGTATCCACCCGGTTGTCGCGGAGGTCCATCATGTAGATGGATTGCTTGTGGAAGGGATACTCGTCGTAGTCGGGGCGCTGGGTGGAGAAGATGATCCGGCGACCGTCGCGGCTGACGTCCGAGAGCGACGCGCTCAGGTTGCCCCAGGTGAGGCGGGAGTGCAAGCCGGTGGCGAGGTCAAACTTGCAGAGGAAGGAGCGGTGGCGGTAGGAGGGCTGTCGGTCTTCGATGCCGTCCAGCTTGCGCAGTTCCCAGTCGCGCTCCTCGTGGTTTTCCGAGACCGCGTAGAGGAGGGCCGACCCGTCGGGCAGCCAGCGGTAGTTGGAGATCGATTGCTCGGAGCAGAAGACGCGCTCCAGGCTGGCGTCCGCCGGGTTGTAGATATACAAGGAGTGCCCGTCGCCTTCCCTGGTCATGAAGGAGAGCTTGTCTTCGCCGGGCAGCCACCGCGCCTGGGAAGCGTCCTGGCCGGAGAGGGAGTAGAGGACTCGCTTGTCCTTGATGGCTTGGAGGTGGGAGGTCCGGCTGACCTTTCCCTGTATGGTCTCCGTCCGGTCCGCGAGGAGGTAGTTGCCCGACGGGGAGATGGATATGCCGCTCGCGCGCCGGGTGTTCAGCGCGTCCATGACGCCTTTCCCGCGCTTCGGGGAGAGGGAGGCGATCACGGGCAATTCCCTGAAGGTAGAGTCGGCCCGGAACTCGGCGGAGAAGAGCGTCCTGTCGGCGGGCGTGGCCACGCTTTTCACGATGATCGCGTGTTTCCCCGGCGTCCACTCGGCCGCGACCTTCTTTTCCATCTCCTTCTGCCCGTCGCGCGCGTCGTGCGTCAAACGCTTCACCCCGTCGACGTAGACCTCCGCGTTCACGCGAAACTTGAAGAGGAGCGTCCCCTTCACCCAGTCGTTGTTCGTCAGGTAGACCGCGTGGAAGAGCACGACGTCGCTTTTCCCCAGCGTGTCCGGGTGGAAGGCGTTGCCCGGGGCGACGCGCCACGTCAGGCCCTTCCATTGTTCCTCCGTGTAGTCCGGCGCGGGCGACAGCGAGGCGACGTTCACGAACGCGTGCTGGAGCAGTTTCGCCGGAGAGAAGGGGAGATCGTCGACGTTTTTCGTCTCGCTGAAGGCGGGAAGGAGGACGGGAATGGGATCGAGGGTCAACCACTCGTCAATGGACTGGGCGCTCGTTGACAGGGACCACAGCGTTCCGATGATAAAAATGACTCTTTTCATGATCTTGCAATTTAATTGTTTACACACTCTCTCGCGCGTTCGCCGTTCGACGCGCGGATTGCGTGGGCAAAGTTAGGCCTAAATCCGGGGATCGTTAAAAAATAGTAGAAAAAATATAGCTCCCCTCAAGAGATAAATGCTTAGATTTGCCCGGGGAATAAATTTAATAGTAGAGAAAATGAGAATCATTGTATTTGCCATTGTGATCGCGGCAATTGCCGCGAGTTGCCAGTCGAAAAGAAAGGTCTACGCGACGCCGTTCGAGGACGCGGAGGAGGAAGTGGTGGTGATGACGGAAAATCGCGAGAAGGAGGAACCGGTGCAGGCACAGGCGACCGCCCAGCCAGGGAACGCGGCGCGGGAAGCGCCCGTCCGCGTGCTACAGGAGCGGGTCACCGTGAGCCACGGCTCCTCGACAAAACGCTATCACGTGATCGTGGGAAGTTTCTCCAACGAGGACAACGCCATCCGGTTGCGCGATAAGTTGAACGAGGCCGGGTACGCGAGTATCATCATGCGGAACGCGTCGTACATGAATCGCGTGAGCATCGCCGGGTTCGACGACGAGTTTTCCGCTCGCGAGGAGTTGAGGCGCGTCCGCCACATCTACCCGGAATACCGCGACGCCTGGCTGCTGGTCGCGCGATAGCGCGAATCATTCAAAAAAAAAACTACCCGGAGGCATCCGGGTAGTTTTTTTTTGCCCCGTTCCCATCTTCGTCAGTCGCGAAAGGGCGTGGTGGCGTTTCGCGGCTCCGCGAAGGCTTCCCGCGAGTTCGCGGCGCCGTTTCGCGGCTCTGCGAAAGAGGATTTCTTCTCCTGAGAAATGGCATCTCGCGGCTGCCTCAGGCTGCCGTATAAAACAAAGTCCATTGAAGAGCCGCATAGCTTCCGTCCCGGACTTCTCCTTGCCAAGACGGGGCTGCGTAGCAGCCCAATCTTTGTAGGCAGTAGCCTAAGGCTACTGTATTAACGCAACCTTGCGTTAGGATTGGCTGCGTAGCAGCCTAATCTTCATAGCCGGCACCCATCGGGTGCCGGGTCAGGAGGTATAATAATAAAAAGGCCGCAGAGCGGCCTAACCTTTATTCGCGGCTGTCTAAGGCTGCCGTAAAACAAAGTCCATTTAAGGGCCGCATAGCTTCCGTCCCGGACTTCTCCTTGCCAAGACGGGGCTGCGTAGCAGCCCAATCTTTGTAGGCAGTAGCCTAAGGCTACTG
>JAIROI010000148.1 GCA_031257615.1 Odoribacteraceae bacterium
GAAACGATTTTCCCTTTCCCACGCGCGCGACATGCAGAATTTGACACGGTTTTCACATCCTTAAACACGAAATCTTCCACTGAAAATTCGCGGGATACTTGCTAATATCCGCAAAACCAGCGCGTAAAATGACGAAATCCCCCGCGCTCCTTATATATGTGGTAGAAAAGATCGCTGCCACCCCGTCGCGTGCGGTATTCCGGGGCCGACAGAAAGAAAGAGCACGCCCCCCTCGAAAAAAAACTCAAATTGCTTGCATTTTGAAAACTCGTGATTAACCTGAGTTCAAGAAAATATCTTTTTGTGATAGGAATGCTTGTAAAAAAGGCAGGATGTTTGTAACTTTAAAGCTCTTAAAAACAAAATATTACAAGCAAAATTCCTGCCTCTTATGAATGCAAATGTAGTCGAAATTTTTTATCACGTTGACGAGTTCTGCAAGCAATTTGACAATGCGGAAGAAGGACATCTTCTCAAGTCAAGCAGTAAGAAGAAAACCCGGAATCGCAAGTTTACAATGTCCGACAGCGAGGTCATGACGATTCTCATCCTGTTTCACCTGAGTCATTACAGGGAGCTGAAAGCATTTTATATAAACCACATAAAACGGGAACGCACCGCGGATTTCCCAAAAACGGTCAGTTATAACCGCTTCGTGGAGTTGCAACAAAAAGTTATCGTGAACATGAAAAATTCACTCATGCATCTTTCTGACAAGATTTACCTTCGGAAAAGAGTATTGATAGAGACTGTGAATGATGAATTTAAGAACGTTTGCCAAATTGAACACACCCGCCATCGCAGTTTCAATAACTTCATTAACAATATGATTGCGGCACTCATCGCTTACAATTTCCTCCCTAAAAAGCCTGCGTTAAATCTTGAAATCATTGACTTGATGAAATCTACCATGATCGCTTAGGTCGAACTCAGGTTTGTGCAGCCCCCTGCGGGGGCTGCGCGCGAAGTTGTGGTTGCGATGCGGCATCGATTTGGTAAGGGAAAAGGCGACGCGGAGGCTTAAGGTTGGCGCGTAGAAAAGAATTCGATAGAAAGACGCGCGCACGCGTCGCTTGTACCCGAAAAGGGACAAGAAAGACGCGCGCGCTAATCGCCTGTAGCCGAAAAGGAACAAGGGGGAACGCGGCGAGACGTTCGTCGCGTCGGGGAAGGAAGAGGCCCGTTACTCGGGGGAGCGGAGGCGGGACATTTGGGAGGCGTAGTCCTCGGAGTAGTCGAGTTGGACGTCGGCGATGCAGCCGTTGGGGTCGAGGAGAGGACGGTAGACGGGATTCACGAAACCGGCGTAGGGGGCGATGTTCAACTTCTTGTAGCGGGCGAGGATGCCGGCGTGCATGGAAGGGTCGACGCGGATGGCGTGGCGCTCCACCAGGGCGGCGGCAGCGGGGAAGTCG
Source organism: Odoribacteraceae bacterium (assembly GCA_031257615.1). Taxonomy (GTDB): domain Bacteria; phylum Bacteroidota; class Bacteroidia; order Bacteroidales; family Marinifilaceae; genus JAIRKS01. Next base: position 1,416 of record JAIROI010000148.1, read on the forward strand.
CCCTCGGACTTGACGCGCTGTATCTCGGCCAGGAGTTCCCCGAAGAGCGCGCGGAGACGCCGGTAGTCGTTGATCACCAGGAAGAGTTTGCCGTCGCGTTCGCGGAGTTCCGTGACGCGATCGGCGGCGCCGCGTTCGTGTACCCAGCGGGAGACGAGGGCGCGATCGCGCGCGTGCGCTTCCTCGATTTGCTTGCCGGGAGGCACTCGGACAAGCTGGAGGAGCAGTCCGTTGCACATGAACTTGTAGTATTCTGCCTTGTAGGCTTCCTCGTCGGGCAGCAGTCCCAGTTCGATCATCCTCGGGTCGGCAAGGTGGTAGAGTGCGAAGAGGTCGGCTCGGGCTTCTTCGATGACGTCGCCGTATTCCTTGAGGGCGAGGGCGGAGACTCCGGGCAGGAGGCGGCCGGATCCGTGTCCGAGGCACTCGTGGAGGTCGGTGTGGAGGCGTCCCGTGAGGAGGCCGCGGCGTCGTTCGAGGTCGCGTTCGAGGTCGCTCCAGTAAAATTCCCTGGCGACGCCGGAGTCTCGGGCGCGGGCGTCGCGGGCGCGGATGATGTTTTCGATGGTGATGGATTTGGAGCCGTGCAGCTCGCGTATCCAGTTCGAGTTGGGGAGGTTGACGCCGATGGGTGGCGATGGGAAGCAGTCCCCGCCGAGCATGGCCGCGGTGACGACGCGGGCGGAGAGGCCGGTGACGTTTTCTTTTTTGAAGCGCGGGTCGACGGGGGAGTTGCTTTCGAACCACCCGGCTGACTTGCAGATGATCGCCGCGCGGCGCGTTGCTTCCTCGTTAGTGAAGTAGACGAGTGATTCCCAGGCGCCTTTCAGGCCGAGGGGGTCGCTGTATGTCTCGATGAATCCGTTGATGAAGTCGACGCGGGAGGCGGCGTCCTGCACCCAGAGTATGGAGTAGCGGTCGAAGGTTTCGAGGCTTCCCTCGCGGTAGAACTCGACCAGGAGTCGTATGGTCTCTTCCTGGCGGGCGTTGTCGGCCTCCGGGGCGGCCTTGTCGAGCCAGTAGATGATCTTGTTGATGAGGTTGGCGTAGAGGCCGCGGGCGCACCATGTTTCCTCGCGCAGCTTTCCCCCGGGGTCTTTCACCAGGCGCGCGTTGAGTCCGGGGGCGGGGCGTTGTCGGTCGTCGGGGAAGATCGCTGGGGCGTAGAAGGCGTCTGCCTCGGCGCGCGTCACGCCCCGGTAGAAGTTGACGGAGGAGGTGAGGAGGGGGTCTTCTCCCTTGTTTTTGTTCATTTTCTTGGGGCAAACCGAGGGGTCGAAGATCACCGGCAGGAGTGGTTCGATCTCGGTCGCGAGGAGGTTGCAACGGCGGGCGGCGTTCACGAAGAAGGAGGGCGAGAAGTCGGGGAGGAGTTTTTCGTTGTCGTGGTGGTGGTGGATTCCGTTGGAGAACCAGAGGCGTTTGAGGTAGGTTTCCATGGCGAGGAAGTCGGGCGCGTCTCGACGGCCGGGGTATCGCTCGCGGATGGTTTCCAGGAGTCTCCGTACTTGTAGGTTGTAGACGCCGTTCTGGTCGAAGAGGATGTCGCGTCCGGCCGCGGCTGCCATCGAGAGGTAGTAGATCAGGCGTTTCTGGCGGGGGAGCAGGTCGTCGAAGCCGTCGACGGTGTAGCGAAGGATTTCTATGTCGGCGAAGCGATCAATGACCTCGCCGGCGGCGGGAGTGGAGGTGTGCATGGGGGTTTATTCAAAGTCAAGAGTCATTTGTTCCTCGAGGGGGGACTGGGGGGTACGCGCGGCATGATCGGGCTGTTCCTCGACGGGCTGTTCCTCGACGGGCAGCGGGTCGATCTCGCGGATTTCCTTTACTTCGTGGGTCGTGAGGCGTTTTCCCCTTGCCTTGTAGGACTTTTCGGCGATGAACTCGTCGGCCTGGACGATTTCCGGCGGGCGTCCTTCCTGTCGACCGCCGAAGCGGATCTCGAAGCGGGGGCATTGCTCGTCGCTCAGGCAGACGAGTCGCGAGCCGGGGGCGTCTCCGATGAAGGAGACCACCCGCGGGGATTCCTCGAAGCGGAAGCGTTTCAGGTAGTAGAATTGTTGCTCGGTGTCGAAGAAGATGGCGGACCAGACGCGGGCGGGGTCGTGTTTTTCGAGGCGGAGGGCACCTTCCTCGTAGTGGTTGCCGAGGTCGAAGTCGGTGGTGTGGTAGGCGCCGTTCGCGTGTACGACGAGGATGCGGTCCTCGCCCTGGAACTCTCCGAGGTATTTGCCGCGGCTGTCGGTGTTGAGTCGCAGCACGTCCTCGTCCAGCCATATTTTTCTTCCCCCGAGGGTGGAGAGGCCTTTCTGCACGAACATGATTTTGTGGACGTCGTGCTTGGCGAGCAGGTTTCCGCGGGAGTCTTTTCCTTTGATGGCGAGGGTGGCGAAGTCGTACTCGAAGAGTAGTTTTTTCAGTCCCGGCTTGGGTTTGAGGCATACCTTGACGATCTCGGCTTCCCCGTTTTCGTTGGCGCTGAAGTAAAGGACGCGGGAGCCGGCGGCGCCGCGGGAGATGTTGTATTGCTTGTCGCGCGTGGTGCCGGTGACGTAGAAGCGTTTCACGTAGGCGGGGCCGAAGCGCCCGTCGCGGTAGGCGACGTTGTAGATGGTGCGCGTGTCGTTTTTCTTGAAGACGTTCACGTGGAGGAGGTCTTTGCCGACGAAGAGCTTGTCGGCGACCTTGTGGACGGAGTAGGCGCCGTCCTTGCGGAAGACGATGACCTCGTCCATGTCCGAACACTCGCAGACGAACTCGTCTTTTTTGAGCGCCGTGCCGATGAATCCCTCTTCCCTGTTGATGTACAATTTTTCGTTGGCCACGACGACCTTCGCCGCCACGATGTTTTCGAACCCGCGTATTTCCGTTAGCCGTTCTTTTCCCTTGCCGAACTTGCTTTTGAGGGTCTGGTAATACCTGATGGTGTACGGGATGATGTGCTCGATGTCGTGCTTCACCCTGGCCATTTCCTGTTCGAGGGTCTTCAAGTGGTTGCCGGCCTCCTCCGAGTTGAACTTCAGGATGCGCTTCACGCGAATTTCGAGCAACTGCTTGATGTCGTCCTCTGTCACGGGCCTCGTCAGGCGCGAGAGGAAGGGGGTCAATCTCCCCCCCACGTGGCGGATGACGGCCTCCATGGAGGGACTTTCCTCGAACTCCTTGTCCTTGTAGATGCGTTCCTCGATGAATATTTTCTCCAGCGAGGTGTAATGCCATGCCGTTTCCAGCTCGTCGAGGCGAATCTTCAACTCCCAGAGGAGGAGGCTCACGGCGTCGTCCACCGACTTCTTGAGGATGCCCGACACGGGCATGAAGTTCGGTTTCTCGTTCTCGATCACGCAGGCGTTGGGCGAGATCGACAGCTCGCAGTCGGTGAAGGCGTAGAGGGCGTCGATGGTCTTGTCGGAGGAGACGCCGGCGGCGAGGTAGACGAGGATCTCCACCCTGGCGGCGGTGTTGTCGTCGATCTTCTTGATCTTGATCTTTCCCCGTTCGTTGGCCTTGAGGATGCTTTCGATGAGCGACGAGGTGGTTTTGCCGTAGGGTATCTCGGTAATCTTCAGCAGTCGGTTGTTGGGATCTTTCTCGATGCGGGCGCGCACTTTCACGTTTCCTCCCCTCAGCCCGTCGTTGTACCTGGTCGCGTCGATCAGTCCGCCGGTGGGGAAATCGGGGTAGAGGGTGAAGGGTTCGCCTCGCAGGCAGGCGACGCACGCGTCCAAGAGTTCATTGAAATTGTGCGGGAGTATCTTGGAGGCCAGGCCGACGGCGATGCCCTCGACCCCTTGCGCCAGCAGCAGGGGAAACTTCACGGGGAGGATCACGGGTTCTTCCTGTCGTCCGTCGTAGGAGGGTTTCCAGCGCGTGGTTTTCGGGTTGAAGACCACCTCCAGGGCGAACTTGGAGAGGCGGGCCTCGATGTATCGCGGCGCTGCTGCCGAGTCTCCCGTGAGGATGTTCCCCCAGTTTCCCTGGCAGTCGATGAGGAGGTCTTTTTGTCCCAGTTGCACGAGCGCGTCGCCGATAGACGCGTCGCCGTGGGGGTGATACTGCATGGTGTGGCCGATGATGTTCGCCACCTTGTTATACCTCCCGTCGTCCAGCTGTTTCATGGCATGGAGGATGCGCCGCTGGACGGGCTTCAGGCCGTCTTCCACGTAGGGGACGGCGCGCTCCAGGATGACGTAAGAGGCGTAGTCGAGGAACCATCGCTCGAACATCCCGGAGAGGTGTTGAATGGAGCGCGTCCCCCCGTTTTCCCGGGGGGATTCCGGCTCGTTGTCGTATAAGTCGTTCATGTATTAATCTTTCTCGATGTACAAGTGTTCGATGATGAAATCCTGTCGTTCGGCCGTGTTCTTGCCCATGTAATAGGTGAGGATATCGTCGATGGAATCTTGGCGATTCAAGCGCACCGGTTCGAGGCGGATGTCCTTTCCGATAAAGTGCTTGAACTCGTCGGGGGAGATCTCTCCCAATCCTTTGAAGCGCGTGATCTCCGGTTTGGGGCCGAGCTTCTTGATGGCCTTTTCGCGTTCGATCTCGTTATAGCAATAGCGCGTTTCCTTTTTGTTGCGCACGCGGAAGAGGGGCGTTTGGAGCATGTAGAGGTGTCCTGCCCGCACGAGGTCGGGGAAGAACTGCAGGAAGAAAGTCAGCAACAGCAGGCGGATGTGCATCCCGTCGACGTCGGCGTCCGTGGCCACGATCACGTTATTGTAGCGCAGTCCCTCCAGCCCGTCCTCGATGTTCAGGGCGGCTTGCAGGAGGTTAAACTCCTCGTTCTTGTAGACGATTTCCTTTTTCTCGCCGTAGGAGTTGAGCGGTTTTCCCCGGAGGCTGAAGACGGCTTGCGTGTTCACGTCGCGCGACTTGGTGATGGATCCGCTGGCCGAGTCGCCCTCGGTGATAAAGATCGAGGAGTCGCCCTTCAGCTCGTGGTTGTCGCCGTAGTGGACGCGGCAGTCGCGCAACTTCCTGTTGTGGAGGCTGACTTGCTTGGCTCGTTCTCTGGCCATCTTCTGCACGCCGGCCATCGCCTTTCTTTCTTTTTCTGCCTCGATGATCTTTTGCAGCAGGCGTTCGGCGGTATCGGGATTCCGGTGGAGGTAATTATCCAGTTCCTTGGAGACGAAGTCCATGATAAAGTTGCGCACGGGGACGCCGCCGGGGGCGATGTCCTTCGACCCGAGTTTGGTCTTGGTTTGCGACTCGAAGATGGGGTCTTGCACCTTTATACTGATGGCCGCCACGATGGAGGCGCGGACGTCCGAGAGTTCGAGGTCGCGCTTGTAGAAATCGCGGATCGTCTTCCCCACGGCCTCGCGGAAGGCCACGAGGTGGGTGCCTCCTTGCGTGGTATGTTGTCCGTTGACGAAGGAATAATACTCCTCGACGTGCTGTTTCCCGTGGGTCATGGCCATTTCGATGTCGTATCCTTTGAGGTGGATGATGGGGTAGATGCCCTCGCCGCTCATATTCTCCACGAGCAGGTCGTGCAGTCCCCGTTTCGAGAAAAGCTTCTGGTCGTTAAAGAGGATGGTCAGCCCGGAGTTCAGGAACACGTAGTTCTTGAGCATCGACTCGAGGTATTCCATGATGTAATGGTAATTCCCGAACAGTTCCTTGTCGGCCATGAACGTCACGAGCGTGCCGTTAGGTTCGCGCGCGGCCACCGTGCCGCTATCCTCCAGCAGCTCTCCCCGGGAGAACTTCGCCGCGCGCGTCAGCCCGTCGCGGAACGACTGTATGACGAATGTCTCCGAGAGCGCGTTGACGGCCTTGATGCCGACGCCGTTCAGCCCGACGGCTTTCTTGAAGGCTGCCGAATCATACTTCGCGCCCGTGTTCATCTTCGAGGCCACGTCGACCAGCTTCCCCAGCGGGATGCCCCTGCCGCGGTCGCGGACGGAGATCAGGCGTTCGTCCACGCGGATCGCGATCTCGTCGCCGGCGCCCATCGCGAACTCGTCGATGGAGTTATCGACGACTTCCTTGACCAGGACATAGATCCCGTCGTCGGGCGCTGTCCCGTCGCCCAGTTTCCCGATATACATGCCCGGTCTCAGCCGGACGTGTTCCCTCCAGTCGAGCGTGCGGATATTTTCTTCCGAATAATTCTCTATCATACCTTGTGTTTAACCCGTGCAAAAGTAGCGATTCTCGCCGGAGAATCGCTAAAGCGCGGCAGTTTTTGCCCGGGCGATTTACTTGTAGCGGTCGTAGAGGAAGAGCAAGAGGGTTGCTGCCAGCCCGATCACCAGCACCACGATCCAGATCGACGAGGGCGAGTAGGTATTCCACAGCAGATCGGTCAGCTCCCGCCCGCTCAGCCCTGTTTGTCGCGCCACCTCGTTGAAATACTCCCCTTGCGAGAGGCCGTCGGCGATCGCGAGGCCTTGTTCCCGGGCGTATTCCCGCGTGATCATCACCTTGTCGGACATCCCCTGGTACACGGAGCCGGAGATCAGCCCGGCGAAGACGTTCCCCAGAAAGATCGGGATAAACGAGTAGCCCATGTACAGCGCTTTCTTGTCCGCGGGGGCTATCGCGCCGATATACTCGGTGATCTTCGGCGAACCGGCCATCTCGCCGATCGCGAACACCAGCATCGCGACCAGCGTGAAAAGGACGTTCTGCGAGGAAAGCGTCAGCGCCATGCCGATGGAGCAAACGAGAAACCCGCTGATCATCGACTTGAGGGGCTTCATCCGCATCACGACCGTCGAGACTACCACTTGCAACAGGATAATATAAAGAGCGTCGAAGTTGGTCACGAACTCCGCGTCCAACACCCCCGGCGCCGGGCTATAATGTTCGCTGATAAACGGGATATGGCAGGAAAAGAAGTCATACAGCGCCCCCGTGTCCACCCACTGGGAGATAAAAACGGGCAGCGTGAAGAAAAGCTGGTTATACATCGTCCAGAACCCCGCCGCGATCAACAGGAAGAGGATAAACCGCCGATCCTTGACGATGCTAAACATGCTCCCGAAGATCTCCTTAAAGGTAGCCGCGAGCGACCCCGTCGCCGGCCGTCTCCCCCCCGGTTCTTTATAGAAGCACACCAGCAGCAGATTGAGCAGGATAACCCCGGCAGAGATGTGGAACACCACCCGGTAATCATCGTTAAACAGCAGCGTCACCACCGGCCCGAAAAACGCCCCGACATTCACCATCATGTAATAAATCCCGAAGCCTATCGACGCCGTCCCCGGCGTCGTCGTCTTGGCCACCGTCGCCGAGATCACCGGCTTGAAGAGCGCCGCGCCCGCGGCCAGGTACAGGTACATGAGAAACACCGCCGCGAAGCTCGAGAACAGCGGCAACAGCAGGAAGGCCGACGCGTAAACGATAAACGCCAGCACCAGCACCCGCTTGTACCCGTACCGGTCTGCAATCGCTCCCGTCAGCACAGGCAGGAAATACAATATCCCCGTCCCCACACCCATCAACAGCCCCTTTTGGGCCTGTGTAAACTCCAGCCCGCCCGCGTCCGACGAACCGGTAAGGTAATTAGCGAAAAGCATGAAAAAACCGTACCATGCCCATCGTTCAAACAACTCCAGGGTGTTCGCCACCCAAAACACGCTTGAAAACTTACGAAACACCTTCATGACTATCTATTTTTAATGAAACTTCAACTCCTTCCTCAGGAAGGGCGCCGTCGCCGACGCCTCGTTCATCGCCACCTCTTCCGGCGTCCCCGCGACCACGATCATCCCCCCGGCCTTCCCCCCTCCCGGCCCCATGTCGATCACGTGATCCGCCACCTTCACCACGTCCATGTTATGCTCGATCACGATCACCGTGTTCCCCTTCTCCACCAGCTTCTGCAACACCCCCAGCAACACCCTCACGTCCTCGAAATGAAGCCCCGTTGTCGGCTCGTCGAGGATATACACCGTCCGCCCCGTGTCCTTCTTGGCCAGCTCCGAGGACAACTTCAGTCGTTGCGACTCCCCCCCGCTCAGCGTCGTGCTCGACTGCCCCAGCTGGATATAGCCCAGCCCCACCTCCTGCAACACCTTCAGCCGGGAAAGCAGCAACGGCACCTTGTCGAAAAACTCCACCGCCATGTTCACCGTCATCTGAAGCACGTCGCCGATAGACTTCCCCTTGTATTTCACCTCCAGCGTCTCCTTATTATATCGTTTCCCGCCGCACGTCTCGCAAGGCACGTACACGTCCGGCAAAAAATGCATCTCGATCGCCCGCATGCCCGTCCCCTTGCACGTCTCGCAACGCCCGCCGGTCGTGTTAAAGGAAAAACGCCCCGCGTTATACCCCCTCACCCGGGCGTCCGGGAGCGCCTCGAAGATCTTCCGTATATCCGTCAAAATACCCGTGTACGTGACAGGGTTCGAGCGAGGCGTGCGACCGATCGCCGACTGATCCACGATCACCACCTTATCCACCTCCTCCAGCCCGTCGATCGCCTCGCACGGGAGAGGCGTCATCGTCGAGTGACGATAAAAATGACGGCACAACAGCGGGTAAAGCGTCTTGCTCACCAGCGACGACTTGCCACTGCCGCTCACACCCGTCACAGCGATCAGCGTGCCCAGCGGGAAATCCACGTCAATATTCTGCAAGTTATGCCCCGTGCACCCGCGCAGCGACAACTCCAGCCCCAGCCCGACCCGCCTTTCCCTCGGAATCTCGATCACCCGTTCCCTCCGCAGGTAGCTCGCCGTCAAGCCATCCCCCCGACACACCTCCTCCAGCGTCCCCGCCGCCACCACCTCCCCACCTTTCCTACCCGCCCCGGGACCCATGTCCAGGATATAATCGGCATGCTCCATCATCTCCCGGTCATGCTCCACCACGATCACCGAGTTACCGGCGTCCCGCAACTCCTGCAGCGACCGGATCAGCTTGTAATTATCCCGCTGGTGCAACCCGATGCTCGGTTCATCCAGAATATAAAGCACGTTCACCAGCCGCGACCCCGCCTGGGTCGCCAGCCGTATCCGTTGCGCCTCGCCCCCCGACAGCGTCGTCGCCGCCCGGTCCAGCGACAGGTACTCCAGCCCCACGTCCACCATAAAACCCAACCGCGTCCGGATCTCCTTCAATATCTCGACGGCCACCTTCTGGCGATGGCCCTCCAGCTTCCCCTCCACCCCGTCGATCCACCTCAACAACTCCCCCAACTCCATCCGCGACACCTCCGCGATATTCTTATTATCAATAAAAAAATGCAGCGCCTCCTCGTTCAGCCGTTGACCGCGGCAACAGTCGCACTCCTGCAGCGAGACATACCGGTCGCCCTCCTTCCCGAACTCCTCGTCCTCCATCGCCGCCCGCTTGAGCACCCCCTCGTACGTCGTCATGTAATTCTTGTACAGCCCGTCGGACTCCACCCTCACCTCCCCCGGGTACCCGTACAACACGTCCGTCAACGCCTCCTGCGGCAAATCGCGGATCGCCTGACGGATGCTCGCCCCGTGACGCCTCAGCAGGCTCTCCACCTGGTGAAAGATCAACTCGTTCTTGTACTTCCCCAGCGGCAGGATACCCCCCTGGTAGATCGACATCGCGTCGTTAGGAATCACGCGCTGCATGTCCACCGAGTAGACCAGACCCAGCCCGTTACACTTCCGACAAGCCCCCTGCGGGGCGTTAAAAGAAAAAGTATGCGGCTCCGGGTCAGGATAAGCCAGACCCGTGTCCTCGCACATCAAGTGACGACTATAATACTTCACCTCGCCGCTCGCCATCTCCGCGACCATCATCATTCCCTTACCCTGGTTCATCGCCGTTGCCACGGACCGCTTCAATCGCCTCTCGTCATTCCCCACCTCCAGCCTGTCGACCACGATCTCGATCGCGTGATTCTTGTAACGATCCACCGACGCCCCGGGCCGCAACTCCATCAAATCGCCATCCACCCTCGCCAGCGAGAACCCGTCGCGCATCGCCGCCTCGAACAACTCCTTGTAATGACCCCTCCGCCCCCTCACCACCGGCGACAGCACCATCACCCTCTTCCCCTCGAAATCCCTCATCAGAAACTCGATCACCTGTTCATCCGTGTGTTTCACCATGGGCTTCCCCGTGGCGATCGACCGCGCCTCGCTCGCGCGGGCATACAGCAGCCGGAAAAAATCATACACCTCCGTCATCGTCCCCACGGTCGACCTCGGATTTCTATTCGTCGTCTTTTGTTCAATGGCAATCACCGGACTCAGCCCCGTGATCCGGTCCACGTCCGGCCGTTCCATTTTCCCCACGAACTTCCTCGCGTACGACGAGAACGTCTCCATGTACCTTCGTTGTCCCTCGGCATGAATCGTATCGAAGGCCAGCGACGACTTCCCGCTCCCGCTCACCCCCGTGATCACGACCAGTTTATTTCTTGGAATCGTCGCGTACACGTTCTTCAGGTTATGCATCCTGGCGCCCTGCACCACGATACACTCTTTTTCCGGATATTCTATCATCTCTTTCATACATTAAAGCGCGTCGCGAAGGTAATAGAAAATCCTCCCCCCTCCTCCCCCTTGATAGGAAAAGAAGCCATATAAGCAGCGCCCCGTGGGTACTTGTATAAAAAGAATCCTTCACAAGCAGCCCCTCGTGGGTACTGAATAAAAAAGAGAGCGCCACAAGCACTACCTCGTGGGTACTGCATAAAAAAGAATCCTCCACAGGCAGCGCCCTGCGGTGCTGCACAAAAAAGAAACCTTTGAAGGGCTGCGTAGCTGCCCAACCTTTGTAGGCAGTAGCCTAAGGCTACTGTACAGCGTGATATCCATGTTAGGATTGGCTGCGTAGCTGCCTCATCTTGTTCGCGACAGCCTAAGGCTGTCGCGTAGAAAAAGAATCCACAACTTCTCGCGCAGCCCCTCCAGGGGGCTGTGCGAGAAGGAAAGAGTCACAAGCAACACCCTCATGATGTAGTATAAAAAGGAGGCCATCGTAAGCAGCACCCGTAGGGGGCTGCATGAGAAAGAATCCTTTGAAGGGCTGCGTAGCTGCCTCATCTTGTTCGCGACAGCCTTAGGCT
>JAIROI010000035.1 GCA_031257615.1 Odoribacteraceae bacterium
CCGCCACCGAGAAGTTCATCGAAATGACCGATCGCGTCGAGGCGATCATCCTCCTCAACGGCATTGATTTTACCCCCGAACTCTCCACCTGCGTCGACGAGTTTAACGTGATCACCACCCGCTTCAAGAACATCCTCGCGCAGGAGCAGGGTCGCCGCAAGGCCGCTGCCGCCTCCGACGACGAAACCGAAGACGCCGAAGACGCCCCCGTCGAGGAGTAATAAATAAAACGGCCTTGCTCCTTGCCGTGCTATCACAAAGGAGCCATTCGTGTTGCGCGTATCAATTGCGCCAAGTGTTTTCTGTCGGGGGGCTGCCGCGAGGTAGCCCCCCGTTTTTTATACCCCACCCCTCCCCCCCCCGGCGCGGTATCCATACCCCCGCCGTCCCATTTTGATCGGCTTTTTTTCCACGCAGCAGCCTTAGGCTGCCGCGAATAAAGGGTAGGCGGCTACGCAGCCGAGAATATATGGACATCGCTTTATACAGTAGCCTTAGGCTACTGCCTACAAAGGTTGGGCAGCTACGCAGCCCTTCAATGGAATTTCTTTTTTACGCGGCAGCCTGAGGCAGCTGCGAAGAAAGATGAGGCAGCTACGCAGCTCCGGCTTGGCAAGGGGGAAGTCCGGGAGTGGCCTTTAACAGCGGATTCTTTTTTATGAGGCGGCTGCGAATAAAGGTTGGGCCGCTCCTCGGCCTTTTTATTATAGTTCCTCCTAACCGGCACCCGATGGGTGCCGGCTATGAAGATTAAGCTGCTACGCAGCCCTTCAATGGAATCTTTTCTATGCGGCAGCCTTAGGCTTCTGCGAATAAAGATGAGGCAGCTACGCAGCCGATTACCTTTTCGTCTATTCGCGATACAGCACCCTTAGGGTGCTGCCTACAAAGATTGGGCTGCTACGCAGCCCCGGCTTGGCAAGGAGAGAGAGTAGAGTGTAGTGAGTAGAGTGTAGTGAGTAGAGTTTAGGGTGTAGGGATTGGCGATACCCCCAAGAACTACGGTCTGCCGTTAATCACTTTACTCTACTCATTATACTCTATTCGCTATACTCTACTCTACTCGCTATACTCTACCGCCCTACACTCTACTTGCTGTATTCTACTCGCTATACTCTGCTCGCTACTTTTCGTTGTTCGGGCCGGGGGAATACGATATTTATCGTGTACATTCGCGGGGGATTAAAGATTCAGGTATGATACTACGAGCAGAACATTTGGTAAAGAGATACAAAAGCCGCACGGTGGTGAAAGATGTATCCATACAGGTCGAACAAGGAGAGATCGTGGGGTTGCTTGGCCCGAACGGGGCTGGCAAAACTACCGCCTTCTACATGATCGTGGGGTTGATTCGCGCGAACGGCGGGCAGATTTTCCTGGATGACACGGAAATCACGCGAGAACCCGTCTACCGGAGAGCACAACGCGGCGTGGGATACCTGGCGCAAGAGGCGTCGGTGTTCCGGCAAATGAGCGTGGAGGATAATATCCGGTCGGTGCTCGAGATGAGTGCCTTTCCCAAGGAATACCAGCGCGACCGGCTGGAGGAGATGCTCGACGAGTTTGGCCTGCAACACATCCGCAAGAGCAAGGGCATCCAGCTTTCCGGGGGCGAACGGCGGCGGACGGAGATCGCGCGGGCGCTCTCGATCTCCCCGAAATTCATCCTGCTGGACGAGCCTTTTGCCGGCGTCGACCCGATCGCGGTGGAGGATATCCAGGGGATCGTGGAGAAGTTAAAAGATAAAAACATCGGGATTCTGATCACGGATCATAACGTGCAGGAAACCCTGAGCATCACCGACCGGGCGTACCTGCTCTACGACGGTCGTATCCTGCAGTCGGGCACCGCCGAGTACCTGGCCGGCGACCCCGAGGTGCGCCGCGTCTACCTGGGCAGGAACTTTGAACTGAGGAAGAATAAATGAGAACGAGCACTTTCGGTTTTCGGAAAAAGCGGTATATTCGCGGCGTCCAATCAGGGCGGGCGTGGCGAAACTGGTAGACGCGCTAGACTTAGGATCTAGTGCCGAAAGGCTTGGGGGTTCGAGTCCCTTCGTCCGCACGAAACAATAATGTAACTCTATGAATGTAACACACGATCGGATCGATTCCCTCCACGGGCTTATCAAGGTGGAGGTGACGAAAAGCGATTACGCGGAGAACCTGGAAAACACGCTGAGAGATTACCCGCGCTAGGGGGTCTTTGCTGGCTTTCGCAAGGGGAAAGCACCCCTGGGAATTGTTAAAAAGATGTACGGGAAAACGGCCCTGGTGGAAGAATTGAGAAAGATTGTGGGGACGGAGCTGGGCAGGTTTATCAAGGAAAGTGGCCTGAAGCTCCTGAGCGATCCCCTCGCGAACGAGAGCCAGAAGGATCTGGACGCTGACCAGGAAGACTTCGAGTTGCTGTACGACATCGCCTACTCGCCGGAAGTGGACGCGTGGTTGGACAAAGACGACCGTTTCTCTTTCTACTTGCCGGTGATCGACGACAAGATGGTGGAGGAGGAAATGGCGATACTCCTGGAGCGGTGCGGCGAGCTGGTGGACGCGGAGACGGTGGAAGCGACGGACTTCGTGAAGGGCGAGCTGGTGGAGCTGGACGACGAGGGAAAGGAGAAAGAGGGGGGAATCCGCGTCGAAGACGCCGCGCTGCTGCTCTCGCGGGTCGCGGACGAGGTCACGATTAACGCGCTCGTCGGGGCAACGACAGGGAGCAGGGTCGTCCTGAACCCGTCGCGGGCCTGTCCCAACGAGGTGGACCGGGCGGTGTTCCTCAATACAACCAAGGAGGAAGTGGGACGGATCACCTCCGACTTCGCCTTGACCATTGCCCTGATCAAGCGGTACGCGGAGGCCAAACCCACGCAAGAGTTCTTCGACAGGATGTGCGGGGTAGGCGCGGTGAATGGCCTGGAAGAGTTCCGGGAAAGGCTGCGGAGAGACATGAGATACCCGTACCTCGGCCAGGCGAATCGCATCTTCGCGGAGGATGTCCGCGAGAGAATGCTCGAGAAAAACAAGGACGTGGCACTGCCGGAAGATTTCCTCAGACGGGTGTTCGAGTTGAAAGATAACAAGAGTTTCATGGAGATCGTCGAGAATGATCCCAGCATCTACCGGAACGAGATCAGGTGGAGTCTCGTGAAAGAGAAGCTGGTGAAGAAATACCAGATCACCTCGACGGACGAGGAAGCAAGGGAGATCGCCATCGCCATCGCGGACGCCCAGTTGCTGCGATACAACGGCTATAGCCTGCCCCGCGAACAACTGGAAGAGATCGCGGACAACTTGATGGGAAACGAGGAGAGACGGAAAGAGTTCCACGAGAAAGTCGAGGAAAACAAACTCTTCCTGCGCGTCAAGTCGGAAGTCAGCATGGAGATGAAAGAGGTGCCGATCGAGGAGTTCCGAGCGTTATTGTCACGGAAATTACACGTGAAAGAGTGATTCGATATGCCCGATGATAAACCCTAACAGCGTCGCGAGAGCTGTTAGGGTTTTTCGCGGGAAGCGAACCCTGTTTTACTAACTTATCTAATATCGAGACGTATGAAAAGAATCATGACCATCGCGCTGCTGGCGCTATCATTGCATTTCGCGGGGATCGCCGAAGAGATCCCCCTGGTGGCTCACGTCTACGGGCGCCCGTTCGTGAGCCTGAACGGTAAGTGGAACTACGTGGTCGATCCCCTCGAGAACGGCTACTACGATTACCGGCTAAGACCGCTGAGAAACGGCTTCTTCGTGAACGCGAAGGCCACCAGGCCCGGCGACCTGGTGGAGTACAACCTGGACGAGTCGCCGACAATGGACATCCCCTCCGACTGGAACATGCAGGACGAAAAACTCTTCTTTTACGAGGGCACCGTCTGGTTTAAACGGGATTTCAAGATCGCCAAACAGGAGGGGAAGCGCTACCTGCTCTACTTCGGCGCCGTGAACTACTCGGCCAAGGTGTGGGTCAACGGGAAAAAGGCCGGGGAACACGAGGGGGGCTATACCCCCTTTAACTTCGACGTGACGGGACTCGTCGCCGACGGGGATAACTTCGTCGTCGTCAAGGTGGATAACAAACGCCACCGGGACGCCGTGCCCACGGTGAACATGGACTGGTGGAACTACGGGGGGATCACCCGCGAGGTGATGGTCGTCGAGACGCCAGCGACTTACGTCGAGGATTATCTCGTGCAGCTGCCCAGGGGACGGCGCGACGCGATCGTCGGCAGCGTGCGACTGAACGAAAAGATCGCCGGCCGGGAGATCACCCTTTCAATCCCGGAACTCGGCCTCTCCCGCGTTGCAAAAACCGACGAGCGGGGCGAGGCGCGCTTCGAACTGAAGGCCAAGCCGCGATTGTGGAGTCCAGACTCCCCGAAGTTGTACGAGGTCGTCGTCTCCCACGACGGCGAGACGATACGCGACCAGATCGGTTTCCGAACCATCGAGACCCGCGGGAAACAACTGCTGCTTAACGGCAAACCGGTCTTCCTGCGCGGGGTGAGCATCCACGAGGAGGCCCCCTTCCACCAGGGGCGCGCCTGGTCGACGGATCACGCCCTGACGCTGCTGGGATGGGCCAAGGAGATGGGATGCAACTACGTGAGGCTGGCCCATTACCCGCACAACGAGAACATGGTGCGCGCCGCCGAACGCCTGGGAATCATGGTGTGGTCGGAGATCCCCGTCTACTGGACGATCTCGTGGGAAAACGAGGAGACTTACCTGAGCGCCGAGCGACAGTTGCAGGAAATGATCTCCCGCGACCGCAACCGTTGCGCCGTCGTCATCTGGTCGATCGCCAACGAAACGCCTCACGGCGAGGCCCGCGACCGCTTTCTCTCGCGGCTGACCGGCCGCGCCCGCGCGATGGACGACACGCGGCTGATCAGCATGGCCATGGAGGTGACCGGCGACAACCGGGGCGTGAACACGCTTAACGATAACATGAACGAGTACGTCGACGTGATCAGTTTCAACCAGTACGTCGGCTGGTACAGGGGCAACAACGAGAGCGCCCGCGCCATGAAGTGGGTCGTGCCCTACGACAAGCCCGTCATCGTTAGCGAATTTGGCGGAGGGGCGCTGCAAGGGCTACACGGCGAGAAAACGCGCCGGTGGACGGAAGAATACCAGGAGGAATTGTATCGCGCCAACCTGGAGATGCTCGACAAGATCGAGGGGCTGTCCGGCCTCTCGCCGTGGATACTCGTCGATTTTTATTCCCCGCGCCGCCAACTCCCCGGCGTGCAGGACTTCTTTAATCGCAAGGGGTTAATCTCTAACTGGGGCGTGAAGAAAAAGGCCTTCCAGGTCATGAAAGATTTCTACGAGAAGAAGGCCCGCGAGGTGAAGTGACGCCTCGTCTCGCGCACGGAAAGTGGGCGCGCCTCCGGGCGCGCCCATTTTTTTTCACGCGGCGGCCGCTCCCGGTGTGACAAGTGAATGATTGCCCCGCGTTCGATATAAATACCTGATTTCGACATAAGAAATAAGGATTGCCCAGTAGCATTTTGGGCCGGCCCCAACTCAATTAGGGCCGCCCCAAATCCAATTTGGGCCGCCCCAAACTCAATTAGGGCCGCCCCAAACTCAATTTGGGCCGCCCCAAACTCAATTAGGGCCGCCCCAAACTCAATTTGGGCCGCCCCAAATCCAATTTGGGCCGGCCCCAATCCAGTTGCGGTCGACCGCAATTCAATTGCGGTCGACTACAATTCAATTGCGGTCGACTACAATTCAATTGCGGTCGACCACAATTCAGTTGCGGTCGAC
>JAIROI010000112.1 GCA_031257615.1 Odoribacteraceae bacterium
ACAGTAGCCTTAGGCTACTGCCTACAAAGGTTGGGCTGCTACGCAGCCCTTCAATGGAATTTCTTTCTTATGCGGCAGCCTGAGGCTGCCGCAGGGAAAGGTGAGGCAGCTACGCAGCCGATCCTAACATCAGTATCCCGTCATACAGTAGCCTTAGGCTACTGCCTACAAAGATTGGGCAGCTACGCAGCCCTTCAAAGGATTCTTTTTTCTACAGCACCCGGTGGGTGCTGTTTTACGCGGCAGCCTGAGGCAGCTGCGGGAAAAAGATAGGCTGCTACGCAGCCCCGGCTTGGTAAAGGAATATCTGGGGTGACATCGGTCTTTTTTTCGCGATACTTTCTTTCCGGGGGTAGACATCGCGTGCGGGAGAGTTTTTTTCTTTACATTCGCGTAGACAATTCATCGAGAATCGAGTATTCACCTAATTAAAGACCTTTATGAATCAAGAAGACGTGCAGTTTTGCCTCGAGGAGTCGAAAGAGAAAATGGAAGCAGCGCTGAGACACCTGGAGCTGGAATTGAGCAAGATCAGGGCAGGACGGGCAAACCCGAAGATCCTCCAGGACGTGCTCGTGGACTATTACGGCAGCCCAACGCCGCTGGCTCAAGTAGCCAATATCGCGACCCCGGACCCGCGGACCATCGCCGTGCAACCGTGGGATAAAAAGATGATCCCGACCATCGAACGGGCCATCATGAACGCGAACCTGGGGCTGAACCCCGATAATAACGGGGAGGTCATCCGCGTCAATATCCCCATGCTGACGGAAGAACGACGCCGCGACCTCGTCAAACAAAGCAAGAGCGAGGCCGAGATCGCCAAGGTCAGTATCCGGAACGCCCGCCGCGACGCCATCGAGCAAGTGAAGAAGATGACCAAAAACGGGCTACCGGAAGACATGGCCAAGGATGCCGAGGCCGACGCCCAGAAGTTGACCGACGACTTCGGGAAACGCGTGGACGAGCAGTTGGCCAGGAAGGAAAAGGACATCATGACGATCTGAGATGGTGCTGATCGTGATCCCGGCGCGTTACCACTCGACGCGGCTGCCCGGGAAACCCCTGAGAGAGATTCGAGGCGTGGCGATGGTCGAGCGCGTGGCGCGCGTGGCCGCGGCCGCTTGTAGCGACGCAGAGGGAAGCAGGTACGTGGTGGCCACCGACCACGGTGACATCGAGCGATTTTGCCGGGGAAGGCGGATACCCGTCGTCATGACCCCCGGCGACTGCCGCGACGGGACGGAACGGTGCCTGCACGCGACGCGGGAGGTGGAACGCTCCGCGGGCTTCTCCCCGCGGCTGGTGGTCAACCTGCAAGGAGATAACCCGCTATGCCCCCCGCGGGTCGTCCGCGACCTCGTCCGCGCCTGGGAAGAGCGCCCGGATGCGGCGGTGTATACCCCCTGCACGCGCCTCGACTGGAAGGCCTACGACGCGCTCGCCGAGGCAAAGAAAATCACCCCGCACTCGGGCACCACCGTCCTCGTGGACAAGTTTATGAACGCGCTTGCCTTCTCGAAAAGCATCCTCCCTCTCGTCCGCCGGCAGGAAGAAGCGCGGCGCCTCTCCCCCCTCTCCCCGGCGCGGCGCCACGTGGGACTGTACGCCTACTCCCGCGAAACCCTGGAGCGCTATACTTCCCTGGAACCCTCGCCGCTCGAACGACCGGAGATCGAGGGACTGGAACAAACCCGGTTCCTGCACAACGGACTGAAAATACGCGTGGTAGAGGTCGACCTCCAGGGACTGGAAGCCGTCTCCGGCGTGGACTCCGAGGAGGACGTCGCCCGCGTGGAGGAGATCCTCGCGCGACGCCGCGAGCAAGGACTGGAAGAATGAATACCGGATGCCTCGAGGAGTTGCTGCCGGACAACGCGACGCGACAGGAACTGCTGGCATGGTACAACGACTTCCCCGCGCGGGCGCTCTCCCTCGCGACCCCCTCCCCCTCGCCCCTCCTCCTGAATGTCGCCGGACTCCCCGGCGCCGGGAAGACCACGCTGGCGCTGAATATCCTCGAGGAGCATCCCCACCTGTTTTATATCTCGTTTGACCGCCTGATGGAGGAGATGCCCCCCTACCGCGAGACTCTCCGGCAAGGCGGACCGCGGGAAGCCTTCGCACGATGGGAACAACCGGCGCGACTCCTGGGCTATCGCCTGCTGGAGGCGGGACTGGCGCGACGACTCTCGATCCTCTTTGAACACGGCAACGCCGCGCCGGAACACCTCGACCTGTACCGCCGCGCGCGATCGGCAGGCTATCGCGTGGAAATCCGCTTCATCGACGTGGAGACGCGCACCGCCATCGAGCGAATCCGGCAACGGGAACGCTTCTTCCCCGAGGAGGCCGTCGCCGAACGACACGCGCTGCTCCTGGCGCTGAACGAGGAGTACAAGAAGATTGTCAATACCTTTGAAATCATCCGAACATGAAAAGATGCTTGATCGCGCGGCACGGGAATACCTTCCGGCCAGGAGAAACCCCCAGGCGAGTGGGCGGGAGAACAGACCTGCCGCTGGTGGAGGAAGAACGGGCGCGGGCCATCGGGAAGTACCTGCTGGCAAACGGCCCACGCGTCGACAGGCTCTACGCCGCACCGCTGCTCCGCACCACCCGCACGGCGGAACTGATTGCCGAGGAGGCCGGGCTGGACTTGCCAGTGATCGTCGCGTCCCGTTTCCGGGAGATCGACTACGGCCCCGACGAGAACAAGACGGAGGAGGAGGTGACCCGGCGGCTCGGCGAGGAGGCTGCCCGACGCGCCGGCTTGTCGTCGCTCCCGGCGGAGGAGCTATCGCGACTCGGCAAGCGCGCGCTTGACGACTGGAACGCGCGGGCGATCGTCCCTCCCGGCTGGCTCGCGGACGCGGAGGAGATCACTCGCTCCTGGATCGACTTCACCTCGTCCATTGCCGACGGCGAGAATGTCCTGATATGCACTTCCAACGGCATCATCCGCTTCGCACCCCTCCTGCTGGACGCGGATCTCGACGCCTTCCGCCAAGAGCGCGACCTCAAGGTCTCCACCGGCAGCCTCTCCATCTTCCGCCACGACGGGAATCGCTGGCACTGCGACGCCTGGAATCTCAAGCCCTACCGCGCGGGGTAACTTATAGACACAGTTGGAGTACCCCTCTATTTCTCGGGAAGAGGCCGGGGCCGCTCAGATGAAGTAGTGGCCGGGCTGGAGGCGGGGGTCGAAGAACAGGAGGCCGTGGCGAGAGGCGTTGATGGAGACGCGACTCACGGGAAGGAAATGACGCCATAGAAGACGGTTGGCAGGGTGGGTGCGGAGCGAGGAGATGACCGCGCAAGAAGGCGCGGCGCGGAGAGATAACCAACGGTCAAGGTCGGAAGGTGAGGGCAGGTGAAGAAGAGGGCCGGCATGGAAGAGTTGCCAGGGGGGAGACGAGAGGGCGTCGTCGAGGAGAAGCGCGCGGGAGGAGAGCGCCAGGAGATAGCGAGAAGGATGCTCGACGGAGTCGCCAACAAGCAGGACGCGACGGTAATCGTAACGGTCGGCAAGACGAAAGAGCAGGTGGCAAAGGGCGCGCTCGCGAGGGGGGACGGGAGGAAGGTCGAGGAAAGCGTAGTAAGTGGCGCGCTGGCGCAGGAGGTTGGTGACGAGGTCGAAGACAAAGGGAGAGTGGATGCCGTGGCCCCGGCGGGCAAGGAGACGGGCAAGGGGTCGGGGGAGAAGATAATGGTTCATGAGAGGGGATGATTGACGGGCGACGAAAGTAAAATTTATTCTTGGAGGGGGCAACGGAGTCGGGCGTTTTTTTTACTTTCGCCCGGCAAAAGAATTACCGTGGATATTGATCAATTGTATATCGTGGCGCTCCCCGAGGTGGGGACGAAGCGCGCGGCGCTCCTGGAGCAGGAACTGGGCGCGCGGACGTTCGAGGACATGTTGTATCATGTCCCGTATCGTTACGTGGACCGGACGCGGTTTTACCGGATCGAGGAGTTGACGGCGGCGCTCCCCCACGTGCAGGTGAAGGCAAGGATCACGCGGCTGGAGAACGTGGGCGAGGGGCCGAAGAAGCGGCTGGTGGCGGTGGCCGACGACGGGACGGGGGAGATGGACCTGGTGTGGTTCAAGGGGTACAAGTACGTGGTGGGGAGGCTCGCGCCGGACAAGGAGTACGTGATTTTCGGCAAGCCGACGCTCTTTAATCACCGGCTGAACGTGGTGCACCCGGAGATCGAGGTGTATGACGGGCAGACGAAGTTGTCGGGATTCCAGGCGCTCTACCCGACGACGGAGAAGATGAAGCGGGGGTATCTAAATTCGAAGGCGATCAGCGGTATACAGGCGTCTATTTTCCGTCGCCTGCAGGAGCGGATCGGCGAGACGTTGCCGGCGTGGTTCCTGCGGAAGTACCGGTTGCCGTTTCTCCACGACGCCTTGCACGCGGTGCATTTCCCGGGTAGCCCGGAGGAGGTGGAGGGGGCGTTATTCCGGTTAAAATTCGAGGAGTTGTTTTATATCCAGTTGCATATCCTGAAGGTGAAGTTCAGGCGCAAGACCTGTTTCAAGGGTCACGCGTTCTCGCTGGTGGGCGAGTTTTTCAACCGCTTTTACGATCATCACTTGCCTTTCCCGCTGACGGGGGCGCAGAAGCGGGTGATCCGGGAGATCAGGCGGGATTGCGGGTCGGGCAGGCAGATGAACCGGCTGTTGCAGGGGGACGTGGGGAGCGGCAAGACGGTGGTGGCGGTGATGTGCATGTTGCTGGCGCTGGACAATGGTTTCCAGGCGTGTATCATGGCCCCGACGGAGATTCTGGCGGCGCAGCATCACGAGACGATTTCGGGGTTGCTGCGGGAGATGTCGGTGAACGTGGGGTTATTGACGGGTTCCACGCGGAAGAAGGAGCGGGAGTTGATTCGCGCGGGGCTGGAGGACGGGAGCTTGCAGGTGCTGGTGGGGACGCACGCCTTGCTGGAAGACGCGGTGGGTTTTCGTAACGTGGGGCTGGTGGTGATCGACGAGCAGCATCGTTTCGGGGTGGCCCAACGGGCGCGGCTGTGGCAGAAGAACGCGACGCCCCCGCACGTGCTGGTGATGACCGCCACGCCCATCCCGAGGACGCTGGCGATGACGCTGTACGGGGACCTGGACGTGTCGGTGATCGACGAGCTGCCGCCGGGCCGGAAGCCGGTGACGACGTATCACGCGTATGACTCGCGGCGGGCGGAGACGTACGCTTTCCTGCGAGGGGAGCTGGAGAAGGGGCGGCAGGTGTACGTGGTGTACCCGCTGATCTCGGAGTCGGAGACGATGGATTACCGGAACCTGGAGGAGGGATTCGAGCAGGTGGAAGGGTATTTCGCGCCGCTGGGCTACCGGACGGGGATCGTGCACGGGAGGATGAAGGCCGCCGCGAAGGAGGAGCAGATGAGGCAGTTTGCCGCCGGGGAGACGCGTATCCTGGTGGCGACGACGGTGATCGAGGTGGGGGTGAACGTGCCGAACGCGTCGGTGATGCTGGTGGAAAGCGCCGAGCGGTTCGGGCTGTCGCAACTGCACCAGCTGCGGGGACGCGTGGGGCGGGGCGGCGACCAGTCGTATTGCATTCTGATGACTTCCTACAAGATTTCCGCGGATTCTCGCAAACGGATCGACACGATGACCTCCACGAATGACGGGTTCGTGATCGCGGAGGTGGACATGAAGCTGCGCGGCCCCGGGGACATCGAGGGCACTCAACAAAGCGGGTTGTCGTGTAACCTGCGCGTGGCCAACCTGGGGAAGGACGAGGGGATTCTTAACCAGGCAGTCCAGGCCGCCGCGGGGATACTGGAGGATGATCCCGATCTCGCCAAAGAGGAGAACGCGCTGTTCGCCGCGCAAGTGAAGCGGCTTTTCAAGACGCGGGTAAACTGGCGGTATATTAGCTAATTATTTTTTCCGGTAGAACTTGTGTGGCCGGATCATCTGCTCGGGCTGCAGCAGTTCGTCCGGTTCTTCCTTGTCGAGGAGTTTTTCTTCCAGCACCAGGTCATACACGCTCCTATTTTCCTCCAGCGCGCGTTTCGCGATCCTCGATGAGGCCTCGTACCCCAGCGCGGGGTTGAGCGCGGTGTTCGCGACTACTCCTCCTCTTTGGGGGTTGCCTTGTAGGGGAAGACGTCCGCGAAGGTCGTGTCGGCGAGGGAGACGATCTCGCAGGGGACGATATAGGTGGAGAGGTTCTTCTCCAGGTTTTCCAGCGCCCGCCGGAGCGAGTTGCCGGTCACGAGGAAGTGGTGGTTGACCCTTTTCTCTTTCCCGGTGAGTTGGTCGGCGTCAAGGATAGAGACTTTGGCTTTAAACCACTTGTCGTCGTTCCCGTCGTCGGAGATCACCAGTTCGGAGATATTCGAGCGCTTTAGCCCGGCGATGCTATACTCTCCCGTGAGCATCTCGGACAACTCCGCGACGATCCGTCCCTCGGCCTCCGAGTACGAGAGGGCGTCCACGAGGTACTGTTCTGACACTTTCTTTTCCTTCCCGTCTTCCGTTGTTTTCACGTATTTGACGCGACATTCAAACCAATTTGCTGTCATGATATTTCCTGTTTAAGATTTTGCTATCAAAAAAAAAGACAGAGGTAGATCCTCACCTCTGTCTCTTCGCGTGCTGAAGGCGTTAGTAGCGTCTTTCGGAGCTATACCCCCCGCCGCGGCGATCCCTGTTGAAACCGCCGCCGCCGCGGTTGCCACCGCCGCGGTTGCCCGCGGGTCTGTCCACGCGCGGCTTGGCCAGGTTCACGCTGATCACTTTCCCGTCGTACTCGGCCTGGTTCAACTCGTCGATGGCTTTTTGGCCCAGCGCCTCGTCGGCCAGTTCCACGAAACCGAAGCCTCTTGAGCGGCCCGTCTCGCGATCCAAGATTACTTTAGCAGAGATGATCTCGCCGTAATCGGCAAATAACTCTCTCAAATCGGCATCCGTGATGCCGTAACTCAAATTTGAAATGTAGATGTTCATCTAAGTGTAACACTTTTAAATTAATAAAACTCGCGTAATCGGGATCGGGGATCGGAATGAAATCTACTTAACGATACATTGTTCATGAAAGGAAAGTAACTTAAATACTGCGAGACCAGTCCGATTACGCGGCAAAGGTACGCTGATATTTCGGATAAACAAGTTTTTCAAAAAAAATTTTACCCCCAGCCGGGAGAATTCAAATCCCCCGTGAATCAAGCGTTTTCGCGCCACCCGGCAGGGAAAAATAGAGCGCTCCCCCCCGGGAGACCGCTCAAAAGCGCGAAAAGTGAATACCTTTGCCGGCGAACTTAAATCTCTAATATCATGTGTGGAATAGTAGGTATGTTTGACATCGCGTCAAGTCCCGAGGATTACCGGGGACGCGTTTTAAAGATGGTACAGAAAATTCGTCACCGCGGCCCCGACTGGTCGGGCGTCTACTGCGGTGGCAGCGCGGTTCTGGCGCACGAGCGCCTCTCGATCGTCGACCCGGAGTCCGGCGGGCAGCCCCTCAAGAGCAAGGACGGGAAGCTCGTCCTCTCGGTCAACGGCGAGATTTACAACCACAGGGAGCTGCGCGCCAGGTCGCGCGGCAAGTACGAGTTCCAGACCGGGTCGGACTGCGAGGTCATCCTGGCCCTCTACCGCGAGCAAGGCCCGGCGTTCATCGAGGAGATGAACGGCATCTTCGCCTTCGCCCTCTACGACGAGGAGAAAAACGTCTATCTCGTCGCCCGCGACCACATCGGGATCATCCCCATGTATCGCGGCTGGGACGCGGAGGGCCATTTCTACGTGGCCTCCGAGTTGAAAGCCCTCGAGGGAATATGCTCGGCCATCGAGCCGTTCCCCCCCGGCGAGTACTTCTACAGCCCCGACAAGGAGCCGAAGCGGTGGTACCACCGCGACTGGACGACCTACGAGGCCGTCCAGCACAACCCCTCCGACATCCCCCTCCTCCGGGAGTCCCTGGAGAACGCCGTGCGCCGCCAGCTGATGTCGGACGTCCCCTACGGCGTGCTCCTATCGGGCGGGCTTGACTCGTCCGTCATCTCGGCCATCGCCAGGAAGTTCGCCGACAAACGCGTCGAGACCGACGGGCGGAGCGAGGCATGGTGGCCCCGACTACACTCCTTCGCCGTCGGACTGGAGGGAGCGCCCGACCTCGCGGCGGCAAGGAAAGTCGCCGACCACATCGGGACCGTCCACCACGAGATCCACTACACGATCCGCGAGGGTCTCGACGCGCTGCGCGACGTGATCTACTACCTCGAGACCTACGACGTCACCACCGTCCGCGCCTCCACCCCCATGTACCTCCTGGCGAGGGTCATCAAGTCCATGGGCATCAAAATGGTCTTGTCCGGGGAAGGAGCCGACGAGGTCTTCGGCGGATACCTCTACTTCCACAAGGCCCCAGACCCCCGCGCCTTCCACGAGGAGACCGTCCGCAAGCTCCGCAAGCTATACCTCTACGACTGCCTGCGGGCCAACAAGGCCCTCGCCGCCTGGGGTGTCGAGGGACGCGTCCCCTTCCTCGACAAGGAGTTCCTCGACGTCGCCATGCGCCTCAACCCCGCCGACAAAATGGCCGGGAACGGCAAGATGGAAAAGTGGATACTCCGAGAGGCATGCAAGGACCTCCTCCCGGAGAGCGTGGCATGGAGACAAAAGGAACAATTCTCCGACGGCGTCGGGTACGGATGGATCGACAGCCTGAAACAACTCGCGGCCGGGGCCATCCCCGACAAGCAAATGGAGCACGCCGCCAAACGCTTCCCCGTCAACCCGCCGCGAAACAAGGAGGAGTACTACTACCGCTCGATCTTCGAGGAACACTTCCCCTCCGCCCAGGCAGCCGCCACCGTCCCCTCCCTCCCCTCCGTCGCCTGCAGCACCCCCGAAGCCCTGGCATGGGACGCCGCCTTCCAGGGACTCAACGACCCCTCAGGGCGCGCCGTCAGCAGCGTGCACGTCCACGGAATCTAAAATCACCGCCTCATGAACACCAGAAAAACAATCGTCGCCCTCCTCCTCCTCCTGCCGCCCGCCCTCCTCGCCGCGCGACCCTTCGACGCCGGGGCCGTCCGCCGGGTCATGCAAAAAGTGGCCGACTGGCAGATCGCCAACCAATCGCGCGTCAAACACCAGCCCCTGGGATGGGAAAACGCCGCCATGTACATGGGAATGATCGACTGGGCCGAGATCGCCGTCGACGGACAGGAGCCAAACCCCTACGAGCAATTCGTCATCGCGATCGCCAACCGGGGCGGCTGGCAACCGGCAAAACGCATGTACCACGCCGACGACGTCTGCATCTGCCAGGTCTACATCGACCTCTACCGGAAAAACCCCCGCCCCCGCGTCCTCTGGCCCACCCTCGCGCGCGCCCAGTGGGTCATCCGCAACCCGCCGGAGAACAACATGCTACTCGACTACTCCACCGGCAAGGGACTCGACAAGTGGAGCTGGTGCGACGCCCTCTTCATGGCCCCCGCCGTCTACGCCAAACTCTACAGGCTCACCGGCGACAAACAATACATGAAGTTTGCCGACAAGGAATTCAAGCAAACCCGCGACTACCTCTACGACCGGCAAGAGCGCCTCTTCTTCCGCGACCACAACTACTTCGAACGACGCGAGGCCAACGGCCGCAAAGTCTTCTGGGGACGAGGAAACGGGTGGGTCGCCGCCGGGCTTGCCGAGATCCTCAAGGAACTGCCCCCCGGCAACCGCTACCGTCCCTTCTACGAACGCCTCTTCGTCGAACTCTGCGGCCGCCTCCTCGAACTGCAACAGCCCGACGGCTACTGGCGCGCCAGCCTCCTCGACCCCGACAACTACCCCTCCCCCGAGACCAGCTCCACCGGCTTCATCACCTACGCCTTCGCCTACGGGGTCAACAGCGGCGTCCTCCCCCGCGACGCCTTCCTCCCCGCCATCCAACGGGGATGGCAGGCGCTGGTCAACGCCGTGGAGGAGGACGGCAAACTGGGCTACGTGCAGCCCGTCGGCGCCGACCCCCGCCGCGTCACCCGCGACATGACCGAGGTATACGGCGTCGGGGCCTTCCTCATGGCCGGCAGGGAGATATACCGCATGGCCGCCGGGCAATAAACGAAAAGACCGGGGGACGCCCCCCGGCCCTCGCGCGAGTAGACAGCGATTCTCTTTTCACGGGATGATCACGCGAAACACGGCGCTCCACGGGCCTTTCTGGGCAATGTTATTCTCCCAGCGGGCCGCGAAGCAGAACACCTTGCCGCGGTCGACGCTCTTGAACCGGAAGGTGTAAGGACTGCGCGTGGCGAACGCGGGGCTGCCCAGGTCGTCGAGTTGCATGACCACCTCGCGGTCAGTGATCGCCGAGATGATCTCCACCCCGTGCTGGAAGTCGGCCTTCCCGCCGCGCGGGTGATTCTCCGAGCCGAAATGTACCGTCACCTCTTGCTTCACGGTGTTATCCGCGCGGAGGAGCACCGTCTCGCGGGTCGGTTCCGACTTCTGTCTTTTCTTTCTCCCTCTCGGCGGGACGCGCATGGAATTCAACTCCTCGTCGGTGACGAGCGGGTTGTGCTGCAACATCCCCACCACCTCGTCATAACACGGGAGGGCCTCCTCCTCGGCCACGTTCAGGGCGATGATGTTGTTCCGCGTCCGGGTCGCGAGTTCTTGCCAATCGTCGTAGCATGCCAGGCTTTTATTGAACTTGGGCACGATCGCGGTGGCCAGGTAGACGCCCAGCGGGGTATTGGCTCCCCAGCCGACGCGCGCGAGAAACTCCGTCGTGAATCCGACGAGTACAGCGTTCAAACGATCCCTGAGGTCTCCATGACCCCTCGGTTTCCAATCATGTCTGTTCATGTCTTTCTTGTTTTAAGGTTACATCCATTCTCCTACTATTTATCTCGTTCTGAATATTTCATATCACAATTCTCATGCCGGCGAGTGGTATTTGATCGCCGTTGGGGGAAATTCCCCCACGGTTGGGGGAAATTCCCCCGCGGTTGGGGGAAATTCCCCCGCGGTTGGGGGAAATTCCCCCGCGGTTGGGGGAAAATCCCCCGCGGCTGGGGGAAATTCCCCCGCGACTGGGGGAAATTCCCCCACGGTTGGGGGAAATTCCCCCACGGTTGGGGGAAATTCCCCCGCGGCTGGGGGAAATTCCCCCGCGGCTGGGGGAAATTCCCCCGCGGCTGGGGGAAA
>JAIROI010000070.1 GCA_031257615.1 Odoribacteraceae bacterium
CGCGAGCCTATTTAATACAGTAGCCTTAGGCTACTGCCTACAAAGATTAGGCAGCTACGCTGCCTCGACCGTCCAAGCGCCACTAACGACACTGAATCTACCAAAATAAAAAACACCCGCCTAACATCTTGCTTATATAATTTCCATTTGAAAACAGCCCGTCCAATCCGCGCGACGGTAAAGTTCCAAATCTAATTCTGTACATCCCACCCGCGAGACGGTATATCCCAAAATCTAATTCTGTCCGTCCCACATGCGGGACGGTATATCCCAAAATCTAATTCTGTCCGTCCCACATGCGGGACGGTAAGGTTCCAAATTTAATTCTATCCATCCCGCCCGCGCGACGGTATATCCCAAAATCTAATTCTGTCTATCCCTCCTACGGGACGGTATATCTCAAAATCTAATTCTGTCTATCCCTCCCGCGGGACGGTATATTCCAAAATCTAATTCTGCCCAACTCGCGCGCGCGATACCCTGTTTCAAATTTGAAACAGCACATCTGACACGCGCGATACCCTGTTTCAAATTTGAAACAGCACATCCGACACGCGCGATACCCTGTTTCAAATTTGAAACAGCACATCTGACACGCGCGATACCCTGTTTCAAATTTGAAACAGCATATCTGACACGCGCGATACCCTGTTTCGGATTTGAAACAGCACATCTGACACGCGCGATACCCTGTTTCAAATTTGAAACTACCCATCCCGCGCGCGGGATGGGGTAGTTCAGACTTGAAACACGCCATCCCGCGCGCGGGATGGGCAGAATCAAAGTTGAAACACGCCGTCCCGCGCGCGGGATGGGCAGAATCAAAGTTGAAACACGCCGTCCCGCACGCGGGATTGGCAGAATCAAAGTTGAAACACGCCGTCCCGCACGCGGGATGGGCAGAATCAAAGTTGAAACACCATATCCCGCGCGCGGGACGGGCAGAATCAAAGTTGAAACACCATATCTTGCGCACGGGACGGCGTGTTTCAAAGTTGAAACACCATATCCCGCGCGCGGGACGGGCAGAATCAAAGTTGAAACACCCTGTCCCGCGTGCGGGACGGGCAGAATAAAAGATTGAAACACCCTGTCCCGCGCGCGGGACGGGCAGAATGAATGTTTGAACTACCCTGTCCAGCGAGCGGGACGGACAGAATGAATGTTTAAACTACCTTGTCCAGCGAGCGGGACGGGGTGTTTCTTATCTTGCGACCGGGTCGCCAACGAGATTGTCACCCGTTTTTTAAAGTGGAATACGATTAACAACTACTCACTACTCGCTATTCACTACTCGCTACTCACCGCGCGCTCCTCGGGGCGAAGGTGTTTGACTTGTTCGAGTAGGGCCGCGAGGCGGTCGAGGGTGGGAGCGCGAAGTATCTCGACGCGCGACTCGCGGAAGTTGGGGATACCTTTAAAAGCGCGGGCCAGGTGGCGACGGGAATGTAGGATGCCTCGCGTTTCGCCGAGCCACTCGCACGATCGCGCGACCTGTTGCAGGAGAACGTCGACCTGGTCGGCAAGAGGCGGGTCGGGGAGGAGTTCGCGGTGGAGAATGTAGCGCTTGACCTGTTGGAATATCCACGGGCGACCGATGGCTGCCCTGCCGATCATGACGCCGTCGACCCCGTATTTTTCAAAAGCCTCGGCCGCCTTTTCTGGGGAGTCAATGTCGCCGTTGCCAATGATCGGCACGCGCAAGCGCGGGTTAAGTTTAAGATCGGCGATCGGCCCCCAGTCGGCCTGGCCCTTGTACATCTGGGAGCGGAATCGACCGTGGACGGCGATGGCGGCTATCCCGGCGTCCTGGAGACGCTCGGCGACGTCGCTGACAAGGAGTCGCGTTTCGTCCCACCCCAGGCGCGTCTTGGCGGTGACGGGCACGCGAACTGCTTTCACCACGGCCCCGGCGATGGCGATCATGCGGGGAATGTCGCGCAACATGCCGGCGCCGGCGCCCTTGGCTGCCACGCGCTTGACCGGGCAACCGAAGTTGAGGTCGATGAAGTCGGGGGAGACGCTCTCCGCGATCTTCGCTGCTTCCACCATAGTTTCCACTTCTTTACCGTATATCTGGATGGATACCGGGCGTTCTTCGTCGGAGACTTCTAACTTCTCGACGGTCTTGCGAACCGATCGCACGAGGGCGTCCGCGGAGACAAACTCGGAGTAGAGCCAGTCGGCGCCGAAGGACTTGCACGCCGCGCGGAATTGTTTGTTAGTGACCTCTTCCATGGGCGCGAGAATCACCGGACGGTCGCCGATTTCTTTATTTCCAATGAGCATGATCTTTCTTTGTTTTAGCGCGTACAAAAGTAGGAAATGTCTCGGAACTCCGGGAATTTAGTGTACATTTGCCGGTGTTTTAAAGCGAATGACATGAACAACGATCTGATATCCATTGCAAGAAACAGGGCCGGGGGCTGGTTGGACGAAGCTTACGACGAGCAGACACGGCAGGAAGTGCAGCAGATGCTAAATGACGAGGATCCGACTCGCCTCGTGGACGCGTTTTACAAGGAGTTGGAATTTGGCACCGGGGGACTGCGCGGGATCATGGGGGTTGGGAGTAACCGGGTGAATGTCTACACGGTGGGGGCGGCCACGCTGGGCTTCGCGAGGTACATCAACAGCCAGTTTGCCGGGGTGCGCCGGTCGGTGTGCATTGGTCACGATTGCCGTCGCGACTCTCGTCTATTCGCGGAGACTGCCGCCAATATCTTCGCCGCGTCAGGCATCGAAGTCTATCTTTTCTCGTCGCTGCGCCCGACGCCCGAAGTCTCTTTCGCGATCCGCGAGCTGGGATGCAAGGGGGGCGTGATCATCACGGCGTCACATAATCCCAAGGAGTACAACGGGTATAAAGCCTACTGGGAAGATGGCGCGCAATTGGTGCCGCCGCACGACGAGCGGGTGATCAACGAGGTGAAACGCGTGAAGGCGAGCGAGATTCCATTCGGTGGAGCGCCCGGACGAATCTACACGCTGGGAGGTTCGATGGATCGACTTTACCTGGAACGGGTGCGGGAACTGCGTCTGACCCCGCTGGCCCCGCGCGCCGCTCGCGATCTGCAGATTGTCTTCACGCCGCTTCACGGGACTACCTTCGAGATGGTGCCGGCGTCGTTGCGGCTCTGGGGCTTCGGCGGCGTTCACGGGGTGCCCGGACAAGACCAACCGGACGGCAATTTCCCGACCGTGGCGTTGGCTAACCCGGAAGATCCGGCGGCGTTCAAGATGGCGCTCGAAGTGGCAAGGGAAGTTAACGCGGACCTGGTGATGGCTTGTGATCCAGACGGAGACAGGATAGGTATCTCGGTGAAGAATGGGGCAGGTGAATGGGTGCTACTTGACGGGAATCAGGCGTTTTTGGTGTTTCTGGAATACATCATTCGCAGGAGACGCGAAGAGGGGATGCTGTCCGGGGGCGAGTACGTGGTGAAAACGATCGTGACCTCGGAGCTGGTGAAAGTGGTGGCCGAGCGAAACGGCGTCGCGTGTCATGACGTCTATACCGGATTTAAGTGGATCGCCGACGCGATCAGGAAACTCGGGGCGGAGAAGTATATCGGCGGCGGGGAGGAATCGTTTGGTTTCATGCCCGGTTCTTTCACGCGCGACAAGGACGGGGTGGCTTCTGCATCGATGATGGCGGAGATCGCTGCCTGGTGTAGGGTGAATGGCCGCGGCGTTTACGACTTCCTCGAGGAGATTTACGTTAAGTACGGATTCTCGCGCGAGCGACTCGTGCAAGTGACGCGGGAAGGGGCCGACGGGGCTATGGAGATCAACGAGATGATGGAGCGTCTGCGCCGCGAACCACCGCGCGCCGCGAACGACGCGGAGGTAGTCCTGAGAAAGGACTTCCTGGCCCTCGAGGCGATTGACGCGGCCGGCAAGCGTTCGCCTATCCCCCTCGAGACGCGGAGTAATGTCCTGCAATTCTTTCTCTCCGACGGCAGCAAGATTTCCGCCCGTCCTTCCGGCACGGAACCCAAGATCAAGTTTTATTTCGAGACGCGCGTCAACGTGAACAACGCCACCGAACTCGACGCGGCCAAGTCCACCGCCGACCACCACATCGACGCCATGATCGCTACCTTCCTCCCCTCTCGCTAATTACCCCCACTTAACGCCGCGTTACTCGGGAGAGTAACGCGGCGTTTTTGTTACCTTCGCGTGGTTTTTAAATGGAGATGATTATGGAGTACCTGGAAGCAATTAGTTTAAAGGAGATCGCGAGCGCGTTCATGGTGCTGTTCGCGGTGATTGATATCACGGGGTCGGTGCCGGTGATCCTGCAGATGATGGAGAGGGGCAGCCCGGTGAAGGCGTTCAAGGCGGCGGGTTTATCGCTGGTGGTGCTGGTCGCTTTCCTGTTTATCGGGGAGGTGGTGCTGGGGTTGTTTAGCGTGGACATTTCGTCGTTCGCGGTGGCGGGGGCGCTGGTGATTTTCGTGTTAGCGTGCGAGATGATCTTCGGGATAGAGGTGTTCAAGAACGACGGGCCGCCGGGAGCGGCGACGGTAGTGCCGTTGGTATTCCCGTTGATCGCGGGGGCGGGGACGTTGACGACGCTGGTGTCGCTGAGGGCGGAGTACGCGGTGGTGAATATCCTGGTGGCGGTGGTGCTGAACGTGGTGGTGATTTACGTGGTGTTGAGGAACCTGTGGATCGTGGAGCGGGTGTTTGGCAAGGGGGGTGTGTACTTATTAAGAAAGGTATTCGGGATTATTTTGCTGGCGATCTCGGTGAAGTTGTTCACGACAAACCTGGCTATTTTGATCGAGGCGCTGGGGTGATGCTCCAGGAGAAGGCGATGGCCGGGAGGTCTGCGGGGAGTCCGCGGGGGAGCGCTACTTGGACGCCGGCGGGAGTTTTCTTCCAGCGGACGGTGGAGCGCGTTTGGAGGCAGGTGAGGCGGGCGCCGGGGGGAGGTTCGTGTCCGCTCCAGGTGACGGTGGCGGGGAGGGGCGCGTCCTCGGGGAAGCAGGTGATGGCGTGAAGGGTGCGGCCGTCCGTGGAGGCGGTGAACCAGGTGTGATGTTGATCGCGGTAGAGGGGTAGGGAACGGGTGTTGTAGATGGCGGGGCCGTTGCGGTCGAGCCATTTGCCGATAGCGCGGAGTCGGTCGATGACTTGCGGGTCGAGGGTGCCGTCGCCGCGCGGGCCGATGCCGAGGAGGAGGTTACCGCCCTTGGCGACGATCTCGACGAGGGCGTGGAGGACGCGGGCGGGGGTCTTGTAGGTATCCCCGGGGACGTGTCCCCAGTCGTTGCCCAGGGGGATGCAGCTTTCCCAGGGGGTATCTTCGCGGGCCTCGGGGATGCCCCGTTCGGGGGTGCGGTAGTTCTCGTGCGGGCCGGCGACGGTGC
Source organism: Odoribacteraceae bacterium (assembly GCA_031257615.1). GTDB lineage: Bacteria > Bacteroidota > Bacteroidia > Bacteroidales > Marinifilaceae > JAIRKS01. The sequence goes on from JAIROI010000070.1 coordinate 5,379, forward strand.
GGTCTACCAGGAGGATACCGGGCTGCAGTCGCCTTGCCATTTCGGCGATCCGGGGCATGTCGATGTCTTGCTCACCTTTATAATAGCGACCGGCGCGGGCGAGGTCGGTGGGTCGTGCCGGTCGCACCCACCCGCCGTCGAGCCACAGGATGTCGATATTCCCGTAGCGTCCCCCGAGGAGTTCTTCTATTTGGTTATAGGTATACTCCTTGAACTTGTTCCAGCGGTCGGGATGCTTGGAGATGCTGTAATTGTTATTGCGGTTGGGGGTGGCGTAGCGATCCCACCAGTAGTAGGGGGAGTGCCAGTCGGGTTTCGAGAAGTAGGCGCCGATCATGAAGCCCTGGTCGCGAAAGGCGTTGAAGACGTGTGCGGCCGCGTCGCGCCGGGGGTCGCGTCGGAAGGCGCCGCGTGCGATGGAGAAGTCGGAGTACCGGGTGTCGAACATGGCGAAGCCGTCGTGGTGTTTGGTGGTGAAGACGACGTAGCGCGCCCCCCCGCGTCGCGCCTCTCTTGCCCACTCGTCGGGGTCGAAGCGGGTGGGGTTAAAGGAGTCGATGGTAGACCAGTAGGCGCGTTTATAGTCGTCGTAGCGCGCGGAGCTATCCCGCGGTATCCAATCTTCTTCTTCCGAGCAGATGGCCCACGATTCGACGATGCCGAGGTGGGAGTAGAGTCCCCAGTGGATAATGACCCCGAACTTAAGGTCTTGCCACTGTTCCAGACGTTCCCGGACGGCCTGTTCTTGTGGCCAGACATAGGAGGTCGAGGCCCCGTGGGTAAAGGTTTGTGCCGCGACGCCCTTCGCCACGGCAACCAGCATCATCAAAATAAAAGTACTCTTTCTCATCGCATCAGTAATAAGTTAAACATCCCGTCTCTCGGCCGCCAAAAGTAAGCGAAAGGATCAAGGATTACAAGCCCTCCCCGGGCCTCAGCCGAAGAGGGCCGATAAGAGGGCGATGATGGGGAGGGCGGGGAGCATGTTGGTTATGTTGATTTCCTTTACCTCGAGGAGGGTGATGCCGAGGCCGATCAAGAGGATGCCGCCGGTGGATGAAAGGTCGGCAAGGAGAGAGGCGCTGGCCACGCGGGCAATGGCCACGGAAAGGAGCGTGAGCGTACCCTGGTAAAGCAGCACGGGAATGGCGCTGAAAAGGATGGCCAGGCCAAAGGAGGCAGCAAGAGCCACGGAAGTGATCCCGTCCATGACGGATTTCGTGTAGAGAAGCGCGGGTGCATTGCCCGCGCCCTCCTCGATGGGGCCGAGGATGGCCATGGAACCAACGCAAAAGAGCATGGAAGCCGCGATCAACCCGGAGGCGAAACGGTCGCCGGAAGCATCGCCGGGGAAACGGGTCGAGAGGCGGCGACAAAGCCGGTCGGCCGCACGGCGGAGAAGCCCGTCGAGGTCCATCCACTGCCCGAGGATCGCACCCGACGCCACGGCCACGACCACGAGCGGGAAGTTGGCCGACCGCGCGGCCATGGGAAAAGCGATGGAGAGAGTAACGAGTCCCATCGCCCGGAAAAGGAGTTGGACGATCTTCTGGGGGAGGCGCGCGTGAATCCAGGCGCCCAGGAGGCTTCCGGCGACGATGGCCGCCGCGTTGACGAGAGTTCCAGTCATGTTGCAGGTATTAAGGGGGTCAAAGATATCATTTCCGGCCAAGCGGGGCAACGAGGGACGGGGAAGGAATCCGGAAATTCTTGTACATTCGCGGGAAACTTGAAAATAGAGCCATGTCTTTACGAGTAGTCGCCGGACAAACAGCCGTGTACGGGATCAGTAGCATCGCGGCGCGGATGCTGAACTACCTCCTGACGCCCTACCTGACCAGGGTGTTGACGGAGGAGGAGTACGGCGTGGTGACGGGGATGTACGCCCTGATACCCTTCGCGCTGGTGGCGCTGACGATGGGGCTGGAGACCGGCTACTTCCGGTTCGCGGGCAAGGCGGGATCGGAACGGGAGAAGCAGCGGATTTACTCGTCGACGTGGGGCGCGGTGATCGCGGCGTCGGCGCTTTTCGCGGTCGCGGCGTGGGTGTTCGCGCCGGGGATAGCGCCGGTGATGGGGTACGGGGATCGGGCCTCGTTCGTGCGGCTGGTGGCGGTGATCGCGGCGGTGGACGCGGCGAGCAGCATCCCCTTCTGCCGGTTGCGGGAGCGGGGGGAGGCGGGGAGATTCGTGGTGTTGAAGGTGATATCGGTGGTGGTCAACGCTGCCCTGTGCGTGTTTCTTTACAGCGCGCTCCCGCTGTTGTCGCAAGGGTGGGACGAGGGTTTCAAGCCGGGCTACGTGTTCGTGGCCAACCTGGTGGCGAGCCTGGTGACGTTCGCGTTTCTTTGCCGGATGCCGGGGAGTGGTCGTCCGGGCTTCTCGTGGCGGGTGTTGCGCCCGGTGCTTGTCTACTCGGCGCCGCTGCTTGCCGGCGGGATCGCGGGCACGGCCAACGAGTTTATCGACCGGTTGATGATCGAATACCTGATGCCGGCGGACGCAGCGCTGGCGACGCTGGGGGTATACGGGGCGGTGGTGAAGATCGGGGTGATCCTGCCGTTGTTCGTGCAGGTATACCGTTACGCGCTGGAGCCTTACCTGCTCTCCGGCTTCAAGCGGGAGGAGTTCGAGCGGGTGAACGCGGCGGCGATGAAATACTTCGCGATCGTGGCCGTGGGGTTGTTCCTCGGCATCACGCTGTTCGCGGACGCCTTCGCGTTGCTGCTCGGCAAGGAGTTCCGGGGGGGGATGAAGATCCTGCCGCTGGTGTTGGCCTCGAACGTGCTGTCGGGGATCGTCTTCAACCTCTCGTTCTGGTACAAGCAAGCCAACCGGACGGCGATCGGGATCGTGATCACGCTGTCGGGTCTCGCGATCACGATCGGCGCGGGGCTGCTGCTCATACCCGCGCTGGGCTACACGGGGGCGGCGACGACGCGGCTGGCTTGCGAGGCGGTGATGGTGGTGGTGAGTTACGCGCTCAACCGGAGGTATTACCCGGTGCCGTACGACCTGCGGCGGATCGGGGAGTACGCGCTTGTCGGGGCGTTGTTGTGCGGCGCCGGCCTGCTTGCCGGGGGGTGCGCGACCTGGGTGAGATACCCGCTGGGGGCGCTGCTCTGCGGCGCGTTTCTGCTGTACGCCGTCCGGAGGGAACATCTTCCGGTGGTTGTAATTGTTAAATCAATCCTGAGAAAAAGATGAAAAGAGTACTATTCGCGTGCCTGATGACGTGCGCGCTTTTCGCTTCCGGCCAGAAACCGCTCTCCCGCGAAGAGGCGGCGAGGGCAACGCTGGCCGTGATCCAACAAGAACAAGAGGCCTTCCGGCGGGCGCGCGGGAAGGAGTGGCATGACAGGCGGATCGTCCACGGGCCGTACGCTATGCCGTTCGAATACCGCGTCTTCGGGGAGACGCCCGCCGGTGGGCGGTCGCTGTACATCTCGATGCACGGGGGCGGCAACACGCGGAAGGATATCAACGACGGGCAGTGGCGCAACCAGGCCCGGCTGTACGCGCCCGCCGAGGGGGTCTACGCGACGCCCCGGGCAGCGGTGGACGCATGGAATATGTGGTTTCAGCCGCACGTGGACACGCTTTTCACCCTGCTGATTCGCCTGGCGGTGGTCGAGGAGGGGGTGAACCCCGACAAGGTCTACCTGATGGGCTACTCGGCAGGGGGCGATGGGGTTTACCGGCTGGCGCCCCGGATGGCCGACCGGTGGGCGGCGGCGTCGATGATGGCGGGACACCCCGGCAGCGCGTCGCCGGTGAACCTGCGAAACATCGGCTTCATGCTCTGGGTCGGGGAAAAGGACGCGGCGTACAAGAGAAACGAGGAGGCCGCGAAGTTCGGTCGACGCGTGGATAGCCTGGCGCGGCTCGACCCGGGGGGCTACCGCCACGAGACGCGCGTGGTGGCCGGCAAGGGACACTGGATGGATCACCAGGACACGCTGGCGGTCTCCTGGATGGCCTCTTTCCAGAGAGATCCACTGCCGGCGCGGGTGGCGTGGGAGCAGGGCGACGTCCCGCGGGACGACTTCTACTGGCTCTCCGTGCCCATCGAGGAGGCGCGCGAGGGAGCGAGGCTCGTGGTGGAGCGCGAGGGAAATACCTTCACGATCATCGAGAGCGACTACCAGCGGGTGACCATTCACCTGAACGACGCGATGGTCGACCTGGATCAGCCGGTGAAGGTGATCGCCGGGGGGCGCGCGCTCTTCAGCGGGAAAGCGTCGCGACTGTCCGCGCACCTCGTCGACTCTTTCAAGAAACGGGGCGATCCCCGGTGGGTCTTTCCCGCCCGCGTGACGGTCGTTTGGCCGTAACGTATTTTTTCCTACCTTGGCGGCCATTAAACAATATACCATGCACACGATTGATGAACTGAGGGAGATGATCCGGAGAGAACTGGAGAAAAAAGAGTACGCGGGCGAACCGCGATCGCTCTACGATCCCATTATTTACATGCTGGAGGACGGGGGCAAACGCCTGAGACCGCTGCTGGCCCTGCTGGCTTACAACCTCTACCGCGACGACGTGGAGAAAGCCCTGAAGCCGGCCATCGGCATCGAGATATTCCATAACTACACGCTACTGCACGACGACGTGATGGACAACGCGCGACTGAGAAGGGGACGGCTGACGGTGCACAAAAAGTGGAACCGCAACGTGGCCATCCTCAGCGGAGACGCCGCCGCGATCACCGCCTACCGCTACATCGAGTACTGCGACGACCGCTACCTGCGACGGGGCATCGACGGCTTCAATCAAGTGGCCATGGACGTCTGCCGGGGACAGCAATACGACATGGAGTTCGAGACGCGCGACGACGTTTCGGAGGAAGAATACCTGAAGATGATCCACCTGAAAACCTCCGTGCTGATCGCCGGCAGCCTCCGTCACGGGGCGCTGATCGCCGGGGCGCCGGAGGAAGATTGCGCGGCGCTCTACGAACTGGGGGGATTCCTCGGGCAAGCCTTCCAGCTGCAGGACGACTACTTAGACGTGTACGGCGACGTCAACGAGTTCGGCAAGAGCATCGGCGGAGACATCGTGACAAACAAAAAGAGCTACCTGCTCGTGAAGGCCCTGGAACTGGCCCGCGCGGAGAAAGGGAAGACCTGGCAGGAGTTGACAAGGTGGCTTGCGACAAAGGACTGCGAACCGAAAAAGAAAATCCGGGCCGTGACCGCGCTCTACGACCGCCTGAACGTCGGAGAGTTGACGCAGCAGAAAATCAGCGACTACATCCGCGAGAGCCGCGAGAGCCTCGACAGACTTAGCGTGAAGGAAGAATTCAAAGAGGTCTTCCGGGAAGTGGTGCGCGAGTTGACTGAACGCAAGAAGTGACGCATGTCCAAGCAATTCCTCTTAGACAGACGCTACCTGAGAATGGCCCGGATATGGGCCGAAAACTCCTATTGCCGCCGACGGCAAGTGGGAGCGCTCCTGGTAAAGGAAGGCGCGATCATCTCCGACGGCTACAACGGCACCCCCTCGGGCTTCGAAAACGTGTGCGAGGACGAGGAAAACCGCACGAAACCCTACGTCCTCCACGCGGAAGCCAACGCGATCACGAAAGTAGCCAAGTCCAACAACAGCAGCCAGGGAGCAACGCTCTACGTGACCTCCTCCCCCTGCATCGAGTGTGCCAAACTGATCATCCAGGCGGGCGTCCGCCGCGTGGTTTACTCGGAAGACTACCGCAGCGACGACGGCCTGAAACTGCTCCGCGCCGCCGGCATAGAAGTATTACTGATTGACATAAATACATCGTATGAACAATAAAACACTCAAGACCGCCTTACTGCCCGTCGCGATAGCGCTGGCGGTTGTCATCGGAATCGTCATCGCCCCCGCCGTCAAGCAACGGCAACAGACAACGGGCCACCTGCCCTTCAGCGGCAGCAAGTTGGACTGGATTCTCGGCATGATCGCCCACTCGTACGTGGACAGCGTCGACGTCGCCCGACTCGAAGAAGAGGTGGCGATCCCCGCGCTGCTCCACGACCTCGACCCACACACGGTTTACATCCCGGCCAAGGACATGCAGCGCACCAACGAAAGCATCATGGGGAACTTCGGTGGCATCGGAATACAGTTCTACAAATACAGGGACACCGTGGTCGTGATCAAGGTTATACCCGACGGACCCTCCGAGGCCGGCGACATCCGCGACGGCGACCGCATCGTCCGGGTAGACGACTCCATCGTCGCCGGGAAACGCCTGATCTCCGACGACATCATGGGCATGATGAGGGGAGAAATCGGCACCAAAGTGAGATTGACAATCCACCGGCCGGGAGCCAATGCCCCCCTCGTCAAGCAAATCACCCGAGGCAGCATCCCGCTAAAGAGCGTCGAAGTCGCGTTCATGCCCAACGACACCACGGGATACGTCAAAATCTCCATCTTCGACATGAACGCCCTCTCCGAAATGACCAAAGCCATCGACGGACTGACCGAAAAAGGAGCGCGAAAACTGATCATCGACCTCCGAGGCAACGAGGGAGGCGTGCTCGCCGTCGCCCTCAACATGGTAAACGAGTTCCTCCCCCCCGACTGCCTCATGCTCTACACCCTCGGGAACGCCTCCCCCCGCAAGGAATACCGCTCGAACGGACGCGGCAGGTACAAAGACATCCAGCTCGTTGTCTTGATCGACGAACTCAGCGCCTCGGCCAGCGAGATATTTGCAGGCGCCATCCAGGACAACGACCGGGGACTGATCGTCGGCCGACGTTCCTACGGCAAGGGACTCGTGCAAGAACAGCGACTCCTCCCCGACGGCTCCGCGTTACGCCTCACCGTGGCCCGCTACTACATCCCCTCCGGACGCTCCATACAACGTCCCTACGACGAGGGTAAGGAAAAATACTACAGCGACATCTACCAGCGCGTCCTGCGCGGCGAACTCTCCGAGAAGGACAGCATCATCTTCGACGAGAACTTGAAATTCACCACCCTCGGCGGGCGCGCCGTCTATGGCGGGGGCGGCATCATGCCCGACATTTTCGTCCCCGTCGACACCGCCGGAAACACCCGCTACCTCTCGGACGTCATCCGCGCGTACGTCCTTTACGACTTCTCGATTGATTTCATGGATCGTCACCGGTCGCGTCTTGCCGGCACAAACGACGTCGACTCGGTGCTCGCTTACCTCTCTTCATTCCACCTCGTTGACGACTTTGTCGCTTACGCGACGACTCGCGGGATCAGGCGCAACGACGCGGACATCCGCGTCTCTCGCGCCTTGCTTGACAACCGCATCAAGTCTTACATTGCTCGTCACGTCATGGACAACGCCGGCTTCTACCCCATCTTCCTTCGTTCCGACGAGACCTTTGCGAAGTCCCTGGAAAACATCTCTATCAACTCCCTGTAATCCACTCCCTCGAACATCGCCACGCGCGACGGGTGTTGTTACTTGGAGAGGAGGAGTTTTTCGATCACCGCGATCATTTGGGAGAATTCCTGCTTGTCGTAGAGGCGGGTGAGAAAGGCGATGTTGCCTTGTTGGTCGATGATGACGTTGCGGGTGACGCCGGCGCCCTGTTCGGCGATGGCGTAGAAAGCCTTGCCTTCGGGGTCAAGCAGGAGGGGGTAGGTGATATGCATGTCGGCGGCGAACTTCTCGGTGACTTCCTTCGATTCCTTGAGGTCGACGCCGTAGAGGCGGAAGGCGGGGTTTGATTTGTGCTTGAGCCAGATGTCGCGTTCGATGTGCGGCATCTCCTGGCGGCATACCCCGCACCAGCTGGCCGTGAATTGAAGCATCACGACGCGGCCTCGCAGGTCGCCGAGTCGTTGTCGGGAGCCGTCGAGGGAGATCAGTTCGATGTCGGGGGCCGGGTCGCCCACTTTCACGATATACTGCCGGTTGTCTTGTCCTGTTGCCTGCCACGCGGTCAGTGTCAGGGCGATGATAAGCATCATTTGTTTCATTGTGTTATGGTATCGAGTGATTAATTTCCGGCATGTCGGGTCTCAGCCGCAGTAGAAGTGGCGGCGGACGAGTTCCATGACGAGTCCGGGGTTTGTTTT
>JAIROI010000118.1 GCA_031257615.1 Odoribacteraceae bacterium
TAGGCTACTGCCTACAAAGATTGGGCTGCTACACAGCCCTTCAATGGAATCTTTTTTCTACGCGGCAGCCTGAGGCAGCCGCAGATAAAGGTTAGGCAGCTACGCAGCTCCGGCTTGGCAAGGAAATATCCGGGGACGGCTTTTTATAGCGGAATCTTTTTTATGCAGCAGCATGGGGCGAGTAGTGTAGAGTGCAGAGTGCAGAGTGTAGAGTGTAGAGCGTGGTGATTGACGGCATGTTGTGGTTCTTGGGGGTGCTGTCTATGAAAATGTGGCAGCTATGCGGCTTTATAAGCTCTGTTCGGTGGAGATCATCTTGCGGTCAGGAGTTCCCTGAGCGTGGCGTAGGCTGATTTCTTGAGTGTCTTGATCGTGTTCACGGAGACTTGCATTTCCTCGGCGATCTCGGTATTGGTCTTCCCGTTCATGCTGTGCAGGATGATGGCGCGTCCACGGGGCGGGAGTTTCTCGATGGCGGCGCGGAGAATCCGTAGCGTTTCCTGGTAGGTGACCTCGTGCAGGAACTCCTCCTCGAGGTTCTCCGCGCGTTCCTCGTCGCTGGGCTGCTCCATGAGATACTGTTGCTCCACTTTGCGGTGTTTCAGGTAGTCGAGGCAGCTATTCTTGGCGGTGGTGTAGAGAAACGACCTGGCCTTTTCCCTTGATGCGAAGTCGCTCCTTCTTTCGTACAAGCGGATGAAAGCCTCCTGCGCCACGTCGCGGGCCACGTCGGCGTTTCCCGTGAACCCGCGCGCGAAGCGGTAGATGGTCTCCAGGTGTTCCCGGAAAAAAGACTTGAAACGATCACTTTCTGTCAACATATCATTACTCGCTGTTCGGGCGCGCCCGATTCCTTGAGACGTCGCGATCGCGAATGTATAAAAATAAACGGAGCGACTCACCCCCTTTCGCTTGTCGGTCGTTATACCGGCAAATGCGCGAAAAAACATGGATCGATTAGAAGAAAGATACCTTGTCGCCCGCTTGATCGCGAAAGAGATCGCGGGCAGCCTCCAGGAAGATGAACAACAACAACTGGAGGAGTGGAAAGCCGCCTCCGCGAGAAATCGCCGGGAACATGAACGCGTCGCGCGCCGACTGAAACAAGAGATCGGCGCGCGCGAGGAAGTGGACGCGGAGCGGGAGTGGCGCGATTTCAAACGAAAGACAAGAGCAAGACGCCTGACAAGAGGATGGCGGCGCGCTGCCGCGGCAGCAGTCTTGGCCGGCGCGATGGCGACGGGGATGTACTATTACTTCTCGCGGGAGGAGGGGAGCAGGCTCGCGGGGATGCCGGGAGAGGAGATCGCGAAACGCCACGTGGCGACGCTGGTGCTCGGCAACGGGCAGCAGGTGGAGATCTCGGACAGTTCCAGCGGCGTTCTCTTCGCGGCAGGCGGCGGACGGGTCGTGGCCCGCGACAACCGGTTGCTGTACGAGGGCGAGGAGTCGCTCCCGGCGGAGAGCCACGCGGTGATCGTGCCGCGCGGCGGGGAGTACGAGTTGATGCTGTCGGACGGCACCCGGGTGTGGCTGAACTCCGGTTCGCGTATCACCTTCCCGGTGCACTTCGACGGCGCGACGCGGACGGTGGAGATGCAGGGAGAGGCGTGCTTCGAGGTGGCCGCGCGGGAGGGCCAACCCTTCATGGTGCGGACGGGGGAGGTGACGCTGCGCGTGCTCGGTACGCTGTTTAACGTGGAGGCTTATCCCGGCGAGCCGGTGATCGCGACCCTGGTAAACGGCAGCCTGCAGCTTTCTGCCGGGACGCGGGAACAACTCCTGCGCCCGGGACAACAGGCGAGCGTCAGTGACGGGGAGGTGCGCGTCGCGGAAGTGCGCGCCGAGGAGGCGGTGGAATGGACGCGCGGCTTCTTCACGTTCACCGAGGCCCCACTGGAGACGATCATGAGGCGACTGGCGCGGTGGTACGACGTGGAGGTGGCGTACAACGACCCGCTTGCCGCCGGCGCCCGCTTCACGGTGGAGATCAAACGGTATGATAATATAGCCAGCGTGCTTTCGAAGATCGAGAAGACGGGCCGCGTGCGCTTCTCGATAGAAGGGAACAGGGTGTTGGTCGAAGAGTAAAAGAAAAGGAGCGTCTCGCGTTGCCGCGCGATCCGCTCCCGGTGAATTAAATCGTGCACCCTCGCGGGGCACACATTGTTTAACGTCATTTACAAAAGTATGAAAAAAAACGAGGACCCGGGTAGTTTCGGGTTTCTGAAATTACCTCGAATGTTGATCATCATGAAAACGTGGATTGTTCTCTTGTTCGCGTGCTCCTTTAACTTGAACGGGGCCATCTTCGCCCAGGGCGGGAAGATGGACATCTCGGTGAGGGACGTCTCCCTGGCCGAAGTCTTCAGGCAGATTCGCCGGATCAGTAACTACACCTTCGTGTACGACAGCGACGCGGTGAGCCAACTACCCCGCGTGACCCTCTCCGTGAAAGACGCGGCCGTGGAGGACGTGCTCGACCGCTGTCTCGAACACACGGGGCTGTCGTACGTGATCGACGACGACATCGTGATCATCCGCGTCGTGAGATCCCCGCGCCAACAACAACAAGTGAAGATGGCGCGCGTCAGCGGGGTGGTGACCGACGAGAAAAATCTCCCGCTGCCCGGCGTGAACGTGCGCCTGAAAGAAAGCTCGCTGGGCGCCTCCACGGACGCGAACGGACGCTACTCGCTCTCGTTCCCGGAGATGAACAACGCGGTGCTGGTGTTTTCCTTCATCGGCATGCAAACGCGCGAGGTGGCGTACGCGGGGCAGGAGACGCTGGACGTCGTCCTGAAAGAGGACAACCTGAACCTGGAGGACGTGGTCGTCACCGGGATCTTCAGCCGCCGGCGGGAAGACTTCACCGGCTCGTCCGCCACTTTCGGCCGGGAGGAACTGAAGATGGTGAGCAACCAGAACGTGCTGCAAAGCCTGCGCTCGCTGGATCCCTCCTTCGCGATCATCGAGAACAATCAATGGGGATCAGACCCGAACCGTTTGCCGGATATCGAGATCCGCGGGAAAAGCAGCGTGATCGGCCTGACGGAGGAGTTCGGCGCCGACCCGAACCAACCGCTCTTTATCCTCGACGGCTTCGAGTCCACGCTGGCCGTGATCAACGACCTGAGCATGGATCGCGTCGAGAGCATCACGATCCTGAAAGACGCCGCCTCGACAGCCATCTACGGGTCGAAGGCCGCGAACGGCGTGGTTGTCGTGGAGACCATCAAGCCCGCGGCCGGCCGCGTGAAGATCAGTTACAACGGGAACTTCTCCTTCAACTGGGCCGACCTGTCGGACTACAACCTGATGAACGCCGAAGAGAAGTTGACCTTCGAACGACTTGCCGGCGGGTTCGGCGGACCGGACGCCGACGGGAATGTCCCCGCCGAGAGCTATTACGAGCCGAACTATTACCAGATATACCGGGAGATATTGCGCGGGGTAGACTCCTACTGGCTGCTCGACCCGCTCCGTTCCACCGTCACGGACAGACACCATGTCTTCGCCGAAGGCGGCGACGAGTACATGCGCTACGGCGCGGGTATCTCCTACGGGAACACGCGCGGCATGATGAAAGGCTCCAACCGGGAAGTGGTGAACGGGAACGTGCGACTGATGTACCGGCGCGGCTCCTTCTCGGTAAACAACACCCTGGATATCGACAACACGGTAGCCGAACGCGAGAAGGTCGCCTTCTCGCGGTTCGCCCGCGCCAACCCCTATTTCCGGAAGTACGACGAGAACGGCGAGCCGCCGATGCTGCTCTCCCCGGTGGGCTACGTGTCTTACTACAATCCCCTCTGGGATATGGAGCAGGAGAGCTTCGACCGCACCGTCGCGTTTGCCTTCAGCAACCGCTTCGAGCTGATCTGGCGGGCCACCCCGGACATCCAGGCGCGGGTGCGCCTGGGCGTCGGCAAGAGCGCGGAGAAAGGAGACAAGTTCATCTCACCCAACCATACGAGTTTCGCGGGACTGGAGAGTGACCGGCGAGGCTCCTATACCGCGACCAACAGCAGCGCCTATTATTACAACGGGGACGCCAGCGCGACTTTCGGGAAGCTCATCAACGACAAGCACCGCGTCAATGCCATCGCCGGGTTTAACTTCAGCGAGAATACCTCCAGCTCCGGCGGGTACACCGTCACCGGCTTTGTCGACGACGTCCTCTCTCGCCCCTCCGCCGCCATGAGGTACGAGGACAACATGCCGGCATTCTCCGATCCCGCGCGCCGCTCCGCCAGCTTCTTCCTCAACACGGGATACTCCCACGACGACCGCTACATGATCGACGCCAACTACCGCTCGGACGGCTCCTCCGTCTTCGGCGTTGATCGACATTTCGCCGACACCTGGTCCGTGGGCGTTGCCTACAACCTCCACAACGAGGCCTTCTTCCGATCCCTCGCGCGGGGGAAAGTGAGCATGTTCAAGCTGCGCTTCTCCGTCGGTAATCCCGGAAACCAGAACTTCGACGACTACATCTCCATCCGCGTCTACGGCTACAACTTCGGCAACGCGAATCCCTTTGGCCCGGCCATGACCGTCAAGACCTTTGCCAACGAGGGATTGGAGTGGCAGAAGACCCTCGACAGGAATTACGGCCTCGACCTCGCCATCCTGAATAACAGGATACGGCTGAACGCGGATTACTTCCACAAGAAAACAAACCCCCTCCTCGTGTACGTCGGTATCCCGCCCTCCACCGGTGGGGCTGCGGTACCGCGCAACGCGGGAAGTCAGGTCACGCGAGGTTTCACCCTCAGCGCGAGTTTCGTCGCGATCAAAAGCAACACCATCAACTGGCAATGGAACGCGAACGCGCGACACATCTCCGAGGAATACGGCGGCATGGGCGACGCCCTGAAGAAGTTCAACATCGAGAACCAGGGACGCACCCTCACCCGCTATCGCGACGGGGGCAGTCCCAGCGATCTCTGGGCCGTGCAGTCCCTGGGCGTCGATCCCGGCACCGGACGGGAGGTCTTCCTGACGAAAGACGGGTACGAGACGTTCCTCTACAACCCCGACGACGAGGTCGTTGTCGGCAACAGCAGGCCAACCGTCGAGGGAGCCTTCGGGTCGACGTTCCGCTACCGGGGTTTCTCCCTCTCCTTCAACTTCCGCTACCGGTTTGGCGGGCAAATATTCATGGAGACTCTCTTCGAGAAGGTCGAGGTCGTCGGTGGCTCGAATCTCTACCTGAACCAGGACAAGCGCGCGCTGTACGACCGCTGGAAACAGCCCGGGGACAACGCCAAGTTCCGCTCCATCGCCATCAACGAAGAGCCGAAGATGTCCTCCCGCTTCGTGATGGACGACAACCTCCTCGCCGGGGAATCAATATCGTTCGGCTACGAGTCCGCGGCCCCCTGGTTACGGCGCGTCGGGGCCTCCGGCCTGACCGTCCGCGGGTACATGAACGACATCTTCCGCGTTTCCACCGTAAAAAACGAGCGGGGCATCGACTATCCCTTCGCCCGTTCGCTCTCCCTCTCCGCGGGGATCAGGTTCTAAACACAAACACGTAAAAGCGTAATCACCATGAAACATACGATCATACTCTATTCCCTCCTTCTCCTCCTTCTCCTCCTCGCCTGCTCGTGCGAGCGATGGATTGACGTCAAACCCTCCGACAGGGTCTCCGAGAGGATGCTCTTCGAGTCCAGGGACGGTTTCCTCAAGGCCCTCAACGGCGTCTACACCGGTCTTTCCAACAGGGCCATCTACGGACGCTTTACCCTCGGCCCGCTCGAGTTGATGGGACAGTACTTCAAGGGAAACGGAAACTTCAACGGGGCATACAGCCAGTACAGGTACACCGCGAACGACGTCACGCTCGCCGCCTTTAGCAACTACTGGAAGCAAGCCTACTACCTCATCGTGAACTGTAACATCATCATCGACCAGTGCGGCGACGAAAACCCGCTGCTCCCCGCCCCCTGGCACGGGATTGTCAAGGGAGAGGCCCTCGCGCTTCGCGCCTTCCTGCACCTGGACCTGTTGCGACTCTACGGGCCGGTCTACTCCACGGACAAAGAGCAGGAGAGCATCCCCTACGTCACCAACAGCAACCTCGAGGTCTCCCCCGTCAAGAAGGCCAGGGAGGTCATGGAGTTGCTCCTGGCCGACCTGAACGAGGCCGCGCGACTGCTCGAGGAATCCGATCCCATCTTCGAGAATGGCGTCGCCAACTCCTCCGCTGCCGACGGGGACAATTCATTGCGCTACCGGCAGTACAGGATGAATTACTACGCCGTCAAGGCCCTGCTCGCCCGCGCCCTCCTGTACAGCGGGAACAAAACCGCCGCCTTCGACCACGCCACCGCTATCATCAACGAGGTGCAACAACCCGGCAACGAACTCTTCCCGTTCGTCGCCATCGCCGCGGCGACGAACACCGCGGAACCCGACCGCGTCTTCTCCACCGAAGTCATGTTCGCCGCCTACGACCGGCACATCGAGGCCGAAGTCTTCGACCCGTTGTTCCTCCCGCTACTCCCCGCGAATGACTTCCTCACGTTCCCATTCCAGAACCATAATACCCTCTACACGGGGAGACTCTCGGAACTCTACGCGGACAACAGCGACATCCGCTATCGCACCTGGTGGGGCGTGTACACGAAAATCGACGGCAGCGACAAGTTCAACTACTTCCGCAAGTACGAAAAGGTGGCGACCGGCGCGGCCTCCGACAAGTTCCGCGCGATGATCCCCCTCGTGCGACTCAGCGAGATGTTCCTCATCGCCGCCGAGTGCGATCCATCCCTCGAGGAGGCCGACCGCTGGCTCAACGCGCTCAGGGAAAAAAGGGCATGCTCGACGCTCCTCCTCTCCGCGTCCGAGACGGAGCGAATGACCAACGTTGCGGCCGAGTTCCGACGGGAGTTCCTCGGCGAGGGGCAGATGTTCTACTTCTACAAGAGGCTCGCGGAGGTCATCCAGACCATTCCCGACGCCTCCCAGTACCAGGCCGGGAGGACGATCACCATGCTCCCGCACCAGTACGTCGTACCCATCCCCGAAAGCGAAACCGAACAACGAAACTAAAACACCATCACCATGAAAAACGTCTACTCCATCATAGTTATCATCGCCTCTCTCTCGATCGCCTGCGAGCGGGAGATGATCTCCTACAGCGGCGTCGAGGGAGTCTACTTCGCCGTACAGGCAGGGCGAGCCGCCGGCAGTGAAAAAGGCTGGCCATACTCCCCCTACACCGACGTCGAGTTTGTCAAAATCGAGGAAGACACCCACACCGTCAACATCAAAATCATGGCCACCGGGGAAACCAAATCCTACGACCGCCCCTTCCTGCTTCTTCCCTACGCGGACTCCACCACCGCCGTCTCCGGCGTCGACCACGAGGCCATACCCGCCGGGGGAATCATCCCGGCCGGAATGACCGTCGCGTACCTCCCCATCGTCCTCCACAGGACGCCGGCAATGGCTACCGACGTCGTCAAGATAGGAATACGGCTTGTCGAGAACGACCATTTCCGCCTCACTTTCCCCTCATGGGGCGCGCCCGTCGACCTCACCGACGGCACGATCTACGAGGGCTTCGACGCGTCCAAACACATCATCCGCGTCAACGACGTCCTCGTCCAGCCCGCGCAGTGGATGGGGGGATTCTACCAGTACGAGGCGGGAAACCCCGAGTTTAACGTCTTCGGCGCTTTCACCCGCAAGAAATTCCAGGTGATCACCTCCATCTCCGAGTACGCGTACGTCGACTTCATGACTTCGCCCCCGATGACTATGGGCATACAGACCCTCCTCGGAAGACGACTCGCCGACTACCTCATCGCCGAGTACAAGGCAGGCCGCGCCATCACCGAGGATGACGGACGACTGATGTGGGCAAGCGGATGCCCGTGGAAAAGCTACGCCGGAATCCCCTGGGACGGCGTCTACATCGATTACTGGCAATAAAAAACAACGACCATGAAAAGAATCTGCATACCCGCCACACTCCTCCTCGCCGCCGCCATCGCCTGCAACAACGAGGACCTCGGAAACTACAACTACCGCGAGATCGTCGAGATGACCATCGACGGCATCGAAGACTCATACTCCGTCATGATGGACGTCGGATTCCTCGACATCAACCCCACCATCACCCTGTCCGACGGGGGCGACCCCGACGACCCGCGCTACGCCTATCTCTGGATCTCCGAGAAACTGCTCGGACGAGTGGACACCATCGGGCGACAGCGCGCGCTCCACTGGCAGGCCTCCCTACCCATCGATCTCTACAACCTCCGCCTGCGGGTCGTCGACAAAGAGACCGGCATGTTGTGGAAAGCCGCTACCACCTTCAACGTCGCGAGTTATCACGGGCGCGGGCTGCTCCTCGTCGGCGAGGACCCCGCCGGGAAGGTACGCGTGCAGTTCCTCGCCATGCTCGCCGGGCAGGATACACTCTTCTATCCCGATCTCCTCGCCAACAGCAACCTCCCCGACCTCCGCGGGCCGCGAGACGTCTTCCATACCGGGAACACCGGAGGCTCCGACACCCGGAGAATATGGCTGCTCACCGACGACGGCTCCTACTGGATCGATCGCTATTCCCTGCGCTCCTCCGCCGAGAATACCCTCAACTCGTGGATGCTCACCCCCCGCACGCCGCCCTTGAACATCATCAACATGGCGCCGCGCGTCAAGCAAAGTAACGGGGACACCGGGCAGAACAGCCACCGGTTTTTCGTCGCCGACGACGCCAATCTCTATGCCAATTGGGTCAGCATCTATGGCGCGATCTACGAATTTCCCGTCAACTGCCTGGCCAACGATCTTTTCACCTACTTCCCGGCAAGCCCCCACCTTTTCTACTCGTTGAACTCCCTCAGCGGCGTTGTCTGGTACGACACGCGCAACGAGCGCTTCCTCGTCTACGTTTCCCCGACCAACAACAACTCCGTCGCGCTCGTCGACGACCCTGCCGACCCCTTCCCCTGGAACCAGGAGGGCACCGGGCGAACGCTCGTCTACGGCGAAAACACGCGGGACATCGAGGGCAGCTCCCCCAACGGCAATTCGTTTGCCATCATGCACAGCGACGCCGGGGACGCCACCTACATCTACAAGTTCTACGCTAACGGGAACCCTCCCAAGAAACGCGCTTGCTACGCGGTGATTCCCGAGGCAAGGGGAATTGACAACGCGCGCTTGAGGGCGTTCGCGTCCAACCGTCCCCTGCTCTTTTTTGTCGCCGCGGACGGGAAACTCTACTGTTACGACTACAATCCCGGCAACGAGAGCGTCTACCGCGTGAATACCGGCAACGACGATCCCATCACCATGCTCGAGTTCGACCGCGAGGTGAATCCGACTGCCGATCACCTCTACGTCGCCACCTATAACCCCGCCGCGGGAGGAACGCTGACCAAGTACTCGATCAATACCATCGGGCAAGCAACCCTCACCCCCCTCCCCGACTTCAAGAAATGGGCAGGACAATTCGTCAAGATCGTCAACGTAAGCTGGCGGGGAAGCGAGTAGAAGAAAACCATACATTACACGGGGAAGGAGACGCGCGTCGCGTCTCCTTCTCTTTTTTCCGACAACTCGCACCCCCTCCTCCGAGGTCAGCCCGTCGACTACACCCCCCTCCCGACCCCCGTCGACAGCTCGGCGCGACGGCGCGAACCCCCTCCCGACCCCCTCGATATTTTGCCGCGAAATCGCGGCAACCGTTCCACGGTTGTTGAATGGTTGCCGCGAAATCGCGGCAACCGTTCCACGGTTGTTGAATGGTTGCCGCGAAACCGCGGCGACCGTTCAACAGTTGTGGATTGGTTGCCGCGAAACC
>JAIROI010000131.1 GCA_031257615.1 Odoribacteraceae bacterium
CTGAATTGGGGTTAACCCCAATTGAATTGGGGACGACCCCAACTGAATTGGGGACGACCCCAATTGAATTGGGGACGACCCCAATTGAATTGGGGATGACCCCAACTGAATTGGGGTTAACCCCAATTGAATTGGGGACGACCCCAATTGAATTGGGGCCATCCCCAATTGGACTGGGGACGGCCCAAAATGGCACAGAGACACCCCTCGATTTCCTGTATCGAACCCCAATTATCATCCATTCCACTCAAATCAATTAGCATGAAACTCCATCTATTATATTGCTCGTTCGTCGCGAGCCTCGCGTTCGCGGGATGCAAAGACAGCGAACCCGCGCGAAAAGAGACAGAAAAAGAAGAAAATCACGATCGCGGCGACGTCATTTCGTTCACCCGCGAGCAGGCAGCCAAGATTCCCTTTGCTGTGCAAGAGATACAACCCACCGCCTTTCACCGGGTGATCAAGACCAGCGGGCAGATCCTGCCGGCTACCGGGGAAGAAGCGATTGTCGCGGCCACCAGCCACGGGATCATCTCCTTCCCATCGAGCCTTGCCGAGGGAAAGAGCGTCAACAAGGGCGAGTCGCTCTTCCAACTCTCCACCCGAGCCATTGCCGAGGGGGACTACTACTCCCGCACGAAAGCCGCTCACGAGGTCGCCCGGCAAGCCTTCGAGCGGGCGGAAGCGTTGATCGAAGACAACATCATCTCCAGGCAAGAATACGAGAAAGCCCGTCTGGAATACGAGACCTCCCGCCTTGCTTTCGAGGCCATTGCCGATCGTCAGACGGCGGCGGGGATAAGCATCTCCTCCCCCTTAACGGGATACCTCAAGAACATCCGGGTCAAGGCGGGGGAATACGTCGCGGCGGGCCAGCCCCTGGCCACCGTCGCCCAAGACCGGCGACTGGTGCTTCGGGCCGAGGTGTCGCAGGGGCACTACCCGGCGCTCGGGCAGATCACCACGGCCCATTTCCGCACCTCCTACGATCGGCGCGTCCACACTCTCTCGGAGTTAAACGGCCGCGTCCTCTCCCGCGGGAAAAGTTCCGGGGAGAACTCCTTCTACATCCCTGTATCCTTTGAGTTTGACAACCGGGAAGGCCTTATTCCCGGCGCCTTCGCGGAGGTCTTCCTGATCTCTGCCCCGATCGAGAACGCCCTCGTCATCCCCCTCGCGGCCTTGACCAACGAGATGGGCAACTTCTACGTCTACGTCCAGGTTGACGAGGAGGAATACCGCAAGCAGGAGGTCGCGCTCGGCGCTGCTGACGGGAAAGAGGTACAAGTGACGCGGGGCCTGCAACCCGGTGACCGCGTGGTGACGCTGGGGGCATACCAGGTCAAGATGGCCGCGGGCCAACCCATCCCACACGGTCACGCTCATTAAATCAACACATTCAAGAGAACGGATATGTTAAATAAAATCATCAATTACTCGCTTCACAACCGCCCGCTCGTCCTCCTGGCCTCCGCGGTGTTGCTGCTTTGGGGCCTCTACACCACGCTCCGCGTCGAGGTCGACGTCTTCCCGGACCTGAACGCCCCGACCGTTGTCGTGATGACCGAGGCGCGCGGGATGGCGCCCGAAGAGATCGAGCGCGTGGTGACCTTCCCGGTAGAAGCCGCGGTCAACGGGGCCGCGGGCGTACGTCGCGTGCGTTCCTCCTCCACCACCGGTTTCTCCGTCGTTTGGGTAGAATTTGACTGGGGCACGGACATTTACATCGCCCGACAGATCGTCAGCGAAAAGCTGGCCGTCGTGCGGGAGTCCTTGCCGCCGAACGCCGGCGACCCTACCTTAGGCCCGCAATCTTCCATCCTGGGAGAGATCATGATCATCGGACTGACCGCCGACACGACCTCTTTGCAGGAGTTGCGTGCGATTGCCGACTGGACGATCCGCCCGCGTCTCCTTTCCACCGGCGGCGTGGCCCAGGTGGCCGTGATCGGCGGGGAGATCAAGGAATACCAGATACAGCTCGACCCCGCGCGGATGAAGTACCGCGGCGTCGCGCTCGACGAGGTGCTCCCCGCGATCGAGGGCATGAACCAGAACGCCACCGGCGGCGTCCACTACGAGTACGGGAACGAATACATCGTCCAGGGAATCCTCTCGACCTCAGATGTCGAGGAGCTGGGGAAGGCCGTCGTCAAGCGCGTCGACCGCGTCCCCGTTCTTCTCGCCGACATCGCCGACATACGGGTCGGCAACCGTTCGCCCCGTCTCGGCCTGGCTTCCGAGCGGACAACGCCGGCGGTGCTCATCACCGTCACCAAGCAGCCCAATACCAATACCATCGAGTTGACGGCCAAGTTGGACGAGGCCCTCCGCGAGTTGCAACAGGCGCTCCCCGGCGACCTGCGCGTCAGCGCCGACATCTTCCGCCAGTCGCGTTTCATCGAGAGTTCGATTGCCAACGTCCGCGACGCCCTGCTCGAGGGGGCGTTATTCGTGGTGGTCATCCTCTTTTTCTTCCTGATGAACGGCCGGGTCACGGTCATTTCTCTTGTTGCCATGCCCGTTTCCTTGCTCGTGGCCGTCCTGGCGCTATACGCCCTGGGACTTACCATCAACACCATGAGCCTTGGCGGGCTGGCCATTGCCATTGGCTCCCTGGTCGACGACGCCATCGTCGACGTGGAGAACGTCTACAAGCGCCTGCGCGAGAACCGCGCCCGGCCGGAGGGGGAGCGTCATCCCTCGCTTCGGGTGGTTTTCGACGCTTCCGCGGAGGTGCGGATGCCCATCCTTAATTCCACGCTCATCATCGTGGCCTGTTTCCTCCCTCTCTTTTTCCTTTCCGGGATGGAGGGTCGGATGCTTGTTCCCCTGGGCATTGCCTTTATCGTGGCCCTGTTTGCTTCCACGATCGTCGCCCTCACCCTCACGCCCGTCATGTGCAGCTACATGCTCGCGTCCCCTCGCGGCGCCGAGCGCGAGGCTTTCCTGCCCCGCATCCTGAAAAGGGGATACGGGAAAACCCTTGCCGGGGCCTTGCGCCACAGGGCGTGGGTACTTGCCGTCACCGGGCTGCTTCTCGCGGGGGCGATCGTCCTGATGACCGGTCTCGGGCGCAGTTTCCTACCCGCGTTCAACGAGGGATCGCTCACCATCAACTGCACCACCCTCCCCGGCATCTCCCTCGAGGAGTCCAACAAAATGGGGAGGCTCGCCGAGGAGATCCTCCTCGAAGTGCCCGAAATACAGACCGTCGCCCGGAAAACCGGCCGCGCCGAGCTGGACGAGCACGCCTTGGGCGTTAACGTCTCCGAGATCGAGGCCCCCTTCATCCTTGCCGATCGTTCCCGCGAGGCCTTCATGGCGGACGTTCGTCACCGGCTCTCCGCGCTAAGCGGGGTCAGCGTCGAGATCGGGCAACCCATCTCCCACCGCATCGACGCCATGCTTTCCGGCACCCGCGCGAACATCGCCATCAAGCTCTTCGGCGAGGATCTCGCCAAGCTCCACGCCACCGGCTCGCGCATGAAAGAAGCCATCGAGGACGTCCCGGGCGTCGTCGACCTCAACCTCGAGCAGCAGGTCGAGCGTCCCCAGTTACAGATCATTCCCCGCCGCGAGCTGCTCGCGAAGTACGGTGTGACGCTCCCCGAATTTTCCGAATTCATCAGCGTCATCCTCTCCGGCCGCGCCGTCTCCAGCGTCCGCGAGGGCGGCAAGAACTTCGACCTCGTCCTGAAGGCGGGCGACGACAGCCGCTCCACCATCGAGACCATCGGGGAACTCATGATCGACACCCCGGAAGGGAAAATCCCCCTCCACCACGTCGCCGAGATCCGCGCCGCCGCCGGGCCAAACACCATCAGTCGCGAGAACGTCCAGCGCAAGATTGTCCTCTCTGCCAACGTCGCCGGGAGGGATTTGGCCGGCGTCGTCCGGGACATCCGCGCGGCCATCGACCGGAAGGTGACGCTCCCCGAGGGCTACCGCGTGGAATACGGCGGGCAGTTCGAGAGCGAACAGGAGGCCTCGCGCACCCTCTACCTGGCCTCGCTCGTCTCCATCCTCCTGGTCTTCCTGCTCCTCTACAACCAGTTCCGCGACGCCTCCCTTGCCTGGATCATCATGCTCAACCTCCCCCTCGCCATCATCGGCGGCATCGCCAGCATCTCCCTCGCGTCGGGCATCATCAGCATCCCGGCCATCATCGGATTCATATCCCTCTTTGGCATCGCCACCCGCAACGGGATACTGCTCGTCGCGCGCTACCGTCACCTCCAGGACGAGGGCCTCTCCCCCCTGGAGAGCGTCACGCGCGGCTCGCTCGACCGCCTCAATCCCATCCTGATGACCGCCCTTTGTTCGGCCCTCGCCCTTGTGCCTCTTGCCCTCCGCGGCGACCTCCCCGGCAACGAGATCCAAAGCCCCATGGCGAAAGTCATCCTCGGCGGGTTGCTCAGCGCCACCCTCCTCAATGGCTACGTGGTTCCCGTCGCCTACCTCATCTTTTGTAAAAAACAAGTAAATCATGAATAAGACATACATCATCATCGCCCTCCTCCTCTCGCTCGCCACCGTCACCAACGCGCAGGACGGGATCGACGAGGTGCTGCGGCGCGTCGAGCAAAACAACAAGACGCTCGACGCCGCCAGGAAACTCCTACAGGCCGAACGCGTCGAGGCGCGCACCGGCAATTTCCTCGCCAACCCCACCGCCGACGTCGAGAAGTTGTGGACAAAGAACGCCAACGCGGGCTACGAGCTTACCGTCAAACAGTCCATCGACTTCCCCTCGGCATACGCCCGGCGAAACGACCTGGCCCGCCTCCGGGAGAACACCGCCGCTCGACGCTACGCCGCCGCCCGACTGCAAGTGCTTCTCGAGGCCAAGCAAAATTGCATCGAGATCGTCTACCTCCGGACGCTCCAGGCCCTCCTCGACGCGCGACTGCAAAACGCCGAACGGCTCGCGGAGGCTTACCGGAAAAAGATCGAGCAGGGAAGCGCGAACCGCCTGGAGTTGAACAAAATTCTACTGGAGACGCTCGACGCCCGCGAGCAGGTGCGCGACAATCAATCGGCGATCGCCCTTGCCCTCGAACGCCTGCAGGCCCTGAACGGCGGACTGCCAGTCGACTTCTCGCCGTCGACTTTCCCCGCCGTCGGGGCGATCCCCCCTCTTGACCGCTTGCAGGAGCAATACCTTGCCGCCGATCCTCTCCTCGGGGAAGCTGCCGGGCAGGAAGAGATCGCCTTGCAGGAGGTCAGGCTCTCCCGCGCGCTTTCCCTGCCGAAGTTCGACGTCGGTTACAAGCGAGCCGCATCTCCCGGCACTTCCGCCTCCAACGGCGTCGTCATCGGTCTTTCCATCCCTCTCTTCGAGAACAAGAACAAGGTCGCGGCTTCCCGCGCTCGCGCTTCTCTTGCCGCCGCCGTCACCGGCGAGACCCGCCTCGCCCTGACCTCTTCCTTGCGCCAGCTCCACGACCGCCTGCTTTCTCTCGACGCCGCCAGGAACGACTACGCCACCGTCCTCGCCGACCTCCGCGGCATGGAACTTCTCAACAAGGCTCTCGATGCCGGCCAACTCTCCGTGATCGACTACTTCATCGAACTCACCACTTTCCACGCCAGCCGCCTCCGCCAACTGGAAATCGAAAAGGAATACCACCTCACCCTCGCCCAACTCCTTCGCCTCGACTTCATGTAAGCCGCCCCTTGCACCCCACGCGAGTGTCCGCCGTTACCCCCCGGCCTGGTAAGGGCACATGTACAAATGGCGGCAAGGTTTTTAGAAAAAAAGGAGATCGACAACGGGCGGCGGGAAGTCGTCTGGAGCGCGTGGAAGGGTGGAGGGGGAGATAAAAAGCCTTTTGTTGGAGAGATGAGAGAAAATGAGGGGTGGGAAGGGGTTAGATGTTTTTTTATGGCTTGCTTTTTGTTTTTTGAAATAAGGTCTATATTCGCGGCGAAAGCGCAAAGACCCTAAATTAAGTATATATGTATTGGACATTGGAATTAGCCTCAAAGTTGGAAGACGCGCCCTGGCCCGCGTCGAAAGACGAACTGATCGATTACGCTATCCGTTCAGGCGCGCCCATGGAAGTAATCGAGAACCTGCAAGACATTGAAGACGAGGAGGAGATTTTCGATAGTATCGAGGATATCTGGCCCGATTATCCCACGAAAGAAGATTTCTTCTTCAACGAAGATGAGTACTGAAAAGGCGGGATTGTCCCGCGTCATACTTGAATGGGGGAGCGGTTATCCGTTCCCCTTTTTGTATCTCGCGGGGCGCGTTTCAGGAAAAGCGCGTACTCGTGCAGGAAGTTGGGGGTAAAGTGGGTGGCGTTGGCGGGAGTCTCGATCTCGGCGCGCGACCAAAACCGCGCTTCCTCGATCTCGGCGGGATTGACGCGAATATTGTCGCGGGAGGTACAGAGAAAGGTATACACCAACTCCCGTTCGCGGGGATTCTCCCAGAGATAGCTGCCGAGGAAGCGCGCGGTGAGTCGCGTAAGTCCGAGTTCCTCGAGGCTTTCGCGTTTGAGGGCTTCCTCGATGGATTCCCCGGCGGAGACGTGCCCGCCGACGGCCGTATCCCATTTCCCGGGGAGCAAGCGTTTCTGTTTGCCGCGTTTCTGCAGGTATACCTCCCCTCGCGGGCCGAGGATGTGGAGGTGCACCACGGGGTGGAGCAACCGGGAGCGGCCGTGGCAGCGGCGACGCGCGGCCTTTCCGACCGTCCTGCCCCGCTCGTCCACGACGGGAAGCCACTCTTCGCGGCGGCGACGGGCGAGGAGCAGGACGAGGCAGGCGACCGCGAGAAGGGCGCAGAGGATTAGGGGAAAGAGCATCGAGCTGTCGGTCGGGTCAGCGGATATCCGCGTTAAGGTGTTGCTTGTAGGCGTTGATGAGTCTGCTCATCACCTTGTCGATTTGCGCGTCGGTGAGGGTTTGTTCCTCGTCGAGGAGCGCGAAACTGACGGCGTAGGATTTTTTCCCGTCGCCCAGTTGCTTGCCCTCGTAGACGTCAAAGAGGGTGACGGACTTCAGGAGCGAGCGCGCGGTGGCGAAGGCGAGGTCGCGCACTTCCTTGAAGGTCGTCTGCTCGTCGAGCAGCAGGGCGAGGTCGCGCTTCACGGAGGGGAATCGGGGGACGGGGGAGTAAGTCAGGTCGCGCCCGAGGGTTCTTTGGAGGATATTTTCCCATGCGAACTCGGCGTAGAAGACCTCCTGCTGGAGGTCGGTTCGTTTCAGGGGCATTTTGTTGACGATTCCCAGCGCGAACATGGGTTCGCCTTTTATCGCGTAGCGCGCGCCTTCGCGGAAGAGGTCGTTGGCGGCGTCGGCGACGTCCATTTCGTCGATGTTGAGGCCGAGTCGCGCGAGGATCATCTCGCAGTATCCCTTGAGGTAGAAGAAATCGGTTTTCTCTCCCGGCGCGTTCCACGAGACGGGTCGTTTGTTGCCGGTGATAAAGAGGGCGAGGCGTTCCTCCTCCCGGTACTGTTCGAGGGGATTCTCGGCGAGCCTGTTCTGGTGGAAGGAGTAGGCTTTTCCGAACTCGAAGAGCTTGAGGTTGGCGTTTTTCCTGTTCACGTTGTAGGCGATATTTTCCAGTCCCCCGAAGAGGAGCGACTGCCTCATGGCGTTGAGGTCGGAGCTGAGGGGATTACAGAGGGTGACGGTATTCTCGGCGTTAAAGGCATTTGTATCCTCGAAATAGGCGGCCTTCGTGAGGGAGTTGTTGACGACCTCGCGAAATCCGTTCGCGGCCAGCAGATCCGCGACGATATTCTTCGTCTTGAAATTGTCCGGCTTCGCGGAGGTATTGAGGGAGACCTGCAGCTTTTCCGGCGCCTCGATGTTGTTGTAGCCGTGGATGCGTGCGATTTCCTCGATCACGTCTGCCTCTCGCCTGACGTCCACGCGGTAGGGGGGCACGCGGACGATAACTTCCTCGTCGCCGGCGTGGTCGATAGACATGTCGAGGGCGAGGAGAATTCGGAAGATGCGTTCGCGGTCGATGCGCTTGCCGAGCAATTGATCGACGCGCTGGAGTCGCAGGCGTATCTCGGCCTCGGCGACCGGGTTCGGGTAGACGTCGACGACGGGCGAGGTGATTTCCCCCCCTGCCAGCTTCTTGATTAGGATGGCGGCGAGCTTTAGCGCGCGGGTGACCATGTTGGGATCCGCGCCTCGCTCGTAGCGGAAAGAGGCGTCGGTACTCAGGCCGAGCCTGCGGGCGGTCTTGCGGATAAAGATGGGATCGAAGCAGGCGCTCTCGATAAAGACGGAGGTAGTTTTCGGGCTGATGCCGCTTTCGAGTCCGCCGAAGATACCGGCGATGCACATGGGGGCTTTCGCGTTACAGATCATGAGATCGTCCTCGTGCAACTCTCGTTCGACGCCGTCGAGGGTGACGAATCGGCTGCCCCGCGCGACGCTCTTCACGACGACGGTTCCTCCCTTGATCTTTGCCAGGTCGAAGGCATGGAGGGGTTGTCCCAGCCCGAAGAGGATGTAATTGGTCACGTCGACGACGTTATTGATCGGGTGCAGCCCGATGGCGCGCAGGCGGTGTTGCAGCCAGTCGGGGGAGGGTTTGACGGTGATTCCCTCGACGCGCGTGCCGGCGTAGCGGCGACATGCCTCGGGTCGTTCCAGGAGGATACGGAGAGGCGGGCCGGCGCGGTCGACGCGAAAATCGTCGGTCGACGGGAGGATAAACCGCGCGTCCTCGTTTTCCTGTCTCAGGAAGGCGACGAGGTCTCGCGCGACTCCGGCGTGCGAGGCGGCGTCGGCGCGGTTGGGGGTGATCTCCACCTCGATGACGGTGTCCCGATAGACGTCGTGGTAGTCGCTGAAGCGTCTCCCCGGCAGGGCGTCCGGCGGCAGGACGAGTATCCCGTCGCGATCGTCGCTCACGCCGATTTCCGCTCCCGAGCAGATCATGCCCTGCGATTCGACGCCTCGCACCCTAGCGCGTTTGATAGTAAATGCTTCATCGCCGCGGTAGAGGGTGGTCCCGATCCTGGCCACGACGACCTTTTGGCCTGCGGCCACGTTGGGCGCGCCGCAGACGATTTTCAGGGGGATATCCTCCCCGACATTGACGAGCGCGACGTGCAGGTGATCCGAGTTGGTATGCTTCTCGCAGGCGATCACTTCCCCGATGACCAGCCCCCGGAGGCTTCCCTTGATGGATTCGTACTCGCGCATACCGCTGACTTCGATACCCGTGTTGGTGAGTATCCGGCATATTTCTTCCGCGTCGATCGCGACGGGGGCGAATTCTTGTAGCCACTTCAACGAGATATTCATGTTTCCTTTGTTTTGATTGTTGATTACTTATTTCACGTCCAACATGCGTTGGATGGGTATACTTGCTTTTTCCCTGATGGAGTCCTCGACCTTGACCTCGAACTGTTCTTTTTCGAGGGCCTCGAGCACCCTTTCGATCGTCACCCGTTTCATTTGTCCGCAGAGGGTGGAGCGGAGCGCGGGGATGAACTCCTTATCGGGGCTATTCTTTTTCAGTTCATGGATGGTCTCCAGCTCGGTAGCGACGATAAAGCGGCGGCAGGAAGAGCGCCGGGCGCGATCGATCATGCCGGCGGTGGAGGCGATAAACGCGCGGGGGTGGTGCAGGATGCGGTCGTCGGACGACCCGTTGGCCTCGGGGTGGAGAAGGAGGGTAGCGTCCGGGAACGCGTCGAGTCGTTCGAGGAGGACGGTCGCGGGCAGTCGTTCGTGCACGCAGCAGTCGCCATGCCACAGCTCCATGTTTCTCCCGGTGACCTTGTTGATGTACGCGCCGAGGTTCTTGTCCGGCACGAAAAGCACGGGGCGTCCCGCCGGGAGACTCTCGACGACCCGCGTGGCGTTGGAGGAGGTGCAGCAATAGTCGGCGTTGGCTTTCACGTCGGCGCTCGTGTTGACGTAGCAGACGACGATCCCTCCGGGGTGCGCTGCTTTCCATTCGATGAGGTCTTGCCCGGTGATGCTTTCGGCGAGGGAGCATCCGGCGTCGCGCGCCGGGATCAGCACCTTTTTGTCGGGGGAGATGATGGAGGCGGTCTCGGCCATGAAGTGGACGCCGCAGAAGACGATCACGCGGGCGGTGGTCTTGGCGGCCATCCGCGAGAGGCCGAGGGAATCGCCGAGGTAGTCGGCGACGTCCTGCACTTCGGGACGGGTGTAATAGTGCGCGAGGATGATCGCGTTCTTTTCCTCTTGCAGTTGCTTGATACGTTCTGAAATCTCCTTCACGCTCATGTTGCTTCTTTTGAGCGCCAAATATACGGGATTTTTCCGAATAGCGAGGGGCGGCGCGCGTTACTGTCCTTCTGTTGTTTCCTCGATATTCATGCTTATGTCCAGGGCCGCGACGGAGTGGGTGAGCGCGCCCGCGCTGATGTAATCCACGCCGGTGGCGGCGACTTCCGCCAGTCGTTCGAGGGTCATGTTACCGGAGGCCTCGACGCGCGCCCGGCGATTGATGAGGCGGACGGCCCGGGCCATCTCCTCCGTCGTCATGTTATCGAGCATGATGATATCGGCGCCGGCGTCGAGGGCTTGCTGCACCTCGTCGAGGTTCGCGGTTTCGATCTCCATTTGGACGCCCGGCGAGAGGCAGGCGCGAGCTTGGCGGGCGGCGGCGGGGATACCCCCGGCGATCTTGATGTGATTGTCTTTGATCAGGATCATGTCGTGCAGTCCCATCCTGTGATTTTGTCCCCCGCCGTGCGCGACGGCCATTTTGTCGAGCACGCGCATCCCGGGTGCGGTCTTGCGCGTATCGAGGAGACGGGCGCCGGAGCCTTCGAGCGCTTGGACGTGGGCGGCGGTAGCGGTGGCGATACCGGACATGCGCTGGAGGATATTGAGCGCGACGCGTTCGCCGGTGAGCAACGCGCGGTAATGGGCGTCGACGCGGGCGATAATGTCTCCTTTATTGACGCGCTCCCCGTCGGCGACGAGGGATTGCCAGCGGGTCGAGGGGTCGAGGCGCGCGAAGACGCGGGGCGCGATGGCGAGGCCCGAGACGACGCCGGGGGCGCGGGCGGTGAGGGTAGCGCGGGCGCGAGAGCGGGCGGGGATAATGGCATTAGTGGTGAGGTCTCCGGTGGCGACGTCCTCCTCGAGGGCGAGGTCGAGCAGTCGTTCGACGAGTTGATCGGTGGTCATGCTTCAGTCGTTATTTGTTTTCACGGGGATATGTCGCGATGGCTTGCCGCGTTGCTGGACGATGTGGAAGAGGTAGCGATCGTCGCTCTCGGGGTAATCCGAGCGGAAGTGTCCACCCCGGCTTTCCCGGCGGGCGATGGCGGGCCGGATGACGAGGGCGGCGACGGTGAGCAGGTTGCTGGCGGCGCGCGAGAAATACTCGCGTTCCGTTGTCGGCAGCTTCTTTTCCAGTTGTTGCAGTCGATCGAGGGCGCGTTGCAATCCTTCGCCGGAGCGGATGATGCCGGCGTCGCGCGTCATGATGCTCGACACCTCGTTGCCGAGGGCGAGGTAGTCGTCGAGGCGCGAGGGATCGCGGGAGAAACGCGTGCTGACGGCGGGGAAGGGGGGGCGACGGGGGGCGTTGAAGGAATCCTCGACGGCGCGTTTCCCGAAGACGAGACATTCCACGAGGGAGTTCGACGCGAGCCGGTTGGCGCCCATGATCCCGGTGGAGGCGACCTCCCCGCAGGCGTAGAGGTGCGGGATGGTGGTGCGCCCGCGGAGGTCGCAGGCGACGCCGCCGATGGTATAATGCGCGGCGGGGGCCACGGGCAGTCGCCGGCTCATGTCCAGCCCGAGGGCGGCGGCTTTCTCGAAGATATTGGGAAATCGTTGTTTGATCTTCAGGGGATCCATGTGCTCGAGGGAGAGGTAGACATGCTCCTCCCCGCGGAGTTGCATCTGCTCGAAGATGGCGCGCGTCACGACGTCCCTCGGCGCCAGCTCGCCCATCTCGTGTCTCCCGGCCATGAAGCGTTCGCCCTTGCTGTTGAGCAGTCGCGCGCCCTCCCCGCGGACGGCCTCGCTCACGAGGTACGCCTCCCCGTTGGGGGTATAGATGGCGGAGGGGTGGAACTGCACGAACTCCATGTCGGCGATCTCGCATCCGGCCCGGTACGCGAGCGCCAGGCCGTCGCCGGTAGTCGTCCGCGGGTTCGTGGTTCGTTTATAAATGGCCGACGCGCCGCCGGAAGCGAGGATCGTGTTACCGCCGGTGAAGACGACCTCCTTGTCGAGGGCGAGGTCCCAGGCGCTGGCGCCGAAGCATCCCCGGTCGTCGACCAGCAGCTCGACGACGGCATGGTTGTCGAAGACCTCGATGCCGGGCGCGCGTTCGATCTTGTCGATAAGGAAGTCGGTGATCATTCTCCCGGTGGCGTCCCCCCCGGCGTGCAGGATGCGCTTCTGGTGGTGTCCTCCCTCGAGACCGAGCGCGAGCGCCCCGTTTTCGGTATCGAACCGCATCCCCTCGTCGATCAGTTCCTGCACGCGCAGCGGTCCCTCGTTGACGAGGAGGTGAGCCGGCGGGTAATCGCACAATCCCCGTCCCGCCGCGAGGGTATCCTGGAGGTGGAACGACGGCGCGTCATCCTCACCCGTGACGGCGGCGATACCTCCTTGCGCGAAGTACGAGTTGCTTTCCCGGATATTGGATTTAGTGAGCAGGGCGACTTTCCCTCGGGCGGAGGCCCGGTAGGCGGCATAGAGACCGGCAAGGCCGCTACCGATGATGACGTGATCGTATGTACCCATGTCCTGATGTATAGATTGTCGCGAAAGTAAGGCTTTTCACCGTGAAACGGGCACTCCCCCCTTTTTTTTACAGGCCGCCCGCCGCTCGCGAGGGATGTTCTCGCTCCTTATGTTATATTCGCGTCGGAAAGTAAATATTGTATATCATGACACGGAAATTCAAGAACATTTGTAGGCTCGCCGCGGCCCTGTTGTTTTGCACCGTCGCGGTGCGCGGCCAGGAGATCGCGGGAAACCCGTACAGGGAGGAAGTGGTCTTCTTCGAGAACAGCAAGGCGGGGATAAGGCTCGCCGGCACGCTGACCCTGCCCGACGCCGTGGGCCGCTTCCCCGCCGTCGTGCTGGTCAGCGGTAGCGGGGCGCAGAATCGCGACGAGGAACTGATGGGACACAAGCCCTTTCGCGTTATCGCCGACCACCTGACGCGCGCCGGGATCGCCGTCTTGCGCTACGACGACCGCGGAACAGCCGCCTCGGAAGGCGATTTCAGCAAGGCGACGACCGCCGACCTGGCCACCGACGCGGAAGCCGCGCTCCGCTACCTGGGGACGCGAAAGGAACTCGACGCCTCGATGATCGGGCTGGCAGGGCATAGCGAGGGCGGCGCGATTGCCCCCCTTGTCGCGGCTCAACATCCCGGCGACGTGGCGTTTATCATCCTGCTGGCAGCCCCCGGCGTCAGGGGTGATTCGCTGCTCTTGCTCCAGTCCGCGGCCATTCAACGGGCATATCGCGTCGACGAGCAGCGGGCGCAACGCGCGCTGAACATCAACCGCTCGATCTACAAGCTGGTCTCCGGGGACGCCGCCCCCGACGCGCTGCGATCCGCCCTGGAACGGGAAATCACCAGCGACATGACCGGGGGAATACCGCCGGACGCCTTTATTGACGCGCAAATCAAGCAGCTGTCGACCCCGTGGCTCAAGTATTTTCTCTCGTACGACCCGGCCCCGGCGCTCGAGAAAGTCTCGTGTCCCGTCCTGGTATTGAACGGGGAGAAGGATCTCCAGGTGCCCGCGGAGATCAACCCGGGGGCCATCCGCGAGGCGCTGGCGCGAGGCGGCAACAAGCGCGTCCGCGTGAGAATATTCCCTCGCCTCAACCACCTGTTCCAGGAATGTCTCACCGGCGTGCCGGCAGAATATCCCACGCTCGAGCGAACATTCGTCCCCGAAGTCCTGAACGAGATCGTCTCGTGGATAAAGGCCCTTCCAAAGTAGAATAA
>JAIROI010000143.1 GCA_031257615.1 Odoribacteraceae bacterium
TAACCGGTAAAATACATAACATGATAACCCCTCCTGATGTAAAGGTGTTTGCTTGCAAGAATAGCGAAGATATCGCGACGCGTATCGCCGAGGCGCTGGGCATTCAGCCCGGGAAACGAATATACACGCCGTTTAGTGACGGCGAGTTTGGCGTCGGGTACAACGAGACGGTGCGCGGCGAGTATGTTTTCATCGTCCAGTCCACGTTTCCCCCCTCCGACAACCTGATGGAACTGCTCCTGATGATCGACGCGGCCAAGCGAGCGTCAGCGTACAAGGTGATCGCCGTGATCCCCTACTTCGGGTTTGCCCGGCAGGATCGCAAGGACAAGCCGAGGGTGGCGATCGGCGCCAAGCTGGTGGCTAACATGTTGCAGGCCGCCGGGGTCGACCGGATTGTCACGATGGACTTGCACGCCGACCAGATCCAGGGGTTCTTCGACGTGCCGGTGGATCACCTCTACGGGTCGTCGGTTTTTGTTCCTTATATCCGGCAGTTGGATATGGACAACCTGGCGATCGCGTCGCCGGATATCGGCGGGGCCAAGCGGGCCAACTCGTGGTCGAAGTTCCTGAACGCGGACCTGGTGATCTGCCACAAGACCCGCGAGAAGGATAACGAGGTGGCGGACATGAAGGTGATCGGGAACGTGAGGGGGAAGAATATCATCATCGTGGACGACATGATCGATACCGCCGGGACGATCTGCAAGGCGGCGACGCTGTTGCGCAAGAAGGGCGCGGCGAGCGTGAGGGCGGTGGCTTCTCACGCCGTGCTTTCGGGCAATGCCTACGCGCGGATCGAGAAGTCGAAGCTCGAGGAGGTGTTGTTTACCGATTCGATCCCGCAGAAGCGGGTTTCCTCGAAGATCAAGGTGATCTCCTCGGCGGGCATGTTCGCCGAGACCATTCGCAAGATCCGGGAGCACCGGTCGATTAGCGATAGTTTTCTTTTCTGACGCTCAGGCGTCCCGCGGGAGGTTGAACAGGAACTCCAGTCCCCCGCCAGCCCTATTTTTCACGATGATGGTTCCCTTGTGGAAGGCGACGGCGTTTTTCACGATGGAGAGTCCGAGGCCGGATCCGCCGGTGTCTCGGGTGCGTCCCTCGTTGATGCGGTAGAAGCGTTCGAAGAGGCGGTTGAGGTGGTGTTCGTCGGGGATGCCCGCGCCGGTGTCGGAGTAGGAGAAGTGGTAGAAGCGCTTGTCCTCGCGGTAGAGGTTGACTTGCACGAGCGCGTTGTTGCCGGCGTATCGGATGGCGTTGTCGGTGAGGTTGCGGAAGATGGAGTAGACGAGGTTTCTGTTTCCCTTGACGCGGGTATCTTCCGGCATGTTCCAGGTCACGCGGACGCCTTTCTCCTGGAGGGGCAGTTCGAGGTCGCTGCAGAGGTCGGCCAGCAGGGCGGGGATGTTGACGGACTCGAGGTGGAAGGTTTGCGGGGCCTCCTCTATTTTGGTGATGAGGCTCATGTCCTGGATCAGCTCGGAGAGGGCCAGCACCTGGTGGTAGGCGCTACGGATGAAGTGGCGTTCCTTGTCGGGGTCCAGCGCCCGGCTGAGCACGGTCTCGAGGCATCCGCGGATGGCGGTGACGGGGGTGCGCAGTTCGTGGGTAATGTTGCCGGTCATCTCCTGTTTGAGTAGCCTTGTTTTTTCCTGGTTAGTGATGTCGTTAATGATGATCTCGAAGCTTCGATCGTCAAAGAGGTTGACGCGGAGGGCGAAGCTTTTCCCGTGTTTGTTGACGCGGGTCTCGAAGTAGGCGTCCCTGTCGGCGCCCGGGGCGAGGAAGGCGGCGACCGGCGCGAAGGCCCGGTCGGTGAAGAGGAGCGATGGGTCTTGTCCGGCCTCGTCGGTGATGGTCTTCAGGTATTGTATAAAGAGGCTGTTGCAGAACTCCACGGACCGGTCGGCGGAGAAGAAGCAGACACCCTCCTCGAGGCCGTGCACGTGCTGGAGGAGCTTTTCCCGTTCGAGCGCGATCTCCCGTTTACTCTCCTCGAGGCGGTGGTAATTCTCGGCGATCTTGGTGACGATCTCCCCCAGTTCGTCGCGCGGCAGCGGCGCGATGGGGGGCGTTTCTCCCTCGCGGTCGACGGCGTTAGTGAAGTCGCGCAGCTGGCGTATGGATCTCCCGAAGCGGCGGGAGATGTAGTTAGCGAGGGCCATGACGACGACGAAGAGGAGGGCGATATAATAAAGGAAGAGGTTGTCGGGCTGGAGGAAGTCGCGGACGCGGATGTCGTGGGGGAGGGCGACGCGGATGAAGCGGCCGTCGGCGAAGCGGGCGCGGTAGAGGTACTCGCGGTTGTTCGAGGAGGAGACGCGGACGTCGCTGGCCTTTCCTTTTATCCTGGCGGCGGCGATCTCGGGGCGCGCGGCGTGGTTCTCGAGGGGGCTTTCCCGGACGATATTGTCGTAGGTCACGCGGCCCGCGCTATCGACCAGCGTGAGGCGGATATCCGGCGGGAAGAGCATGAGGAGGCTATCGAGCGCCCGGGGGTCGTCGCGGCGAGTCAGGAGGGCTTGCGCTGCGCCGGCGTACGCGTCGAGTCGTTCTTCCAGCGCCCCGATCTTGTACTCTCGTTCCCTCGCCTGCTCGAACCACGCGACGCCGACGGTGAACAGCGCGAAGATCACCAGGAAGCTGCAGAAGAGCTTGTGTCCGTAGCTTATTTTCACAGGTTGGAGGTATTAAAACGGTAGCCGTATCCCGACCGGTTGGAGATGAGGGAGGCGCGCGCGCCCAGTTTCTTGCGGAGTCGCGTGACGTGCACGTCGACGGTTCGTTCGGTGATAAAGGGGGTTTCCTTCCACACGCTGTCGATGATCTCCCCGCGCGAGAAAATGCGTTCGGGACTCCCGGCGAGGAGCGCGAGCAGTTCGAACTCTGTTTTCGTCAGCAGGACGCGTTCCGCGCCGACGATGATCTCTTTCAGTTCGAGGTCGACGGTGACGTCGCCGAACAGCAGTTTACGCGCGGCGGGCGTTGGTTGGTCGTAGCGTTTCAGGACGGCCTTG
The DNA here is from genome assembly GCA_031257615.1 of Odoribacteraceae bacterium. GTDB lineage: Bacteria > Bacteroidota > Bacteroidia > Bacteroidales > Marinifilaceae > JAIRKS01. The sequence goes on from JAIROI010000143.1 coordinate 3,024, forward strand.
ACGCGCGCCACGACCTCTTTGATGGAAAAAGGCTTGGAGATATAGTCGTCGCCGCCCACGGAGAAGCCCGTGAGCATGTCATTCTCGGTATCCTTTGCCGTGAGGAAGATCACGGGCACCTGGTTTTTGTTTCGTCTCAGGATCTCCGTCAGCTTGTATCCCGACATGCCTCCCATCATCACGTCCAGGAGGATGAGGGAGAAGGGCGACGCGAGTTTCTCCAGGGCTTCCTCGGCGGAGTAGGCGCAAGTGATCTCGAAGCCCTCGTTGGCGAGGTTAAATTCGAGGATCTCGCAGATGACGGCGTCGTCGTCAACGATAAGGATCTTGGGAAGTGCCATCTTTTTTTCTACAAATGTAAGTGATTTCGCGGGTATGTCAACCGAATCTCCCGTTGACGTAATTGCGCGTCTGTTCGCGTTCGGGGCAGGAGAATATCCGGGCGGTTTCCCCGAACTCCACCAGTTCGCCCATCATGAAGAAGCCGGTATGATCGCTCACGCGGGCGGCCTGTTGCATGTTATGGGTCACGATGACGATCGTGTACTCCTTTTTCAGGTCGGCGATCAGTTCCTCGATCTTCGACGTGGAGATCGGGTCGAGGGCAGACGCCGGTTCATCCATCAGCAGCACGGAGGGGGAGACGGCCAGCGCGCGGGCGATGCACAGCCGTTGTTGTTGGCCTCCAGACAGGGCGAACGCCGACTCGCGCAGCTTGTCCTTGACCTCGTCCCAGAGGGCGGCGGCGCGCAGGGAGGCCTCCACGCGGTAAGCGATAAAGGACTTATCGCGAATGTCGTTAACGCGTAGCCCGTACGCCACGTTCTCGAAGATCGACTTCGGGAAGGGGTTGGGTTTCTGGAACACCATCCCCACGCGTTTGCGCAGTTCGTCGACGGCCACCGACTTGTGGTAGATGTCCTCGCCGTCGATCAGGCATTCGCCCGACACCCGCGTATCGTCGATCAGGTCATTCATCCGGTTAAAGAGTCTCAGGAAGGTGCTCTTCCCGCATCCCGACGGGCCGATCAGCGCCGTCACCGTGCGCGCTTCCATTCTCATGCTGATATTCTTCAGGGCATGGAAGCTGGAGTAGTAAAAATCCACGTGTTTAGTTTCAATCATGATTCAGTCTTGTTTGGTTTTCTTGCCGAGGTGCAGGCGCGTGGCCGTCGCCAGGAGGTTCATCGCGAGAACGATGATGACCAGCACCAGCGCCGTGCCGTAGGCCATTGGCCGGGAGGCCTCGATATCCGTGCCGCTGGTAGCGATGACGTACAGGTGGTATGGCAGCGCCATCACCTGGTCGAAGATTCCCGAGGGAAGACGGGGGAGGAAGTAGGCGGCCACGGTGAAGAGGATCGGGGCCGTCTCGCCAGACACCCGTCCCACGGAGAGGATCAATCCCGTGATGATGTTCGGCATGGCCACCGGCAGCGTCACCCGGAAGATCGTCTGCAGCTTGCCGGCCCCCAGCGCGTAGCTCCCCGCGCGGTAAGAGTCGGGGATCGCCTTCAGGGCCTCCTCCGTGGTGCGGATGATCAGCGGGAGAATCAGCAGCCCCAGCGTGCACGAACCGGCAAGGATCGAGTCCCCGAAGCCGAACGCGTTCACGAATAGCGCCATCCCGAACAGCCCGAAGACGATCGAGGGGATGCCGCCGAGGTTGTTCGTCATCACGCGGATCACCCTGACGATCCACCGGTTCCCGAGGTACTCGTGGATGTATATCCCCGACATCACCCCGACGGGGAAGGCAAAGGCGATGCTCCCGACGACGAGGCAGAGTGTCCCCACGATGGCCGGGAAAATCCCGCCGGCGCTCATCCCTTCCTCCGGCGCCGCCGTCAGGAATTCCCAGCTGATCACCCCCGCCCCGTTATAAACGATAAAGCCAAGGATACAGAACAGGACGCCCACCACCAGGAATCCCAGCAGGCGGAAGATCGCGAAGGCGATCGCTTGTTTCACTTTCTTGTTCACGCGCCGCCTCCTTTCTGCCCGCGGGCCGCGATAAACTCCGCCGAGAGGTTGATGGCCATCGTGATCGCGAAAAGGATGCAGCCCAGCAGGAACAGGGCCTGGTAGTGGGTACCGCCGACCGGCGCCTCGCCCAGTTCGGCGGCGATCGTCGCGGGAATCGTGCGCACCGGTTCAAACAGCGAGTGGGGAATCACCGCGGCGTTCCCCGTCACCATCAGCACGGCCATCGTCTCCCCCACGGCCCGCCCGATCCCCAGCACTGCCGCCGCCGTGATCCCCGAGGAGGAGTGCGGGATCACCACCCGGTAGATCGTCTGCCAGTGGGTCGCGCCCAGCGCCAGGCTTGCCTCGCGCAGCGCCCGCGGGGTACCGCGCATCGCGTCCTCGGCGATCGTGATGATGGTTGGCAGGGCCATGATGGCCAGCACGACGCTCCCTGCCAACGCGCTCTCCCCGACAGGCAGGTCGAACATCCCCTGGATGAACGGCACGAGCACCACCAACCCGAAAAAACCGTACACCACCGACGGTATACCCGCCAGCAACTCGATCGTCGGCTTCAGCCACGCCCGCGCCCGCGCCCCGGCCAGTTCCGACAGGTAGATCGCCACCCCAAGCCCCGGTACCAGTGCCAGGATAATGGCGAAAAAACCCACCCACACCGTCCCCAGGAGCAACGGCAACACCCCCAGCCGCGCCGCCGGAGCCACCGTCGGTTGCCACTCCCCGCCCGCGAAAAACTCCACCCCCGTGACGTTCCCCGTCTCCAGCCGCCGCGCCACCTCCTCGCTCTCCGGGAGGTATTCCTCGGGAAGAAAAGCGATGACCCCCGGCCTGTCGCCGATCGCCTCCTCCACGCGTCGACGCGCCGCCTCTCCTGCCTCGTCCATCTCCCCCGGGTACAGGGCGTCCAGATCCTCGAGGCGGAGCAGCGCGATCTCCCCCGTCATCTCCCCCGTTCCGATCTCCTGCCACGCGGACGCCTCCCCGTCAAACGCGCGCTTGATCTCCCGGGCGTCCAGGACGCGCGTGGGGTTCGACGCGTGCACGCAAAGCGCGTATCCTCGCTCCACCGTCGGGCTGGAAAACAGACCCGCCCCTTCCTTAAACAGGAAGATGACGATAAGCAGGATCGCGAAGCTCGTGATCCCGCCGCTCAGGGTGAACAACCCTTCCGCGATGTATTTAATGACTCGTCTCGATCCTTTCATTCTTCTATGCTCTTGGTAATCTTTGGACGCGAAGGTAAACGCCCCGCGTTACAAGAAAATGTCAAGATAGTTACGAAATCGTTACCCTTCCCCCCCGCCAATCGCGCCGCGGAGACGGCAATCGCGCCTTTCTACCGATTTTACCCCCGCGAAATTGGGAAACACGGATGGAATCGCTATCTTTGTGTGATTTTTACGAAAAAGTAGTTGTCATGGCTAAAAAGAGAATACTTTTCATATCTCAGGAGATCGTCCCCTACCTCCCGGAAACGGAGATGGCACACATCGGCAGGTATCTCCCACAGGGAATTCAAGACAAGGGAAAGGAAATAAGAACATTCATGCCCCGATACGGATGCATCAACGAGCGCCGCAACCAACTCCACGAGGTAATCAGACTCTCCGGGATGAACCTGATCATTAACGACGCCGACCACCCCCTGGTCATCAAGGTCGCCTCCATACAATCGGCCAGAATGCAAGTATATTTCATCGACAACGAAGACTACTTCCAGAGAAAACACGCCGTGCTCGACGACAACGGAAACCTCTTCCCCGACAACGACGAACGCTCCATCTTCTTCAACAGGGGAGTCTTCGAAACCGTCAGAAAATTACGATGGTCCCCAGACCTCATCTACTGCCAGGGCTGGTTCACCGCCCTCGTGCCACTCTACCTGAAAAAGGAATATTTCTACGACCCCATCTTCTCCCGGGCCAAAGTCGTCTTCTCCACCTACAACGACCACTTCGACGGCGCGCTCAACAAGAACTTCGCCAAAAAGGCCGTCACCGACAGCGTCAACATCGACGAACTCGACATCGTCGACGAACCAACCCACGTCAACCTCAACAAACTCGCCTGCAAGCACGCCGACGCCATCATCTTCCACCACAAAAACGTCCCCGAAGAACTCAGGCAATACGCCGCCAAACTGGGAAAACCCGTGCTGGAAAACCCCGGCGAGGAGGAGTACATCAACGCCTACTCCGATTTCTTCGACAACATCATGGATTAACCGGCAACTCCCCCGCGAGCGCCAAAAACACATCATCATGCGAGTACTATTACTGGGCGGCGGAGGCCGCGAACACGCCCTGACATGGAAAATCAACCAAGACCCCCTGCTCTCCAAACTGTTCGTCGCGCCGGGAAACGCCGGAACGGCCCGGCTGGCCGAAAACGTCCCCCTCAATCCCATGAACTTCGAGGCCGTGGCGCGCTTCATCGAACGCGAATCCATCGACATGCTCGTCGTGGGCCCCGAAGAACCGCTCGTCGAGGGAATCCGCGACTTCATGGAAGCCAACTGCAAACGCACCGAGCTCCTCATCGTCGGACCGGGACGGGCAGGAGCCGCCCTCGAAGGCAGCAAGCGCTTCGCGAAAGACTTCATGGCCCGCCACGGAATCCCCACCGCGGCCCACCTCGCCGTCACCCGCGACAACTTCCGCGCGGGCGTCGAATTCCTCCGACGACAGCCCCCCCCCCGCGTCCTCAAGGCCGACGGGTTAGCCGCCGGAAAAGGAGTCCTCATCATCGACGACCTGGAAGAAGCCATCCGGGAACTACAACTGATCCTCGACGGCAAATTCGGAAAAGCCGGAGAACGCGTCGTCATCGAAGAGTTCCTGAGCGGAATAGAACTCTCCGTCTTCGCGCTCACCGACGGCCGCGACTACAAAATACTGGGATCCGCCAAAGACTACAAACGCGTCGGGGAAGGAGACTCAGGACTCAACACCGGAGGCATGGGCGCCGTCTCCCCCGTACCATTTGCCGACGACGAATTCAACCGCAAAGTCGAACAACGCGTCATCATCCCCACCATCCGCGGCCTCCAAGCCGACGGCATACCCTACAAGGGATTCATCTTCTTCGGACTCATGAACGTCGGCGGGGAGCCCCGCGTCATCGAATACAACGCCCGGCTCGGCGACCCCGAGACCGAAGTCGTCATCCCCCGCCTCTCCGTCGACCTCCTGCCGCTCCTCGTCGCCGCCGAGCGCGGAACCCTCGGACAGGCAAACCACGCCCTCGACGCCGGCTACCGGGCCGCGGTCATGCTGACTGCCGGCGGCTACCCCGGCCCCTACGACAAGGGCCATCCCATCGAAGGCCTCGACCGCGTTCGCGACAGCCTCGTCTTTCACGCCGGCGCCGCCGACCGCGACGGCCTCGTCGTCACCGCCGGGGGACGCGTCCTCGCCGTCAGCGCACGCGGCGACACCCTCCGGGAAGCCCTCCAACGCGCCTACGCCGACGTCGAAAAGATACAATTCAAGGACGCCTACTACAGGCGAGACATCGGACGAGACCTCCTCGCCTAACCGCGAAACAATGAACGTCGAGCGCCTCATCCAGACCCGGAGCATCCACCTCCTCTTCCTCCTCCCCTTCATCCTCGCGGGGATCGTCCTCTCGCGTTACTACATCGGCCCCCCCCCCGTCGCCTGCCGCGAAAACGGCGCCCTCCTACTCCCCTTCATCGAACGCCACGGAGACGCCCCCTGGCTATTCTTCGCCGGCGCGCTCTGGCTACTCCTTCACGCCTACCTACTCTTCTTCATCGTCGACCGGCAAGAAATCCTCGCTCGCGCCACCGTACTCCCTCCCCTCGTCTACCTCCTCCTCACTGTCGGACTCTACTGTCGCCTCGGCGTCAGCCCCTACCTGCTTGCCGCCACCGCCCTCGTCCTCTCCCTCCACCGTCTCCAGCAACTCATCGCGCGCCTCCATGCCCTTGCCCCCGTCTTCGACTTCGGCCTCCTGATCGCCCTCGCCGTCCTCCTCTGCCCCAAGCTCCTGCTACTCCTCCCGTGGTCGCTCCTCGTCCTGCTATTTTCCGGGCGCGACGCCCTCCGCGACATCCTCGTCCTGCTTCTTGGACTCCTCGCGGCCTCCGCCTTCGTCGCTGCCATCTACTTTCTCCTCGACGACCTCCCCGGCGCTCTCGACCGCTTTCAAAACGCCTTGCATGCCGGCAGTCGTTCCATCCGCGGCCTTTCTCTCGCGACGTTGATCGCGCTCTCTCTCGTTGCCGCCATCACCCTTGTCTCTATCTTTCGCGCCCGTCTCCGCGCTTCCCGCGGAATTGTCCCTCGTCGTCGCGGCGTCGTCGCCCTACTCTCCCTCCTTTTCGTCCTCTGCCTCACCCCTCTCCTCATCCCCCTTCACTGCCGCGCTTACATCTTTCCCCTTGCCGTCCCTCTCGCCTACCTTCACGCCGGCTACTTCTCCTCCTACCGCCACCGCCTCCTTGGCCGCCTCCTTTTCCTCTCCCTTCTCCTCTCCTCCCTCCTCCTCCTCCTTTAGCTCCCGCGCGAAACGCCGCCCCGGGGCCGCGTTTTTTTTGGCGGCGCCCCAAGGCTACCGCTTACAAAGATTGAGTTGCGACGCGGCCCCGGCCGGGTATGACGGTTAAAAAATAAAATAGACGGGGAAAACGCGGAGATCGAGGAGAGACCATTGAAATCGCGGGGGGAATGAGCGCGCAGGATGGAGAGACAAAAAAAAGGGCCGCCTCGCGGCGACCCTCCAATCATAAAATTATCTGTGTCATATGAAAGTAGTGGCGTGTCATCGCGACAGGCCCGTATTTTTATTTCGTTTATCGCAAGACCTTCGGGGGGGCGGGGGTAACGGTCAGGGATACCGGGGCAGGCTTCAGGGGGACGGGGTTAACGGACGGGGGAAGAGGAAGATACTCCGGGAGGGCAACGTCGGGAGCGGGGGCGTCCGGGAGATCCTCCGGGGAGGCCTCGTCGTTTTTCCCGGACTTTCTACCGGAGTACGCCTTGCGGCGGCCCTTTTCGGCGGCCATTATGTTCTTGTAGCGCTTGGCGATGGCGTTGTATTCCTGCACAAAGCTGGTCAACTCCGGGGAAAAGTCGAGGCCGTTCAGGACAACGATCGCCTCCACGCGTTGCACCAATTTTTGCTGCAGCTCCTCGGCGCGGGCGCGAGCCTCCCGCATCGGAACCGTTGGCCGTTCGTTGGCCTCCCGGTAGCGGGTTTGCATCAGTTCGAAGAAGCGCGTATTGGCCGCGGCGAGGTCGGCGATATCGTCGGCCAGTTTCAGATCGGTAATGTTTGGTAACATGGCCGGTTTATTGAGTTCTTGGAGCAGGTCGTCGACGGCGGCGGTACTGTCGTCGTAGCTCTTGCGGGGAATGTCCCTGTAATTTTTCAGCACGCGCACCACGTTGCGGGCAGCCAGACGCTTGTCGGCAGACGGGTCGTAGAGCTTGCTGTGCGCCTTCAGTAGGATTACGCGCGCGATGCTATCCCTGAAGAAGTCCTGATCCTTAATGTCCGGCGTGATGAGGCTTCCCCTGAGGAAGTCGAGGTAGGCGAGAACGTCGTTGACGGCGAGGATCAGCTCGTCAGACGCCTCTTTAATCCCGATCGCTCCCGCGCCAAGGCGCTTGATTACCGCCAATTCATCTTTGAAAAATTCGGCGATCGTCTCGTTACGGAATTTCGAAAAAGTTATTCTAACTAATAGTTTACCTCCCATAGACGCGTTTATTTTTTGGTGAATGTAATCATTATTTATACAGTCGTGTTAAATTCTTGGTGTGATCGGAAGACTTCCGAAACCGCGCCGCGATTTGCAGCGCCATATTGGAAGACTTCCGAAACCGCGCCGCGATTTGCAGCGCCACATCGGAAGACTTCCGAAACCGCGCCGCGATTTGCAGCGCCACATTGGAAGACTTCCAAAACCGCGCCGCGATTTGCAGCGCCACATTGGAAGACTTCCAAAACCGCGCCGCGATTTGCAGCGCCATATTGGAAGTCTTCCGAAACCGCGCCGCGATTTGCAGCGCCATATCGGAAGACTTCCGATGACCCATTAAATCGATCATTATCTCCATGGAAATCATCCGGGAAGTCAATATTATTTCCGGTATATGATGATGTTGCATCTTTTTCGTGGCTTTTTCCGTCGGCAAATGTACAACAAAAAACCGGAATTACCAAGTGATTCCGGTTCTTTTTCTGCATTTATTTTTAGTGGGCCTTTTTTTCATCGGATCTTTTTCCATGCGGTAGCCTGAGGCAACCGCAAGTAAAGATGAGGCAGCTACGCAGCCTCTTTCTGTCGCGGTTATTCGCTATACAGTAGCCTTAGGCTACTGCCTACAAAGATTGGGCAGCTACGCAGCCCCGGGCCTACTGCGGGAGTACCTAATTGAACTACAATGCAGCCCCGGGCTTACTGCGGGAGGGCCTGAATGGAGTGCGACGCAGCCCCCAATCAAATACGATACAAGAATGAGGACATCAGCGTCTGATCGGATCAAAGCTGTTTTACAACCGCATTCTTTTTTGCCCTAACAAATAAAGGCCGCCCCGCCACCGTCCTTTTTTTTGCCCCAACGGATGGGGGCTGCGGAGCGGCCATTTTTAGCGGATCTCCTTATTATGCGGTAGCCTGAGGCAATCGCAGATAAAGATTAGGCAGCTACGCAGCCTCGGCTTGACAGTAGCCTTGTGAATACAGTACCCTTAGGGTACTGCCTACAAAGATTGGGCAGCTACGCAGCCCCAGCTCTACTGCGGGAGTACCTAATTGAACTACAATGCAGCCCCGGGCCTACCGCGGGAGAGCCTAATTGAGCTACAATGCAGCCCCGGTCAAAGTACGATGTAAGGATGAGGACATCAGCGTCTGATCGGATCAAAGCCGTTTTACAACCGCATTCTTTTTTGGGGTTACCAAGACGGGGCTGCGTGGCAGCCCAATCTTTGTAGGCAGTACCCTAAGGGTACTGTATTGCTAAGGCTACTGTCAAGCCGAGGCTGCGTAGCTGCCTAACCTTTCCTCGCGGTAGCCTTAGGCTGCCGCGTAAACAAAGAATCCATAAACGAAATTGTATTTGGCTAAACGGATAGGGGCCGAGGAGCGGCCAGCATTTTTTTTGCCCCAATGAATGAAGGCCGCAGGGCGGCCGTTCTTTTTTTTGTCCTAACGAAAAAAGGCCGCGAGGCGGCCTTTATTTTCAATCGCGGGGGTGGGGTTACCGCGGGGAGGTCTTTTCCTGTTCCGCGAGTAGTAGATTGACGAGGAAAGTGATCTCGTTGGCGAGTTCGAGGGGTTTGCCGTGGTAGCCGCTGGAAGACCAGCGGAGGCGACCGTTGCCGTCGAAGATCAGTTTGTGGGGGATGCCGTTCATGCCGAAAGATTTCATGCGCGAGTAATAGATAGCGCCGTGCCGGCCTGTCGCGGGGTCTGTATCGTCGAACAAAATGTTTAGCCGGTAGCCCTTGTCGGTGATGAAATCTCGCGCCAATTTTCGAAAGGCCGGGTTGTGCTCCATCGTAGAGATAAAATAAAATGCCACGCGGGGGTCGTCCGCGAAACGATCTACCGCCACCTGCATCCCCGGCAGCGCCGCCTTGCAAGGTGCACACCAGGTGGACCAAAAGTCCAGCACGATGATCTTTCCTTTCAGGGCAGACAAGTCTACTCGTCCTCCCGACATGCTCTCCAGCGAGAAAAGCTCCGCGTCCCGGTCGATCAGACTTCGCGCGAGTCGCTCCTCGAATCGTTCGGCGTACTCCCGCGAGCGCAACGAGGCGACATGGTCATCGAAATTCCCCTCCCGGCCTTCCTCCGCGAAGAGCGCGCGCAAGGTATCGAGCATTCCGGGCGTTGCCGCGTCCTCCCGCGCGCACTCCTCTATAAAAGGGGTCAGCAGGTGACGATACCCGTTCGCCGACAGCGCCCGCGCGTACAGGTCATTGAACTCCGACGACCCGCGCATTTGCTCTCTCAGCGGCTCCATGACCTCCAACGCCTCGGCGCGTTGCCCGGAGTGAAAGAGCAGGTCGGCGTGCGTGAAAAAAAATCCGGCATTCCGCCGCGCGCACTCTTCCCGCCACTCTTCCGGGGTGTAGGCGCGATCGGTGGCGATGAGGCGTTGCCCGGGGTCTTCGGCCCTCCGCGTCATCTCGTCGCGGAGAGCCGCGGAAAATGGCAGCAACGCGGCGGCTTCCTTCGCGCGATGCATCCACGGGAGCTGCACGACGCGGTAGTACAAGTCGGGCAGCGCGCCGGCGGGCGCCACCGGTAGCCATTCCTCCAGGGCGCGCGTGGTTCCTTCCCGGGCGATCCGGTGTTGGACGACCGCCGAGATGATCGGGCGCGTGTAGGGATCGCCGCGATCGCCCGCTTTCAAGGGCAGGAAGCGAGCGGCATACTCTACTGCTGCCCGTTCTTTTTCGTTGAGGTCTTTGATGATGTGGATTCGTAGCCCTTCTTTTTCCCGTTCTGTCTGGGATTGGCCGACAACAGGGGCCGCGCCCGACAGTAGGGCCGCGGCAAATAGATAAGGTAAGGTTGTTTTCATATTCGCGTGATAAGGTGAAAGGATAAACGGGACTGTATTTGTTTCGGGGGCCTCTGACCGGCGCCCGTATAACCATGTAAAACGCGGGGGGTGATCGGATGACGTCCGGTCACCCCCGGAAAAGCGACGCGCGCGATCGCGTAAGACAGGTTAATAGGATTCTCGATACTGTATCTTGACGGCCATGTCCACGACGCGCCCCAGGCCTTCAAAGCGCCGGAGGGGCGTCGCGCTCTCGAGGGAACCGTCGACGGGGCTTATGGCGAACTCGTAGACGCGTCCCTGGGCGCCGTCCCAGGTGGAGACGTAGAGCAGGGAGCTGTTGAGAGCGGCATAATAAATGTAGCTCGGGTCGGAGGAGCCGCCGCCGCCCTGGGAATAGATACCCCCGTCGTACTTGTATATCTTGGCGCCGGTGATTTGCTCGCCGGAGGGGATGTCAGCGGGGAGGCGGACGGCCGCGACGGGGGCGGTTCGGGCGGCGGGATCGGGGTTAGCGCCGTGGTAGTCGCAGGCGTAGATGACGGACGGGGTGGCGTAGAGGAAAAAATGGCCTTTCGCGCCGCAGTCGAAGGCGACGGCGTCATCGATGTCGGGGAGGGAGGACATGTCGTGTCGACCGTAGGCGAGGTCGGTGGCGGAGGCGACGGTGTATACTTTGGGGAGATTGATCTCGTAGAGCCATTGGTCGCCGGGTCCACCGGAGAAGACGGCCAGCCCGAGGTAGTTGTAGCCGCGATCCATGAAGCGGAGCGTTTTCCCGATGTTGTTGACGTCAAAGAGGCTGCCGGCGACTTGTGCCGGTAGGGGTTCGAGGGTCGCGTTGGGGGCCGCGGCGTTGGCGAGGTAGACGAAGCGCCGGCCGACGTGGTCGTAAAACACGGGATTTGCCACGATCGACCCCGATGTTGTGGGGCGCAGGCAGGCGGGGGCCAGGCGCGTACCGGGGCCGAGGGCGGCGCCGGGAGATTGTGGGGAGGGGATGGAGTGGTCGGTGTAGTACTGTCCTCCCCAGGAGACGCGTCGGAGGACGCCGTCACTGATAAAGAAGACGATGTTTCCGGACGCGCCTCCTTGCCCGTTGATGTATTCAAAATGGAGGCGGGGAGGCAGCGGCGGGATGAGGAGCGAGGGCGCGTCGTGGTCCTGGAGGAACGTGCGGGCGTAGAGGCGCGACAATTCCTGGTCCGTGGAGACATAGATGGAGTTGACGGCCCGTCCGTCGAGTCCGACGTGCGCGATGGTCAGGGGAGCGCCCTGCAGGGAGCGGCCGTGCAGGGTACGGAAGACGTCGCGGAGATGATAAGGCTCTTCGAGGTCTCGGACGGTGGCGGGAGTGGCGATGTAATCGAAGTCGGCGACGCCGTTCTTGTCGTGGAGGGCCAGGACGCCGTGGCTGATGCGAGAGAGGAGGTTCACGGTGAAGGTGAAATGCGCGGTGAGGTTGGAGCGCTTGTTCGTAACGTAGAGCACGGCTCGATACGCGCCGGCGTTATAGGTCATGGTAAGGTCCAACTTTTTCTCTCGCGACGTCGGATACCAGTCGTTGACGAGCAGCGACGAGGAGTAGAAGTACCATTCGTAGGAGAGGTCGGCGGGATCGATCTCGTCGAGGGTCGCGGAGATGACCGGATCGATGACGAGTTGTTCGGTGACATAGACGGTGTAAGTCGTTGGGGTCTTGGCGGTGTCGAGGATGACCTCGTTGACGGCCTGATAGACGTAGTTTCCCTTGTCCTCGAAGCAGGCGGCGGCGAGGAGGGCGAGGAGAATGGCGGTGTATCTCATGTTGGTAGTCGTTTACATGGTGAATTTGATTTCTGTCTTCACGTCGGCATTATCGTCGACCCAGATCGGAGGATTTGTCTTTCGGTACTCCGCGTAGGCGTTCACGAGCGCGTACTGGAATCCTTGCATTTGCGGCGGGGTGTAGGAACCCTCGACGGGAGGGACGTTGCCGCGGGTCATGTTGAACTCGGTAATTCCGAGTACGCTGATGATGAACTTGTACTTGTTGTCGCAATACGCGCCGAAGTACTGGTCGACGAACATGGTCCAGGAAGCGGGTTTCATGTAGAAGTCCCCGACGCGCAGCATAAATCGCCTGCCCCGTTCGAGGCCGACGGAGAGGTCGTCCGTTGGGACGATTTCGAGGTAGATGTTGGCGGCGGCCTGTTTCAGATCGGGCGCGCGATAGAGTGTGACGGGCAGGTAGGACTGGTATTCGCCGGCGCGGAGGAGGCCGTCCTGCAGGCGGTAGTGCGCGCCCTCGACGGCGGTGGTGCTGTCGGGGACGACGCGCGCCCGGAAGACGCGGTCTTTGTCGACGACCTTTCCGAGGAGCTGCACGTTGACCTTGGCTTCTGCCTCGGTGACGGCGTCGCCGAGCACGGTGAAAGAGAAATTTTTCTCGGCGGCATGGAGCATGGTGCCGTAGCCGCTGGATTCCTGTTCGAAGAAATAGACGGCTCCCTCTTCGGGATAGGCGATGGGTTCGTTCTGCCGGCACGCGGCGAGGAGGAGGCCGGCGATGGCGAGGAGTATTTGTTTCATGGCATCAGTTGTTAGCGGTTTCGAGGTATCGTTGCCCGTAGTCGATCTCGTCGTCGGGCAGTGGGAGGCGGTAGATCGCGCGGGGCGCGGGGGGGGTAGGCCAAGAGGGGTAGAAAGCGATGGTCTCGCTGTCGAGGCGTTTGTAATAAAAGAAGAGTTGCCCCTCGCATACGAACTCCTTGGCGTATTCTTTTCGTATCTCCTCCTGGAGGGCGCTCTCGAGAATGGAATCGTCGAGGGGAGGGATGTTGCGGTGTTCGCGGACGACGTTAAGGTAGTTGACAGCCGCGCTCTTGTCTCCTCGCGCGAGAGCACATTCGGCTGCTATGTAGTATGCCTCCGGGAGTCGCATGATTGGGATTTTGTTGATGAAATCCTGGCCGTAGACGGAGGCGGGCTGGTAGAGTTTGTAGCTCGCGACGTAGTAGTTATCGATAAGCGGCCCCATGAGGTACTGGTAGCGGTAGTCGCCGGGGAAACGATCGTTTTCGTAGACGGAGTTCCAGTCGTAGATAGACCGGGTGAAACCGCCGTAGCCCATCGTGAACCAGGAGCGCGTGCCGGTGGTTCCGAAAGCGATGTCCGGGATATTGTTCACGTTGATAGCGAAAATTAATTCTTGGGAAAAGACGAGGTTACGCGTTTCCATGGAAGTGGTGACGACCTGCGCCTCGGGCACCCAGGTGAAGAGCGTTTGGTCGATGACCGTTCGCGCGGCGGCGAGGGCGGCCTCGCGCTCTCCCTTGTAGAGGAGGACGCGCGCCTGAAGGAGCTTGACGGCGTAAAAGTTCAGGTGGTAGTGGCGATTGCGCAGGAAATCGGTATAGTCTGAGGACGACACTCCCCGGACGACGGGGTCATTCGCGAGCGATTTCTCGGCGACGGCGAGGTCTGCGAGGGCCTTGTCGATGACCTCCCGCGCGGAGGAGAGGGGCGTGATGGCATTGTCGAAGCGCGTGACGTAAGGGATTGCCTTCTCGTCCGGCCCGGCGAGAAACGATGGGCCGAACAGCCGCAGGAGGTCGAAGTGCAGCAACGCGCGGGCCGCGTAAGCCTCCCCTCGGATGACGCGAAATTCATCGAGATCGAAGGCGTTGCTATCGGCCTCGTTGACGCGGGCGATCAGGTTGTTGACATTGGCGAGGATCGTGTACATCCTGCTCCAGACGCCGGCAAATTTGCGTTTGCTCTCGTCGGCGCTGTAATCGTAGATGGAGGGATAGTAGTACTCGCTCGCGGTAGCGAAACCGGCGGTGTACTGTCGGCCGAGGACGTCGACCAGCCCGAAAGACAATTCCCTCCCGTAGGCCTCTTGCTCGGTCATGAGGAGATATACGCCGGTGAGCGCGTCCTTGAACCCTTGTGGCGCGTTGAAATTTTCGTCTTCTTTGATCTGTTCGCGCGGGCTAACGTCGAGCCAGTCGGCGCAGGAGAGGAAGAACAGGGCGAGGAATGGTATGTATTTCATGTCTGGTGGTTTGAATGGGTTAAAAAGTAGCGGAGAGTGAGAGGGAAAACGCGCGGGCGAAGGGGTAAGCGGTGCCGCGTTCCTGCTTAACGGTGGTGAATCTCCCAACGTCGTTCATGTTAAAGGAGGCCCGGAGGCGGTCGAGGGAGCGAAAGACGCGCAGCTCGCCCAGTTCGTAGGAGATATTGACGGCAGAGAAAATGAATTCGTCCAGGTCTTCGACGAAGCGGGAGGTCGGGTAAGTGCTGGTATAGTCGGCGATGCTTTTGTATTTGGCAGCGACGCCCGGCGCGTTCCACCGGTCATAGAGCACGCGGCGGTCGACGTTGTTGTTGGCAATGTCGACGTTCTCCACTTTGTCGACGAGGGTGCTGTTGTAGGTCTGTCCGCCCAGCCGGTAGCTAAAAGAAAGGTTGGCGGAGAGTCCGCGCCAGGCGAGGTACGCGCCGATATTTCCGGTGATGGAAGCCTGGGTGTTTCCCATGACCCGGTAATGTTCGGCGCTCCAGACGTCGGTGAGCGAACCGTCCCGGGCGATAAAAACGTCATTTCCGGTGACGGGATCGACGCCCTTGGAGGGGACAACCCATATACCGGTGGTGCTCTTTCCCTCCTCGAAGCGCACCAGGGGCTTTGTACTGTACTTCGCGTCCTGCGTTTCGTTGATTCTCCGCAGCGCGTCGGAGATTTTCAGGAGCTTGTCGCTGTTGTGCGCCATGCCGGCGAAGATATTGACGGAGGCCCGGCGGGCGGGGGACGAGTAGGCCTTCCACTGTACGTGCAACTCGTAGCCGCGGTTGACCTTCTCGCCGAGGTTCTCCTTGTACGCGGCAAAGCCGATGGAGGGCGCGAGGGTGACGTCGGTGAGCAAATCTTTGGTGACGTTGGAATAGACCTCGAGCCGGGCGGAGAAGCGATCGAACAGGGTGAGGTCGAGGCCCAGGTTGCGGTCGAACTGTTGTTGCCACTTGAGGTCGTTGTTTGCCACGGCGAGCAAGTAATTTCCCAGCGCCCCGTCGTACGACTTGCCGGTGTAGTAAGTATATGACGCTATGGCCTGGTAGGGGTCGAACTCCTGCGAGCCGGTGTACCCGATGGATCCGCGCAGGCGCAGGTTGTTCGCGAATCCCAGGGCGCGCGCGAACGGCTCGTTGTGGATGTTCCAACCGACGCCCGCGGACCAGAAGTGTCCCCACCGCTTGTTGGCGCCGAAACGGGAAGAGGCCGATCCGGTGTACGACAGGTCGGAGAAGTAACGGTTGTCGTAAGAATAGTTGGCCGACGCGACCAGGTCGACGGCCCTCGCGAGGGATTCGGAGCCTGCCGGTTTCTCGCCGTTATAGCGGTTGCCGAGGGAGATGAAGTTCATCTTGTCCGATGCAAAACCGACGACGGAAGTACTGATGGACTGGCTCTCGCTGGTGTTGATTTTCCAGACGGCGTTGCTGTACAGGGCGTGCTTGCCGGCGCGGATGGAGTATGCCAGCCCCAACTCGGCGTTCATGTCAAGCGATTTGCCATAGGTGACGTCGTACGAACCGCGGTCGGCGTATGCCTCGGAGAAGGGGGAGACGTTGGCGAACGAAGTGTGATCCGCGGGGAGGAATCGTTCGGCGTCGTTCGCGGCCTTGCTAACGCCAAGTTTCCCCGTGAAACGCAGGCTCTCCGCGGGCGTCCATTCGATGTAGAGATTCTCGGTGATGGTGGTGTAGGAAGATTCGTCCTTTATGCCGATCGCGGCGTTGTACAGGGGGTTAAAGTGAAAGGAATCGTACTGTTTGATCAGATTCCCGCGTTCGTCTTTCACTCGCCAGTAGGGGTTCATGTTGGCGTAGGAGGAGAAGGAACCGTAGGGGGAGTTCTTCCCATTGTTGACGCTCGCGGAAAGATTGTTGCGGATGCTGACGGAGGCGGCATGATAAGAGAGCATGATATTCCCGGAGAGCGTTTGGCGGTTAGACCCGATCATAACGCCTTTGGTGTTACCGAGACTGACATTGATCGAATAGCGCATGTCGCGCGTGCCGCCGGTAAAGTTGAGGGCGTGTTTCTGGCCG
The DNA here is from genome assembly GCA_031257615.1 of Odoribacteraceae bacterium. Taxonomy (GTDB): domain Bacteria; phylum Bacteroidota; class Bacteroidia; order Bacteroidales; family Marinifilaceae; genus JAIRKS01. The sequence continues at coordinate 19,655 of JAIROI010000143.1, forward strand.
ACGCCTACCCGGAGCGGTTGCGAGAGCCAGTAGGTGTCCACGCCGCGCGCGACCTCCTTCTGGAGCGCGTAATAATCGGCAAGGGCGGCTGCCTGGGCATTCCCGCCGGACTTCGTATACTTGCCGGAAAGCCACTCGGCCTGCAGTTTCTCGGCGGAATTGGCCAGGTTATAACTCGTCAGGTCCGGGGCCTCCGCGTTGACGCTGCCGTTATACGCGAGCTGCAAATTGCCCGAGCGCGGGAGGATCGTTTCGATGACGACGACCCCGTTAGCGGCCTTCGAACCGTAAATGGCTTTCGCGGCGGCGTCCTTCAACAGGGTCACGCCGGCCACTTTATTCACGTCGAGGTCAAAGACCGTCTGCAGGGTGGTCTCGAAACCGTCGAGGATAAACAGCGGCTGGTTCAGACTCCCCCGGTATTCTCCCTCGACGTCCACGGGGATGGTCGTTTGCCCCCGCATGGTGATCTCGGGGAGATGGTTGGGGTCACTGCCGAACTCGAGGTTTTCCTGGATGATAAAGGAGGGATCGAGGTTGCGCAAGCTGACGAGCAGGTTCTGTTCGCCTACCCGCTTCAGCTCCTCCCGGCGAAAAGTGACCGTCGCGCCCGTGAAGCTCTCCGCCCGACGATTAAACATTCCCATGATGACCACCTCGCCGATCTCCCCGATGGCTTCTTCGAGGGTCACTGTCAGCTCGTCACCGCCGATCGCCGCGATTTCCCTGGTCTCCATGCCGATGTACGAGAAGAGCAACGCGTGGCGACGCGCCGGCGGGAGAAGCAGCCGGAAACGCCCGGCGGCGTCCGTTGCCGTCCCCGCTACGCGGCTGTCTTTCAGAACGACATTGACCCCGGATAGCGGGAGACCGTTGTGCAGGACAACGCCGGAAACGGTGTCTTGTCGCGTCACCCGCGATTGGGGAAGAGGCGTGATAACGATCGTTTTACCGACAAACCGGAAGCCGGCGCGCTGCTCCAGGGCTATCCGGAGCAGGTCGTCGAGGCGCGTGGCAGAAACGGGGAGGGTCACTTCGCGGCGCGCGTCCAGCTCGTCATCGCTGTAGAAAAAGCTGTAGTGCAACTGACGCGCGACGACGTCGAAAAGCTGTTCCAGGGTCATGACGCCGCGGTCAATGGTAATTTTTTCGTCCTGGGCGTGGCCGTGAACAGGCAGAATACCAACAAAAAGGAGTATGCAGGAGAGCCGCAGGGCCGCGATGCATTTTTTTATCTTTCTTTGTTGGCGAGGGGGGGTGTCAATAGCGATTTTTTTCATACTTTTGCTAGCGTTTTAGTGGTTAAAACTTGTACCTTTTATTAACAGTGTTTTGTGTGGACGACGGGGGCAATTGCTCCCGTCATTTTATTTCAGGGAGCGCGCGGTAATCGTTTTATCAGTGATTTGAAAGGCTATGTTCGTAGTCATCTCGAGCAATGACAGCGCGCGTTCGATCGGCGCGTGTTTATCCACGAAGCCCGTGAAGCGCTTGCTCTTGACGCTGTCGTCGAGGTAAATCATCTGAAAGTCGTACCACCGCTCGAGCTTCCGGACCAGCTCTTCAAACGCGTAGGCCCTGAAGTAGAACCGCCCTTCGACCCAGGAAATATAAAGGGTCGCGTCGACCCGCTCCAGCCGCCCAACGCCGGCGCGCCTGTCCAGCGCGTACTGCTCGGAAGGGGCCATGTCGATTTCCTGGCCATTCCCGGAGAGTCGAATAGCCCCCTCGACAAGGGTGGCGCGCCATACGTCGTCGTCGTCGTAGGCGCTGACGTTGAAACGGGTGCCCGCGACCGTGATCACCTGCTCGCCGAAATGCACCCGGAAAGGAAGACGCGCGTCCGGGGCAACCTCGAAATAGGCCTCGCCGCGCAGGTAGACGTCGCGCGAGACCTCGCCAAAGCGCTCGGGAAATCGCGCGGAGGAGAGAGAGTTAAGCCACACGCGGGTGCCGTCGGGGAGGTCCAACCGGTACTCGCCGCCGCGGGGGACGCGCAACTCGTGGAAGCGCGACGCGTCGCCGTTATTCGCGTCGGCGCTCTCGTAGCGCAACCGCCCGGCCACGGTGTCGTTGTCGATGATCACGCCCCGCGCCTGCCAGCGCCTGTCCTCGCCGTGGCCCGCTAAGGAGATGACTTCGCCGCTGGATAATAATAACTCGGCCTTGGCGCTACCCGGCGCGATGGCCGCGGGTTTATCGTCTGACTCGCGCGGGATACTCAGGAATAGCCCCGCGATAATCACCGCCGCCGCCGCCGCCCACCAGACGCGCGCTTTTCTCCGCCGCCGCCCGGTGACGCGCCGCCAGGCTCGCTCGATATTATAACCGCGCGCGATTGTTCCGCGTATGGCACGCCCCGCGAGAAACTGTACGCGAAGCAATTGCCGCGCTTCCTCCGGCGTCATTTCCGGCGGGGGAACTGCCTCGCGACGGTCGCGCCGTCGCATTCCGGCCAGCCATTCCCATGCTGATGTGTTAAACTTTTCCATTTTCCCCTTAAGACAACAAGGGGCGCGAAAAGGGTAGGCCAAAAACGGTTTTTACCCGATAATAGTAAGAGTAAGGGGGTATTTGGGGGTTGCTATTTCGCGCCCCGCGCGAAAGGGCCAGGTCAAAAACGGCTCTTGGCCGATAATAGTAGGAGTAAGGGAGTTATCGGGGGCTGCAACACCGCGTGAATGGCCTTGTAGGCCTGCTTAACGTGGTACTTGACCGATAACAGTAGGAATAAGGGAATATTTTTCGGTCGCGACATCGCGTGGAGCGCGAAAAGGCCAGGTCAAAAACGGCTCTTGGCCGATAATAGTAGGAGTAAGGGAGTAATCGGGGGCTGCAACACCGCGTGAATGGCCTTGTAGGCCTGCTTAACGTGGTACTTGACGGTGTTGATGGAGATCCCGGCCTCGTCTGCTATTTCCTTGTAACTCTTGCCCTCGAGACAACTCTTGGTAAAAATTTCGCGACACCGCGGCGGCAACTCGCCGATCACGCGAGAAATTTCCTCCACCGCGCGCTCCTCCTCCTCGGAGTATCCTTCCTGCTGCACGCTCTCGATAAAGTCGACAAGTAGCGGATTATTTCGCTGCATGACCGCCTTATGCTTCAGGACGTTCAACGCCCGGTACCGCGCCGAAGCGTAGAGGTACGACTTCTCCGACGACACGATCGTCCTCTCTTTGCGATCATCCCAGAGATGCGCGAACAATTCCTGCACCACGTCCTCCGCCTCGTCAAAATCCCCCAGAATCGCCTGGACATAATTGCACAACGGCGCGTAGTGCGTCTTAAAGAGCGTTTCGAAGCGCCTCCGCTCCTCGCCCTCGGAATCGTTCCGGTATTGATCTTTCATGCCTCGCGAATGTACGCGATTTTTTCAGAATCCCTCCCCCGTATTCTCTCCTCCCACCCCCCAAGGTCTTCCTCGCGCCCGCGTCCCCCCGGGCAGAAAGCCCTCCCCCTGTCCCTCGCCCTAACAAATAAAGGCCGCCCCGCCACCGTCCTTTTTTTTGCCCCAACGGATGGGGGCCGCGGAGCGGCCATTTTTAGCGGATCTCCTTATTATGCGGTAGCCTTAGGCAACCGCGGATAAAGATGAGGCAGCTACGCAGCCTCTTTCTGTCGCAGTTATTCGCTGTACAGTAGCCTTAGGCTACTGCCTACAAAGATTGGGCAGCTACGCAGCCCCGGCTCTACTGCGAACTACCCTGATTGGAGTGCGACGCAGCCCCGGCTCTACTGCGAACTACCCTGATTGGAGTGCGACGCAGCCCCCAATCAAATACGATACAAGAATGAGGATATCCGCGTTTGGTCGGATCAAAGCCGTTTTACAACCGCATTCTTTTTTGCCCCAACGAATTATGACTGCGGAGCGGCCAGCATTTTTTTTGCCCCAATGAATGAAGGCCGCAGGGCGGCCAGCCTTTTTTTTGCCCTAATGAATGAAGGCCGAAGAGCGGCCAACATTTTTTTTCCCTAATGAATCATGGCCGCATGGCGGCCGTATTTTTTTTGGGGTTTACCAAGACGGGGCTGCGTGGCAGCCCAATCTTTGTAGGCAGTACCCTCAGGGTACTGTATTGCTAAGAATACTGTAAAGACGAGGCTGCGTAGCTGCCTAACCCTTACCCGCGGTAGCCTCAGGCTGCCGCGTGAGTAAAGAATCCATAAACGAAATTGTATTTGCCCAAACGGATAGGGGCTGTTTTGCCACCGTATTTTTTTTTGCCATAACGGACAAAGGCTGTTCTGTCGCCGCATCCTTTTTTGCCCTAACAAATAAAGGCCGCCCCGCCACCGTATTTTTTTTTGGGTTTACCAAGACGGGGCTGCGTGGCAGCCCAATCTTTGTAGGCAGTACCCTCAGGGTACTGTATTGCTAAGGACACTGTAAAGACGAGGCTGCGTAGCTGCCTAACCCTTACCCGCGGTAGCCTGAGACTGCCGCGTAAACAAAGAATCCATAAACGAAATTGTATTTGCCCAAACGGATAGGGGCTGTTTTGCCACCGTATTTTTTTTTTGCCATAACGGACAAAGGCCGTCCTATCGCCGCATCCTTTTTTGCCATAACGGACAAAGGCTGTTCCCCCACCGTATTCTTTTTTGGGTTTACCAAGACGGGGCTGCGTGGCAGCCCAATCTTTGTAGGCAGTACCCTCAGGGTACTGTATTGCTAAGGATACTGTAAAGCCGAGGCTGCGTAGCTGCCTAATCTTTGCTCGCGGCTGTCGCGCGCCGCAGGGGGAGGATAAAAAAGAGGCCGACTTGCGGCGGCCTCTCCCACTAATAAACTAATTTAAAAAAACTACTATGAAATGATATTCCGATGTCATCACGACATCTCCCAACCAAAGATTATTGGGATTCCTTGTAAGTTATCAGGATGTAGGGGCGACGGGAGGGGTTTCCGGGGTCTCCTCCGGGGCGTCGACGTCGGGGTCGGGGGCGTCCGGGGTATCCTCTGGAGTGGTCTCGTCGTCGTTGTTGGCGTTGCCGCCGGTGGACGCCTTGCGGCGGCCTTTCTCGGAGGCAAGGATGTTCTTGTAGCGCTTGGCGATGGCGTTGTATTCCTGGACGAAACTGGTCAACTCCGGGGAGAAGTCGATGCCGTTCAGGGTGACGATTGCCTCGACGCGCTTGATCAGTTTGTATTGCAGTTCTTCGGCGCGGGCGCGGGCTTCCTTCATCGGTACCAATGGCCGCGTACCGGCTTCCTGGTAGCGGGCTTGCATCAGTTCGGCGAAGCGGGTGTTGGCCGCGGTGAGGTCGGCGATGTCGTCGGCCAGTTTCAGGGCGGTAACGTTTGGTAACATTTCCGTTTTGTTGAGTTCGCGGAGCAGGTCGTCGATGGCGGCGGTTCCGTCGTCGTAGGTTCTGCGGGGGATGTTCCCGTAGTTTTTCAGCACGAGCAGCACGTTGCGGGCAGCCAGGCGCTTGTCGGCAGCCGGGTCGTGGAGTTTGCTGTTGGCTTTTGTCGAGACCGTGCGTACGACGCCGTTTCTGAGGAGGTCTTGTTCCACGATGTCCGGCGTGAAGAAGCTTCCCTTGAGGGGGTCGAGGACGGCGACGACGTCACCGGCAGCGACTATGAGGTCATCGGAGACCGCTTTGATCCCGATTGCCCCGGCGCCAAGACGCTTGATTACCGCGAGTTCGTCGTTGAAGAATTCGACGAGCGTTTCGTTACGAAATCTCGCGAAGGGTACTCTAACTAATACGTCTTTTTCCATAGGCATTCTTGTTTTTGGTGATTATGATCGTCGCGCGCGCGGTCGCGGCAAGTTCCGTAGCGGGTTTGTTCATCGTACAAAGCTTCCCCGCGTCGAGCGTTTTCCCCCTGAAAATCGTTCGGGGGGTAGAGGTTATTGCCGGTATGGGGTGATGTTGCATGTTCTTGGTTGTTTTTTCTGTCGGCGAATGTACGACAGGAATCTGGAATAGCCAAGGGTTTCGCGGTTTTTTTTTGCTTTTATTTTTTCGGGGCTTTTTTTTTGCCTGTTTGGCGGGCGGCGAGGGGCGAAACGACGGGGGGAACGGGGGCGGGGGTTTAGCGATCTTCGAGGAGGGCGACGGCGTTGCCGTCGAAGCGGGCGTAGGTGAAGTGGGTGATCCAGTCGCCGGTGTTGATGTAGCGGCTGTGGGGGGAGAGGGGGACGTCGACGGGGAGGTGGCGGTGGCCGAAGATGAAGTAGTCGACGCGGCGTTGTTGGAGTACTTGTTTGCAGTAGATTACGATGCTTTCGTCGTCGTCGCCGCGGTAGGGGTGTATTTTGACGACGCCGTCGCGGCGTTCGCGGGAGCGCGAGGAGCAGGCGCGGGCGAGTCGTACGCCGGCGTCGGGGTGGAGGAGTCGGAAGGAGCGCCGGAGGAGCGGGGAGCGGAAGGCGCGACGGAGGAGGAGGTACTTGCGGTCGGCGGGGTTGAGCCCGTCGCCGTGTCCGACGAGGAATTGTTTGCCGTTGAGGGTGATGAATTCGTTACGGTCGTGCAGGGTGATCCCGCATTCGTCGGCCAGGTAGTCTGACGCCCAGGCGTCGTGGTTGCCGGCGAAGAAGTGGACGGGTATGCCGGCGTCGGTGTAGCGGGCGAGGGCGGCGAGGAAGCGGACGTGCCCGCGGGGGACGACGCGGCGGTACTCGAACCAGAAGTCGAACATGTCTCCGAGGAGGTAGATGGCCTGGCAGTCCGCGGCCGCGCGGTCGAGGAAGGCGACGAGGCGGCGTTCTCGTTCGCGGTTGTCGGGGAGGAATGGCGCTCCGAGGTGGGCGTCGGAGAGGAAGTAGACGGGTCGGGGTGACATGGCGGCGGGGTTAGGGGGCGAGCAGTTCCTCGAGTCGTTCTTCGAGCCGCGCGCCGTAGAGGTTTTTGCCGACGATTTCTTTTTTGTCGTTGATGATGTAGTTGGCGGGTATTTCGCGGACGTTCCACGCGGCGGCGACGTTGCTGCGGAGGGCGTTGGAGTCGCGGACGCATGTCCAGTCGACGCCGAGTCTGTCGATGGCGTCTTCCCAGGCGAGTCGGCTCGGGTCGAGGCATACCTGGTAGATGTTGACTCCCCGGTCGCGGAAGCGTTGGTGGACGCGTTTCATTTCGCGGGTGGCGGTCTGGCTTTCTTTGGCGGCGAGGACGGTGAAGTCGAGGACGGTGAGGCGTCCTTTGAGGTTGGCCATGTCGATGATTTTTCCCTTGTTGTCGGGGAGGCGGACGGCGGGGAGGGCGGGTTCTGCCTGGTCGACGAGTTCTCGGATTTGCCGGTCGCGGGAGCGGGCGGCGATTTCTTTGAGGTGGTCGAGCAGGGAGAGGGTGTAGGGGGAGTCGGGGTAGAGGGCGAGCATGGACGAGGCGACGGTTTTGAAGGAGTGGTGGTCTGCCAGTTCGTCCATGACGGCGAGTTGGGGCGCGACGCGCTGGTAGAGGGCGTAGTAGGCGGCCGGCGATATGGCGTGGGCGAGGATGAAGTCGCGGGTGAAGTCGACTTGTTTTTCGAGGACGTCGCGGATGTCGCGTTCGAGGGTTTCCCGGCGGTTGTTGAAGGCGGGGCTGGCGGGGATGCTGTCGCGTTCGCGGCGGAGGGAGTCGATCGCGGCGAGTGTTCGGCTCATTTGGAAGTCGAGGAGTTTGATCCAGAGGGCGTCTTCTGATCCGTCGACCCAGTAGTTATCGTGCAGTCCGGCGAGGTTTCCTGAGATGACGAGGGTGTCTCCGGGGGAAGCGACGAGGTTGACGCGTTCGTTGTTGCTGAACCTGAGTGAGAGGAAGACGGGGGGGAGGGTGTCTCTCAGGGCGATGGCGAAGTGGCCTTGTTTGTCGAGGCGGGCGGAGTCGATGGTCGCGGAGGCGGAGGGGTCGATGCGTTCGAGGTAGACGCGCGCGCCGGCCCCGTCTTTTATTTCTCCGCGGATGAGGATGTTGGGTGGTTCCCCGCAGGCGGCGAGGAGTAGTGGGAGTAGGAGCGCGACGAGGGGGTGTTTTTTCATGCTATATATATAAGGTGCGTGTTCAGGGGCAGGAGTCGATGATTTTCCTGGCGGCTGCGCGCTGGAGGGCAGCCGAGAGGAGGAATTGCAGGCGGTCGGCGGTCTCGCGGAGGTGGGCGTCGAGTCCTTCGCGGAGGTAGCGGACGAGCCGGCGGGAGGCTTGCAGGTAGGGCATGAGTTCGAGGGCGATGTGGAGCGTGTCTCGTTCTTTGCGGGCCAGGAGGCGGCGGGCTTGTTCCATGAAACCGGCAGTGAAGGCGCTGAAGTAGTCGTTGTTGAATTGTCCTCCGGGTTCGCGGGCGGCGTATGCCCCGTCGCCGAAGTCGTAGTGGAGGATTCCGGGCATGACTGTTTTGAGGCGGACGAGGCAGAGGGTTTTTTGGTTGCGGTCGAGGAGTACGCTTTTCGTGTCGAAGTTGTTGTGCGCGACTCGTCGTGGGATGGTCTCGTTGTCCAGCGCGTCTTGCCAGTCGCGCGCTTGCCTGTCGAAGGGTCGCAGTTGTTCGAGGATGGGGGCGCAGGCTTTTTGTCGTTCTTCGCCGGCGTTTTTCAGGGCGTTGTCGAGTTGCTGTTGCCAGAGGCGGACGTTTTGGTAGGCGGGGTAGGTTTCCTTGAGGAGGGTCGGGTCGAAGTCTTTGGTTCGCTGTACGAAGGCGCCGAGCGCGTTTCCGATTTCCCGCGCGCTTTCGGTGTTGTCGACGGGTGGCGCGGCGTTTGTTTCTTTGATGAGGAGGGATAGTGTCCAGTGGTTTCCGTCGTGGTCTTTGTAGAAGGGTTGGTGGCGGTGGGTGTGAAAACAGGTGATGTGCTTTCGGGTGATGTCGCTGACCCGGCGGTTGATTAGTCCGCTCCTGATGTGCCCGTAGACCATTTCCTTGTTCCAGATCATCGCGGGGATGTTTGCCGGGGGGCAGGGGGGGAAGCATTGTAGGATGTACTCTGCTTCCTCGTTGGTGATGACGCGGTAGGCGCCCTCGCCCTCGAGTGGGTTCGCCGAGATGAACTTTCCACTGACGGCGAAGGCGTTGTATATGTTTCTGAGTTTGTCGTTTTCCATTTTCCCCGTTTGTTGTTTAGAGGTCTGCGTAAAGCCCCTGGTCTTCGAATCGCTGGAGCGCGGCGTTGACGAGGTCGGCGTCTTCCTTGTAGGTGACCCCGAACCAGCGGGCGTTGATGTCGATGACTTTGACGCGTACGCGTTGTTGCTCGAGGAGCTTGTCGACGACCCCGGGGATGTACATTTCGGCTTTCGGGTCGAGGTGTTTTTCCTTGTAGAAGTCGACGAATTGCCTTTCGATCTCGTTGAAGATAAATGGAGTGAATCCCCAGAAGTTCATGGAGACTGGGGTCGCGGGGTCAAGGACGGCGCCTGTCGAGAGGTCGCGTATTTCTCCGTTGTCTCGCGCGATGCGGGTGGTTTCGATGACGCGCCGGAGGTAGCCTTCCGGGTCGACGGCGCACACGCCGCGGGCCACGCTGCCGTTCTCGGAGAGGGTGGCGTCGAGGCGGTAGCCGGCGAGTCCGAAGAGTCGTTCGTCGTCGTTGGCGGCGAGAAATTCGCGGAGCTTGATGAAGGCTTCTTCCCCGTAGAAGTCGTCGGCGTTGATGGCGATAAATGGTTCGTTGATCAGTTCCTTTGCCGACCAGATCGCGTGGGCCGTTCCCCAGGGCTTGTCGCGCTCGACGGGGGTCATGCCTCCCGGCAGGCGGTTCATTTCCTGGAAGCAGTAGTAGGTGTCGACGCGCGCCTCGGCTTCTTTGCCGATGGCTTCTCGAAATTCGCCTTCGAAGGTGTCGCGGATGATGAAGACTACCTTGTTGAAGCCCGCGCGCGCTGCGTCGCGGATGGAGTAGTGTAACAGGGTTTTCTGTTTCGGGCCGAGAAGGGCCAACTGTTTTAACCCGCCAAAACGGGAGCCGAGTCCGGCTGCCATGACGAGAAGGGTTGTTCTGTTGTGGTAATTTGCTTTCATGTGCGGATGGATTTCGAGGGCAAAACTAAGTATTAAAAATGAATATCGCGCTCGTTCGCGCCGGATCGCGAAAAATTTTAGCGGGGGA
>JAIROI010000149.1 GCA_031257615.1 Odoribacteraceae bacterium
TGCCTCATCTTTATTCGCAGTTGCCTAAGGCTACTGCGTAAAAAAAAGAATCTAATAGAAAGAATTTTACTGATAATTCGATCTCCCATCAAAAGGAAATAGGTTAATCATATGTAAAGACTGGAATATATGGACTTTTATTTTACGCGACAGCCTTAGGAAGCCGCGAATAAAGATGAGGCAGCTACGCAGCCGATTCTAATATTAGCATCCCATTATACAGTAGCCTTAGGCTACTGCCTACAAAGATTGGGCAGCTACGCAGCCCTTCAAAGAAATCTTTTTATCCAGCACCCAAAGGGTGCTGGTTATGAAAATACGACCGTTTCACGGTCTTATACGATACTGGAAAGTCAATTAAAAATTGAATTACTCATGTCTCATATGTAGAATATATGGTAGAAAATTGGATTTATTCTTTCCGATGAATCGGAAAGAGGATCAAAAATTAGACTTATTACTTCCGAGTGATTGGAAAGAAGATAAAAAATTTGATTTATTACTTCCGAGTGGTCGGAGAGTATATATAAAATTGGATTCGTTACTTCCGAGTGGTCGGAAATAAAATAGAAAATTGAATTTGTTGCTTCCGAGTGGTCGGAGAGTACATTAAAAATTAGGTTTGTTACTTCCGAGTGGTCGGAGAGTACGTTAAAAATTGGGTTTGTTGCTTCCGAGTGGTCGGAGAGTACATTAAAAATTTGGTTTGTTGCTTCCGGGTGGTCGGAAAGAGGGTGGGAAATGGGGTGAGTAATCTTAGAAGAGTGGGAATGAAGGCGGAAAATTGGGAAAAGAAAAGCCCCTGCCGGGGAAAGGGCAGGGGCAATGGGGAGACGGCTGGAAAGGAAGGTGGTCAGGTGTTCATGCCGCCGCAGACGTGGATGGTTTGGCCCGTGACGTAGGCGGAAAGATCGGAGGCGAGGAACAGGCAGACGCGAGCGATGTCCTCGGGGGTGCCGCCCCGGCGCAAGGGGATTTTCGAGGCCCATTCGGCGCGGACATTCTCGGGGAGTTGTTTCGTCATCTCGGTGATGATAAATCCGGGGGCGATGGCGTTGGCCCGGATGTTGCGCGAGCCAAGTTCTTTGGCGACGCTCTTGGTGAAGCCGATGATGCCGGCTTTTGACGCTGCATAGTTCGCTTGCCCGGCGTTACCGCTGACGCCGACGACTGAACTCATGTTGATGATGGAGCCGGCGCGTTGGGAGATCATTACGGGCGTCGCGGCGCGCGTGAAGTTGAAAACGGATTTGAGGTTGACGTTGATGACGGCGTCCCACTGGTCTTCGCTCATGCGCATGAGGAGGCTGTCGCGCGTGATGCCGGCGTTGTTGACCAGGATGTCTATTCTCCCGAAGTGTTGGAGGACGTCCGCGACCGCGGCGGACGCGTCCCCGAAGTTGGCGGCGTTGGAGGGGAACATTTTGGCGCGGATTCCGAGGGCGTTGAGGGTGGTCTCGACTTCTTCGGCGTTGTCGTCGCGTTTGAGGTCGGTGAACGCGATGTCGGCTCCTTGTGTTGCCAGCTCGATGGCGACGGCTTTTCCGATTCCCCGCGCGGCTCCGGTGACGATGGCTACTTTACCTTGTAATAGTTTCATGGTATTTTGTTTATCGGGTTTAACAATGGCGGGCGTTGGATGCCCTGTCGGGGGACAAATGTAGGGTTTTTTCGGTAGATTCGCGGTAGTTATTCATCATTCAAGAGGAATTAGTCATGGAAGAACCGGTTTTGATGTCTCGTAACAAGCAGGATTACCCTCCGATGCATACTGTCGAGCATATTTTGAATCAAACGATGACGCGGATGTTCGGTTGCCCGCGATCGGGGAAGGCGCACGTGGAACGGCGTAAGGGGAGGTGCGATTACGCGCTGGGGGCGGCGCCGGCGGAGGGGGATATCCGGGAGGTGGAACGGCGGGTGAACGAGGTGATTGGTCGTTGCCTGCCGGTGGAGATTTCGTTCGCGGATCGCGATTTGTTGCCTCCGGGGGTTGACGCGGGGAAGTTGCCTGGGGGAGTTGTGGGCGCGGTGAGGGTGGTAAGGATCGGGGATTATGACGTTTGCGCGTGTAGCGGGGCGCACGTGAGGAACACGGGGGAGATTGGTCGGTTTAAAGTGGTTTCGTATGATTACTCGGCGCCGGTGTTGAGGCTCCGTTTCAAGTTGGAGGAGTCTTGAGAAGCGGGATTTATTGTTACCTTCGCGGGACAGAAAGTGGAATATTTAAATTGTGTATATGAATCTTCTTGATAAAATGAAAGAAAATGCCCGGCGGCTGGATAAACGTATCGTGCTGCCGGAAGGTACGGAGGAACGGACGCTGGAGGCGGCGGATGTCCTGATCGACGAGGGCATTGCCCGCGTGACGCTCGTCGGGAAGCCGGACGATGTTTTGAAGTTGGCCCGCGCGAAGGGTTTGAAGCATGTCGAGGGGGCGACGATTGTCGATCCGGCGCGTCACGACAAGCGCGAGGAGTACGCGGAGCTGTTGCTGGAGGCCCGGAAGGGGAAAGGGATGACGCGCGAGGCGGCTCTCGACCTGGTGTTGAACCCGCTTTACCTTGGGGTGCTGATGATCAAGGGGGGGGACGCCGATGGGGAGGTTGCCGGGGCGCGGAACGCGACGGGGGACGTGCTGCGGCCGGCGCTGCAGGTGGTGAGGACGCGGCCGGGTATCTCGGTGGTTTCTGGCGCTTTCCTGCTGCTGACGGGGAAGGCGGAGTTCGGGGAAGAGGGGCTGCTGGTGTGCGCGGATTGCGCGGTGACGCCGAACCCGACGGCGGAGGAACTGGCGCAGATAGCGGTTTCGACAGCGTCGACCGCGCGCGCGCTTGCCGGGATAGCGCCCCGGGTGGCGATGTTGAGCTTCTCGACGAAGGGGTCGGCGGTGCACCCGTTGGCGGATAAGGTGATCAGGGCGACGGAGATGGCGCGGGAGATGATGCCTGGACTGGTGATCGACGGGGAGCTGCAAGCGGACGCGGCGATTGTACCTTCCGTGGGCGCGAGCAAGGCGCCGGGAAGTCCGGTGGCAGGACGCGCTAACGTGTTGGTGTTCCCGAACCTGGAAGTTGGGAATATCGCTTACAAGTTGGTGCAACGGCTCGCCGGCGCCGAGGCCGTCGGGCCGGTGTTGCAGGGTATGGCGGCTCCGATTAATGATCTCTCGCGGGGGTGCTCGGTGAACGATATCGTGAATCTGGTGGCCATCACGGCGAATCAAGCAGGTAATACTTATTAGTTATGATGAATATATTGGTTTTGAATTGTGGCAGTTCCTCGATCAAGTATCAACTCTTGAATATGACGGGAGAGCCGGTCGTGTTGGCCAAGGGAATCGCCGATAAAATAGGTCTGCCGATGGGCAAGTTTACTCATAAACCCAGCGGGAAGGCGACGCTGGACGCGGAACAGCCGATCCGGGATCACGCCGAGGGGGTTAACATGATCCTGGAGGCCCTCCGGAGTGAGGAACGCGGGGTGGTGAAATCGCTGGATGAGATCCGGGCGGTGGGCCACCGGGTGGCGCACGGGGGGGAGTATTTCTCGGAGAGCGTGCGGATAGACGAGGAGGTGAAACGGAAGATCGCCGCTTGTAACGAGCTGGCGCCGCTGCATAATCCGGCTCACCTGACGGGTATCGAGGCGTTGGAGAAATTGCTGCCCGGCGTCCCACAGGTTGCCGTCTTCGATACTTCTTTTCACCAGACGTTGCCGGAGGAGGCGTACGTGTACGGGCTTCCGCTGGAGCTTTACCGGAAGTATGGCGTGCGCCGCTACGGTTTTCACGGTACTTCCCACGCTTTTGTCGCGCGGAAAGCGTGCCGGCTGTTGGGGTGGAATATCGAGGAGAAGCGGATCATCACTTGCCATCTCGGTAACGGATCGTCTATCACGGCGATCGACCGGGGACGTTCCGTGGATACATCAATGGGATTTACCCCAAACGCCGGCGTGATCATGGGTACGCGCGCTGGGGACGCGGACATGGGAGCGCTGCTCTTCCTGATGGAGAAGGAGGGACTGGACGCGGCCGGGGCGAATGACTTGATCAATAAACGGTCGGGACTGATGGGAATTTCTGGGGTCTCCTCGGATTGCCGGGAACTGTGGGAGGCGGTCGGGAAGGGGTCGAAAGAGGCGCGGCTGGCGCTCGATATTCTCTGCTACCACGTGAAAAAGTATATTGGAAGCTACGCGGCCGTGCTGAATGGCGTGGACCTCGTGATTTTTACCGGCGGGATCGGGGAGAATGATCACGCCGTGCGACGGGCCGCCTGCGCGAACATGCAATACCTCGGCATCGACTTCGACGACGCCGCGAACGATAAGGTCAGGGGACAAGATAAGGTGTTGACAAGGCCCGGATCAAAAGTAACCGTGATGTCCATCAACACGGACGAGGAACTGGTGATCGCCACTGACACGATGCGTCTCGCGAGAGGGGCAAGTCTGGATTAAATCACGCGCGGTGTTGAAAAGAGAAGCGAGGCCGGCGGTCTCGCTTTTCTCGTTCCGGGTCACTGGTAGATGCCCGCCCAGGAGAGTTTGTCGTATTCCAGGTTCCAGGTTGGCCAGGCATCGAGCGGGATATAGGTGCTGATGCCGCAGGCCCGGCTCTTGTCGGGAATCGGGGTCGCGTAAAAGGGGTTGGTGATGTTCTGGTAGAGGACGACTTTCGCCAACTGCGCGTCGAATTGCTGGAGTTGCTCGTCGGTTGCCGCGTACTTCGCGAAATCCCGCAGGTCGAAGTAAACGTCGTTTCGGATATTGATCAGCGGGTAGTGGAAGATCGCGGAGGCGGGGAACGTCCCCACCGTTTCCTTCTTCCCCTGGAAAATGCCGCGCGCGATCGAGTAGAGCGCGTCCAACTCCTCGATGTTCAGTAGCGCGATCGACGCGAAATAGTTCCGGTCATTCTTGTCGAGCATGTTGTAGAAATACTCGCAGGCCTTCTGCAGATCGTTCGCGTTCCCCCAGAAATCGGGCAGGATAGCCTCATAGGGGAAGCCGGCGGCGAGGATCTCGGTGGGGGTGGCGATGACGTACTTTGTCTTGCCCCGCAACTCGTAGAGTACCTCGATAGATGACATCATGCAGGCGTCAAAAAAGATAAACTCGAAGCCCCCGGGGATTGCCTCGGCCATTGCCTTCGCGTCCATCTGCGCCCCGGCGTCGTCGCCGAAGGTACGCGTGAGGGGGCGCTCGTCCTCGTCATCCTCGAGTCGGTCGGCAAACGCGCCGGCGGTGATACTCGCGTTTTTCGGCACCCATCCCGTGGCGTGCGAGCCGAGTACCAGGCCGTAAGAGTCCGCCGGGTAAAGGGCTTTGACCTCGTCGAGCACGCGGCGCATCGTTGCCGGGTCGGCGGAATTCTCCTCCGGGTAAGTGGCGATCCGCACCCGCTTGGCCGTGTCCTTCGACGTGGGAACGATCTCGAAGAGTTCAGGCTCCGCGTTGCTCCCGTCGAAATAGACTACCAGCCGCCCGTTCTTCTGTTTCATGCTCTTCTGCATGTCTGCGATATTCTTCTTCATGTAACTGTTCAGGGAATTGTCCCCGGCGAGGTAAGCAATGATCGTGCGCCGCACCCGCGGTTCTTCATTATCATCGTAACACGCGGACAAAGTGATCAGCAGTATGCCCATCGTCCATCGAACTATTCTTGTATTCATCATCGTATCTTAAAAGTCGAGGCAAATGTAAGGAATTTGAGTGAAATTCCTCGACTTCCCCGCGCGAATAACGAGCGGCGTTGCCCCGCGCGACTTTTTTCGTACATTTGGAAGCCCCTTGAAAGGGGTCTAACACCTCATACTCATGAAACACGCGTTACTCTTTTGTCTCCTCGCGCTGGCGACCTCCCGCGTTGCCGCGCAGCGCGACGACTCGCTCGCCGATCTCGTCAACCCACTGATGGGCACCGACTCGAAGTTCACCCTCTCGAACGGAAACACCTATCCCGCCATCGCGCTCCCCTGGGGCATGAACGCCTGGACGCCCCAAACCGGCAAGATGGGCGACGGGTGGGTCTACACCTACGACGCGGACAAGATCCGCGGTTTCAAGCAGACCCACCAGCCCAGTCCCTGGATCAACGACTACGGACAGTTCTCCCTCATGCCCGTCATCGGGGCGAAGATCGATCCGGAGCAGCGCGCGAGCTGGTTCTCCCACAAATCCGAGATCGCGCGGCCCTACTATTATAAGGTATACCTCGCCGACCACCATATCACCACCGAGATCACCCCCACCGACCGTTGCGCCCTCTTCCGCTTCACCATGCCGCCCACCGACAGCGCCGTCGTCATCATCGATGCCTTCGATCGCGGTTCGCGCGTGAAAGTCGAGGGCCGACGCGTCACCGGTTACACCACGCGCAACAGCGGCGGAGTCCCCTCCAACTTCAAGAACTACTTCGTCGTCGAGTTCGACCGTCCCTTCGACTTTTTCTCTCCCTGGGACGGCGAGCGACTCCTCCCCGGCGACGCCTTCACCGGCAACCGCGCCGGCGCGCTCCTGGGCTTTCGCTGTCCGGTCGGCGCCGCGATCGAGGCCCGCGCGGCCTCCTCCTTTATCAGTCTCGAGCAAGCGCTGCTGAACCTCGAGCGAGAGACCGGCGGAAAGTCCTTCGATCGCGTTCGCGACGAGGCCCGCGCGCGTTGGAACGACGTGTTGGGAAGGATCGAAGTGCGCGGCGAACTGTCGCTCCGTCAGACCTTCTACTCGTGTCTCTACCGTTCTGTCCTCTTTCCCCGCGCCTTCCACGAGTACGACACTACCGGCGCCCCCGTCCACTACAGTCCCTACAACGGGCAGGTGCTCCCCGGCTACCTCTACACCGACACCGGCTTCTGGGACACCTTCCGCGCCCTCTGTCCCCGCCTCAACCTCGTCTATCCTTCCGTCAACGCCCGCGTCCAGGAGGGGCTGCTGAACGCCTACCTCGAGAGCGGATTCCTTCCCGAGTGGGCATCGCCGGGCCATCGCAACTGCATGGTCGGCAACAACTCCGCCTCCGTCGTCAGCGACGCCATCGTAAAGGGAGTCACGCCGCCGGCCATCGCCCAACGCCTCTACGACGCCATGATCGCGACCGCCAACAGCGTCCATCCCCGCGTGCGCTCCACCGGGCGCGAGGGGTTCGAGTACTACAACCGCCTCGGCTACGTCCCCTGCGACGTCGGGATCAAGGAAAGCGCCGCGCGTACACTCGAGTACGCTTACGACGACTGGTGCATCTCCCGCGCCGCGCGCGCCCTCGGACGGCCTGAAGAGGAAATCTGCCTCCTCGAACAGCGAGGGCAGAACTACCGCCACCTCTTTGATCCAGAGACTTCCCTCGCGCGCGGGAAGAACGAGGACGGCTCCTTCCAATCTCCCTTCAACCCTTTCAAGTGGGGCGACGCCTTCACCGAGGGCAACAGCTGGCACTACACCTGGTCG
Organism: Odoribacteraceae bacterium; assembly: GCA_031257615.1. GTDB lineage: Bacteria > Bacteroidota > Bacteroidia > Bacteroidales > Marinifilaceae > JAIRKS01. Next base: position 7,450 of record JAIROI010000149.1, read on the forward strand.
GTCTTCCACGACGCCCGCGGCCTATCGACACTCATGGGTGGAAACGAGCGCTTTGTCGCCATGCTCGACTCCCTTTTCCGACTCCCGCCCATCTTCGACGAGAGTTACTACGGCGGCGTGATCCACGAAATCCGCGAAATGCAGGTCGCCGACATGGGAAACTACGCCCACGGCAACCAGCCGGTGCAGCACGTCATCTACTTGTACAACCACGCCGGGGCGCCCTGGAAGGCGCAACTCCGGGCGCGGGAAGTCATGGAAAAGCTCTACCGCGCCGCGCCCGACGGTTACTGTGGCGACGAGGACAACGGCCAGACCTCCGCCTGGTACGTCTTCTCCGCGCTCGGTTTTTACCCCGCTTGCCCGGCGAGTGAAGAGTACCTCATCGGCTCTCCCCTCTTCCCCTCGGCCACTATCCACCTCGAGAACGGGAAAAGCCTCCGCGTCACCACCCGGGGAAACGCTCCTTACATACACTCCATGCGCCGGAACGGCAAGGCCCGCGAGCAGAATTTCCTAAACCATTTCGACCTCCTGCGCGGTGGCTCCCTGCACTTTCAAATGCGCGACGCCCCCAACACGCGACGCGGAACGCGCGCCGTCGACGCCCCCTACTCCTTCTCACCGCCGCGCGAGTGAACTCCCGGAGCCATTGTAAACGAAAACATGTCGATGAACCTGAAAAACTGTACCGAGAAGGAACTCCTCGCGCTCGTCGCCGCCGGTGACGAGCGCGCCTTTCGCCGACTGTTCGACCTCTACCAGCCCAAAATATACTCGTTTGCCCTCCGCGTCACCCGTTCAGCGTCCCTTTCCGAGGACGTCGCGCAGGAAGTATTCATGAAAATATGGAGCGCGCGACAAGAACTCTCCACCATCGACTCCTTCGCCGCCTACCTGAAAACCGTCGCCCGCAACATCGCCGTCAATCAACTGAAGCGCATCGCCAAAGAACGCCTGATCATCAACGATCTCTCCTCCGTCTCGCCGTCCGCCGCCCGTCCGGTCACCGGCGAGGAAATCATCGCCAACGAACTCCAGCGAACGATTGACGAGGCCATCGACGCCCTCCCCCGGCGCCAGCGCGAAGTCTACCTCCTGCACCGCCGGGAACACATGAAGCAGGAGGACATCGCCCTCCACATGCACCTGTCCCTCCACACCGTCAAGGAGTACATGAAAAAGGCCCTCTCCGCGATCCGCTCCCGCCTCGAACGCCGCGTCGACATGCTCGTCATGGCCGCCCTCGAGGAGGTATTTCGTTAATCCGTCGTTGTTACCGGAAACTCGTAGAACGTCATTTCGCCCTGCAAAAGCATCACCTGGTCGAGAATAACATGACGGGTAAGCGCCCTTATGGAGATCGTTATCTCTCCCGACCGTTCAATATTCAGCTTTGTCGAACAGACGGCCTGGCCGCGCAGCACGTTTTGCATCCACCTCTCGCTCCGCCCTTCCACGCTGTAATCCTGTGTGTCGACAGCCTTCCCGTCGAGTAAAACCTCGATGATCATTCCCTTGCCGTCCACGTCGTGATTGGGCGTCGCGCCGGTCTTCAACAGGTACTCCCCCGCCGCGGGCACTTCAAAAGTAAAGTCGAGCCGCTCCCCCTCCTGCATCTTGACTGCCGAGAAACTGTGTCCCAGTCCCTCGATGATTCTCCCGGCCGACAAGATATTATCCGCTCGCGAGGCGTTTCGCGCGGCCGCGTAAGCCGGTTCGCTTGAACTCCCGGCCGGTGAAGCGGGGCGCGGGAACGCGGGACTGGCGAAGACAGGCAAGTCGCGCGGGCGAAAATCCATGATCCCTTTCCATTTGCCCTCTTCCAACGCGTTGTATTCACCGGTCAGCCGTTCGATGGCATGGTAAGCATCCAGGCTTTTAACGGCGTACTCACTTGACTTCGCGGTGTCTCCCAGCCCCAAAAAATACCCGGACAACTGCCAGTACAGCCATTTTTGATTCATCAGCGAGGCGCCCCTCGCGGGATACTCCACCAGTTGAAAGAACGCGCTGGTTCGATCGGCGGGGAGATGCTCCTTGATCCCGACCGTTTGCCGTTCGAGCGACAGGTAATCATCCACCCTGCGCTGCAACTCGTTATTAAACGCCGGGTTGTACTCGGAATCCCTGACCGGCGTGATCCCCTCGACCCGGCTCCAGCCCGCGAACTCCGGCTTGCGGACGTTCGCCAGCCGGTAATACGTTTTCATCGCGGCAGTGACCGCCCCCGCGTGTTGCTTCCCGAACTCGCGTTCCGCCCAGGCGGTCAGGTGGGAAAAGCACGCCTCCTCCTTGATGGATTCCGCGTCCCAGGCCATGTCGAGAAAAAACTCCATCAGGTACTCTGCCGGCTTGACGTCGCCGACATTCAATATCCAGAGTTTCCTCGCGCCGCCTTCATACGCGCGTCTCATCTCGGTACAGATCAGCGCGGGAGACGTGGAAGCCAACCAGAGATAATCGTGCGGGCGCCCCAGTACGACGCGTGATAATACACGCCCGCGCCGCCCCCCCGCCGTTGTTCCTTGTCGTTGGAGAGGCGACGGATATAGCCGTAATTGTCGTCGCACCACACCAGCGTCGCCTGATCGGGAATCTCCAAACCGTTGTCGTACACCTCCAACACCTCCTTGTAGGGAATAAAGACCAGCGGCGCCTCCCGCTTTATATATTTATCGAGCAGCGCCTGTTGCGCGGGGATAACGCGAGAGAGCGCCTCCTCGTGTTCCTCGATAGTCTTCACGCCCTGCATCATGCCGTCGTGTTTCCCTCGCATCCCGATAGTAAAGATATTCTCCGAGTGTTGCAGTTCTTGCAGGCGTTCTGCCCAGTAATCAAGCACGTTTTGAGAATTGGCAACGAAATTGTAATCCCCCTTCCCCGCGACGTCCCACTCGCTCGCCGAGTTACGCGCCAGCGGCTCGCAGTGCGACGAGCCAACCGCGATACCGTACCTGGCCGCCATCTCCCTGTTGCCTTCCACGAAGTAAAACGGCGCGGTACACTCGTGCATGGCAGGCCATATCGCGTTGGCTCGCAGGCGCAGCAGCAGTTCAAAGATCTTTTCGTAAGCCCCCGGACCGATCGCGCCTTTCCACCGTTTGTTCGACGACAAACCCGGGCTGTCTCGCAATTGATACTCGAACTTCCCCGAGGCCCAGGGCAATAGCCCCCAGTCTTCATCGTTCAGGAAAATACCGCGATACTGCACGGAAGGCGCCCCGGAGGTCTCCTCGATCTCCGAAAGACTGCACGACTCGCGCTTCCACGGCCTCGCGTCCGCCCACCATTCCCAAGGCGAAACGCCGATCTGTCGCGACACTTCGAGAATCCCGTAAGCCTTCCCGCGCGCGTCGCTCCCGCTGACAAAGAGTTTATTATCGCGGACATTTAGTTGAAACGCCTCCCACGCGCCTTGCAGGCCCGTTGAAGAAGAAACGATAACGCGCGCCTCGTCCTTATTCGCGGTCAACTGCAGGCAAGCGTCAAACACCGCCAGGACATCCTTTTGCAGTATCGAAACGGCAGTACGCACCACCTCTTTCTCGTCGGGGTCGATATAGATAAGCGTGGTGCGATGTTTTTCAAACAACGCGGGCCGCGAGGATCGCGCGAGCGGCAACTTCAATTCCTTGATCCCCGACCCGCGCGTAATGTTGTTGCCGGTGCAAGCCGCGCGCGTAACATCTTCGCGAGGAGCTTCGAAACTGCAAAGCCAGGCTGTCAGTTCATCCAGCATCTCATTCCTGTAGAGGAATCCCTCGCGGAAGCCCCACCCGTGCCCCCCGGAAGGATAGATATGAAGCGAGGCGGGAACATTATTTCTATTCAAAGCCAAATAATAGTTCACCGCGTTAGCGGGCGAAACGACCTTATCATCACCACAGTGCACGATAAAAGCGCGAGGCGTGTCTCTCGTCACTTGCTTCTCGTTGGAATATTCCATTTCCAGCTCGACAGGGGCGTCTTTCCCCAAAAAATTATCGCGAGACCCCGCGTGAGTATACGTTTTATCCATCGTGATCACGGGATAGAAAAGAATCTGGAAATTCGGACGCGATTCAGGCATGGCGCGAGTGGCAATAGTGGACGCCAAATGCCCGCCGGCTGAAGAACCCATGACGCCAACGTCATTCGGGTTCAGATTCCACGCGTCGGAACTGTCGCACGCCATTTTCATTGCAGCCAGGGCGTCCGAGACAGGCAACGCGCGATCGCCTCCCGGCATCCGGTATCTCAGGACAATCACCGCGATACCGAGTTTGTTAAAATACGGCGCCCAATCAACACCTTCATGACCGAAAGCCAGGTGTGAATACCCGCCGCCCGGACAAACAATCACCGCGCGTCCCGACGCCAACCCGGGATCCGGCAGGAACACGCGAAGCGATGGCCGTTCAATATCAAAAGATCGCGGGACGCTCCGGGCCATCGCCCGCGCGCCTGCAAGCAAAATAGCCAACAGGAGAAAAGAAGTAGAGATTTTCTGTTTCATACGTAAATAGTGTAATGTCCATTCAAAAACTTATCATCAAAACCAGTTCAAGTTGACCGGTAAACAAAGACAATCCCTCCCGCCAACGCGTCACGCGCGCGTGACAACAGGCGCGAGACTGCCGACAATCGCGAACAAAACACCGCCCATATTTCACAAATTAACGCGAGTAGCAAGATTCCATTCATGAACGCGAGTATAGTGAAAATCTTCTTTGCATTAACAAGTCCGTGACCCGTTTCAATAAACGCGAACAAGCCCTTGCCCGCGCTCGCTCCCCCCCTTTGTCGTTATTTAGCCCACGATCACGCGAATGGTATCGCCCCACGGGCCGTGTTCCAGCCTGGGATTGATCCACGCGGCGATAATTTCCACGGTCTTCCCCACCTGTTCGGGCGCGAACTTCAGGGTCGCGGTGACGCGCGTGGTGTACACCTCCCGCCAATCCTCCCCCTCCACGCGCGAGCGGATGAGAAGCCCGTGGTAGCCGGGCCGCGTCACGCTTTCCGACGGGCGTCCGTCTTGTGGCACGCTTGCCGAGACCTTGATCGCGAAGCGCGTGACGCGGGCGTACAGCACGGCCTTTTCGCCCGGAGCGGGCTTGGGCGCGTGGTAGTGGCGTTCGCGCGAAGGCAGTCCCATCGCGCCCAAGTCGGCATCGGAGACCTTCTTGTTTACCCTCAGCGAGAGGTTTAACTCGCGCATGTAGACCAGGAGCGCCCTCATGGCCGCGTTCTTGCGGGCGGTCGACTCTTTGTTTCTCGTTTGCAGGTTTTTGTTCGCGTTGACTGTTCTTTCGGCAGGGTCGATAAGGCCTTTAAATTCCTGCAATTCGGCGTTAGATATGCCCCAGGCGGTAGCATTGTCAGTACATGACTTCAGAAGGTTCCTGGCAAAGCCCAAACACTCACTGTCTTTCCTTGGAATCGTTCTCATCGTGATACGTTTTAAAGTTATTAATACATTGTCGCGTGGCTTCGACTTAATGCCACGCGGCTTCGACTTAATGTCGCGTGACATTGAGTTAATGTCGCGTGGCTTCGACTTAATGTCGCGTGACAATGAGTTAATGTCACGCAACAATGAGTTAATGTCACGTGACATTGAGTTAATGTCGCGTGACAATGAGTTAATGTCGCGTGACAATGAGTTAATATCGCGTGACATTGAGTTAATGTCGCGTGACATTGAGTTAATGTCACGTGACATTGAGTTAATGTCACGTGACAATGAGTTAATGTCGCGTGACATTGAGTTAATGTCGCATGGCTTCGAGTTAATACCATATGGCTTTGAATTAAAGACATGTGGCAGGAGAATGTATCTTCCAGACTATATGTTACACGTGCGATTTTCACTTTTATTCTTATTGAATGAACGAGTGCAAAGTTAGCGCGTAGTCATGTAAAATGCAAGTGCTTTTCTTTCTTCTTTTATTTTCCGATTTATTCTGTTCTCTCTCGTCATTTTTTCCTTGATATTGCAGCCTTCTTTGACCCTCTCGGTAACAAAAAACAAGAGAGGAGAGGAAGTCATGCCGTCTTTTTAAAATTAGATTCTTTTTCGACGCGGCAGCCTAAGGCTGTCGCGAACAAGATGAGGCAGCTACGCAGCCAATCCTAACATAAGCACTCCTTTATACAGTAGCCTTAGGCTACTGCCTACAAAGATTGGGCAGCTACGCAGCCCTTCAAAGGTTTCTTTCTCGTGCAGCCCCCTGCGGGGGCTGCTCGTGGCTCTTTCTTTCTCGCACAGCCCCCTGCGGGTGCTGCTTACGATGGCCTCCTT
>JAIROI010000054.1 GCA_031257615.1 Odoribacteraceae bacterium
CGTTACTCGAGCGAGTAATGTCGCGTTACGCGGGCGGATGACGGGGCGGTTAGAGGCGGTTGAGTTTCTTGAGGGCGCGGAGTTTGAGGCGGTACATTTTGAGGATGTTGGGGAGGGAGTCGTAGTGTTGGCACTTCTCGGCGAAGTGGAGGAGTTCCTCGCGGGCGGTGGCGCGGTGGAGGACGAGGAGTTGATGGCGCACGAGACGAAGGTAACCGATGGTGCAAGGGTCGTCCTGGGGGTAAGCGGGGAGGTCGCAACGGTTGAAGCGTAGCCAAAAGCCAAGGTCGAAGCGGGGGAACTGGCGGATGAGGCCCTCGACGCCCTCGTCGAAAAGCCGGAGAGAAAGACGATGGCCGTCAGGACAAACGACAGGGGGAACGGCCCGCGCGTAGTCGAGCAGGCCGAAGAGCGCGAAGGCGTGGCCGTCCAGGATGCGGGTGGGGGCAGCGGCGACGTATTCCTCGTAGAAGGTCTCGCCGGTGGTGCGGTCGACGGAGACGCCTCCCTCGGAGATGTCCCTGGTGAAGGGGAGGAGGGCGGAGGTGGCGAGGCGGAGGTAGCGGTCATCGCCGGTGAGTTGCCAGGCTCGCGCGAGGACGGAGATGGCGCGTCCCTGGACGAAGGCGGATTTCCAGGGGCGATGCACGCCGAACTCCGGCTTGGAGATGTCGGTCAGCCAGTGGACGCCGCCGTCCGGTTCCTCGCGGGCGTTCCGGGCGAACCAGCCGGCGAGGCGCAGGAAGTGGTCGCGCTTGCGGGGATCGCCGGTGGCGAGCCAGGTGTGGAAGAGGGCCAGGGCGTATTGCCCGATGGAGATGGGGTAGTAGTGCAGGCGGGGCGGGGAGACGTCGATGTAGGTGGTGTTGAGGGGCACGCCCTGGTCGTCGAAGGAGTGTATCAGCCGGTTGAGCCTGGAGCGTTTTTCCTCGAACTTGATGTAGTAGTACCCGAGATCTCCCGGGGAGACGTCCATGTTAAGGGGCATCCGGCGGTTGGCTCGGAGGTCGCGGGAGAGTTTCCTCAGCATGAAGATGCTCTTTTTGACGTTCATTTCTCGCAGAGTATGTCGGCCAGCGCGCGGGTGAGGGTTTGCCGGGAGTATGCCAGCGGTGGGGGGATTTGCCGGGGCGAGGGCGGGGCGTCGAGGCAATCTTGCAGGAAGTCGCGGATGCCTTCCTTGTCGTTGTAGTCGAAGGTTTGCCCGGCGCAGCTGGCGCGCAGGACGCGCGCGGCCTCCCCGTCCGGTGGGCCGAGGCATAGCACGGGGGTGCCCGCCCCGATGTACTCGAAGAGTTTCCCGGGGAGGTTTCCGTGTTTCCCCGGGGTGTCGGGGATGATGAGCAGGAGCACGGAGGAGCGTCGCATCCAGCGGATGGCCTCGGCGTGGGGGACGAAGGGGTGGAAGGTGACGCGGTCGGCGAGAGTGTCGAGTTCGCGGGCGCGTAGGGGGTCGACCCTCCCGACGAAGTGCAGTTCGGGGGAGGAGCGGGGGAGTAGCTCGCGCACGGCTTCGATGAAGGCGCTGATGGTGTAGTCGGCGGCCAGGGTGCCGGTGTAGGTGATGGTAAAGCCCTTCGTCTTCGGGCATTCGCGGTAGAAGTCTCTCCGGTCGTAGCCGTTGTGGATGACGCGGCACTTGGCGGGGTCGATGGCGGGGGACTTGGCGAGGAACTGGTCGCGGGTGTGGTGGCTGACTGTGATCACGGCGTCGGCCCTCTCGAGGACGCTTCTCTCGTAGCGGCGGTCGATGGCCCTGGCGAGGGGCGTGGGGTAGAGTTTATTGTAGTAATAGATGTCTGTCCAGGGATCGCGGAAGTCGGCGATCCAGCGCACGGCAAGCGCGCGTTGCATTCGTTTTCCGATGAGGTGGGTGGACATGGGAGGGCCGGTGGTGATGATCGTGTCGATGCCCTCTTCGCGGATGAGTCGGGTGGCCTCGCGACGGGCGTGTTTGTTCCAGCCGCGGCGGGCGTCGGGCAGGAAGAAGTTACCCCGGATGAAGCGGGATATCTTTTGTTTCCAGGAGGGACGCCCCTCTTCCACGAAGCCGCTGTACGGGGCGGTTCGCGCTTTCGCGAGTCGCTTGTAGAGGCCGTAGCAACCTGACGTGGTGGTGCGGTAGATGCGTCGTTGCGGGCTGACCTCCTTTTGCAAGGAGTCGTCGCGCACGGGGTACTCCGCCTTGTCGGGGTCGACGGTCAGGATGATGGGGTCGTAGCCGAAGCCGGGGAGGTAACTCGCGAACTTGAGCCAGCGCTGCACTCCCGGTCCGCCGGCGGGTGGCCAGTAATAGGTGATGACCAGTACTTTTTTTGGTGAGGGAGATGACATGCTTCCGGCCATTTAGGGTTTTGGTACGCGAAAAAGCCACTCGTTGACGAATGGCTTTTTGACGCGTGTCGATCGCGCGCGTTAGTAGAACTTGTACCTGAGGTCTTCTATCTTCGCTGCCTGGATGATCGAGGGGAGTGTCTGGTATTGCACCCGTTCGTTGCGCATTTGCTCCAGCAGGAACTTTTGTTGCTCGACCTGCTCCGGGGAGACCTCCTCCGCGTTCTCGTTTCTGTTTGTCACGACGGCCACGAAGACGCCCTGGTTGCCGATGATCGGCGCCGAGAGGCGGTTCACGTCCAGGCGCACTACCTCGGCGATCACCTTGGGTTCGATGCCGGCGCCGGGGAGTTGGAAAGAGGCGAAGCTGATGTCCGCGGCGTCGAGCACCTCCGCGTTTGTTTTCTGGGCGACGGAGAGGAGGCTTTCGCTACCGGCGATGGCGGCTTGCAGTTCCTTCGCGATGATCTCTCCTTTTTTCTTCCGGATCACTTCCCTTTGTATTAGCGGGGTCACTTCCTTGAGGGAGGAGACGCCTTCCTCCTTGATGCTGGTGAGCACGGCGACGATGTACCTGTTGCCACATTCAAAGATGGGCGACTTCCCGTCGTTGATCAACACCCTTCCGGTGGAGTTAGTCATGTATGCCTCGCGGACAACCTCCCTTGATTTCTCGACGCCGGCGATGCTGACGTCGTTTTTCCCGAGGGTGGCGTAGCGTTTGGTATATCCCTTTTCGGTCACGGCCTTTTCAAACTCGGCGGCGTCGTCCATGTTATCGACGAACACGCGCGCCTCGTTGTACACCTTATTCGTGGTCTGCGTGGAAGGGCTGATCTCTTTCGTCACGATCCCCACGACCACCTTCTCCACCGCCGCGCTCCGTCCGGAGATCTGCAGGACGACCAACCCTCCTTGCGTGGGGAAGAGTTTCACGTCGTTTCTGTTGGCGAGGAAGATCGAGTCGCGCAGTTGGTTGGGCAGCATCTCCTGCGTGAACCAGCCGATGTCTCCCCCGTTGACGGCGGAGTTGGGGTCGGCGGAATACTTCCTCGCGAGGAGATCGAAACTGGCGCCCCCGCGGAGCTGCTGCATGAGACTGTCGGCTAACTTCGTTCTGCTTTCGATGTTCGTTTGGTCGATGGTTAGGAATATCTGGCGCAGTCTCACGGAGTCCGGGATCATCTTGCGGTCGGCCACGCGGATAAGATTATAGGCGTTGTTCTCCTCGTACGGCCCGTACACTCCCGCGTTCTTCGTCCCGTCAAAAAGGAAGGCGTCCAACTCCTCGCTCATCTCTCCTTTCTTGTAGAAGCGCGGTTCGGCTTTGACTTCCGTGTTGGTGGAGGCGAACTCGATCACGTTGGCGGCGGCAGCAAAGTCGGGTTTCAAATCCTCAAGGTACTGCCTTGTCTCCTGGATATCCTCTGCTGACGCGCTCACGTCGAAGCTCACGTAGGAGATCTGGCGGGACTCCTGTTGTTTGAAAAGTTGCTGGTGGGAGTTGTAATATGCCTTGATCTCCGAGGGAGTCACGGTCACGGCGGAATCGCTGATGGTGTTATAACTCTTCACCAGGTAGCTGACGTCCACGGTAGAGGTCGAGTGGGTCAACTGCTCGTCCACCTGCGCGGAGGGTATATAGAGGGCCTTGGCGAGCAGGGAGTGATACTTGGCCATCTGGTACGAGGAGATGGCTTGCTGTTCGAGGAACTGCCATGTTACGTTGTAGGGATTATCCCTCGGGGTCTGCAGAATATCCTGGATGATAGCACTGAGTTGGGCCTTGTCCGACGGGTCGACCCCCAGCGTGGAGATAAACTGGGCGATGGTGGGATCCAGTCGATCGCCAATCAGCCTGCTGTACATCTCGTCGTTGCTCACGCCCAGGCCGATTTTCTCGAACTCCTGTCCCATGACGATGCGGAACACCTCCGTTTGCCAAGTGTTATCCTGCACCTGTTGGCGTTGTTCGTCGTTGAGCGAGGGGAGTCGTTGTATGACTTTAATCACACTTTCATTTTTGTTCACGAGGGCTTGATAGTCCTGGATACTCATCGTTTCACCGGCGATCACTCCCACTTTGTTTCGGCTACGGTCTAATATTTGGGAGCTGGAACTTAACGCGTCCCCCACGATAAAAGCCAAAAGGGACAGGCCGATGATGATACTGACCAGTATCCCTCCCTTATTTCTAATCTTCTGTAATGTTGCCATTGATGGTTACTTTAAATAGGTTGCAAAATCTCGTCCTTTTGAGGGGACGAAAGTATAAATTATTTTGTTTTTGTCATCTTTCTGCGAGTGGTTTTTGTTGTCGCGGCCTCTTTCTTCGCGTCGACCTTGACGGGTTTTGTCTTCGCGTCGCCTCCTTTCTCGATGATTTCCATTGTTTCCTCGAAGGTCAGCAGGGTGGCGTCTTGTGTTTTAGGGATCTTGTAATTTGATTTCTCGAAAGTGATATAGGGGCCGAAGCGTCCGTTCAGGATACATGCCCCGTTCTCGAACTCCCGGATCTTGCGATTGTTTTCGCTCTCTCGTTTCTCCTTGACGCGGGCGATGGCGTCGTCGAGGGAGATGGTGGCAGGATCGTCGACACCCTTTTTCAGGTTGGCGTACAACTGGTCGTGCTTGACGTATGGCCCGAAGCGCCCGATGGCGACGGTTATCGGTTTTCCCTCGTACTCGCCCAGCGTGCGGGGGAACTTGAGGAGATCGAGGGCTTCTTCGAGGGTGATGGTTTCCATCAATTGCTCTTTTCTCAGGGAGGCGTAGCGCACTTGTTCGCCCTCCCCGACTTGCACGATGGGGCCGAAACGCCCGATGCGGACGCTGATTGCCGCGCCCGTCGCGGGGTCGTTGCCAAGGACGCGTTCTCCGGTATTTCGTTCCGACTCTTTCATGGTTTTCTCCACGTTGGCATGGAACGGGGCGTAGAAGTCGCGGATCATGGACTGCCACTGCAATTGTCCTTCGGCGATGTTATCGAGGGCTTCTTCTGCTTTGGCGGTAAAGTTATAGTCCATGATATTGGTGAAATGCTCGCAGAGGAAATCCGTCACGAGCATCCCCACGTCCGAGGGGAAGAGTTTCCTTTTTTCTGTCCCGAAGTGGCGGACCAGCGGCTTGCGCGTCACTTGGTTTCCGGCCAGCACAAACTGTTCGATCTCCCGTTCCTTTCCCGGTCTGCTCTCCTTGCTCACGTAATTCCGGTTTTGTATGGTAGTGATCGTGGGGGCATAGGTTGACGGGCGTCCGATACCCAGCGTTTCCAATTTCTTGACGAGGCTTGCTTCCGTGTAGCGGGGGGGATGCGCGGTATATTGCTCCAGGGCCTCGATCTGTTTTCGTTGCAGGCGATCACCGGCGCGCAAAGCGGGCAACATCTCCATGTGTTCGTCCTCTTTCTCGTCGTCGAACGATTCGCGGTACATTTTCAGGAAACCGTCGAAGAGAATCACCTCTCCCGTGGCCACGAACGCGCGCGGATGCCCCGAGATGGCGATGGTGACGACCGTCCTTTCCAGCTTGGCGTCGGCCATTTGCGAGGCCAGCGTCCGCTTGTATATCATGGAATAGAGTTGTTGTTCCTTGGCGTCGCCGGGGATACTTTCCTTGTCCATGTAGGTCGGTCGGATGGCCTCGTGTGCTTCTTGGGCGCCTTTACTTTGCGTGGCGTACTGTCGGGTATGGAGGTACTCTTTCCCCAGCGTTTCCGTGATCACCTTTTTGGCGCTATTGATGGCGAGCTGCGAGAGATTCACGGAGTCGGTTCTCATGTAGGTGATATGCCCGTTCTCGTAGAGTTTTTGCGCGATGCCCATGGTTTGCGACACGGCGAATCCCAGTTTCCTGGAAGCTTCTTGTTGCAGCGTGGAGGTCGTGAACGGTGGGGCGGGTTTCCGCGTTGCCGGTTTTGTCTCCACGTTACTCACGGTGAAGGAGGCATCTTTGCAGTGTTCCAGGAATTGCACGGTCTCCTCGCGCGACTGGAAGCGTTCCGGCAGTTCGGCCTTCACCGCGGACGGGGCTTCCCCATCGTCCGACGCGAGGAAGAGGCCGGATACCTTATAGTACTTCTGTTCCTCGAAGCGGTTAATCTCGCGTTCTCTTTCGACGATCAGCCTCACGGCCACGGACTGCACGCGTCCGGCAGAGAGCGCCGATTTGATTTTCTTCCACAGGACGGGAGATATCTTGAATCCCACCAGCCGGTCGAGTACCCTGCGAGCCTGTTGCGCGTCCACGAGGTGCTGGTCGATGGAGCGGGGGTGTTCGATCGCGTGCATGATGGCCTCCTTGGTGATCTCGTGGAAGACGATTCGCCGCGTGGAATCCGGTTTCAGCTCGAGAGTTTCGAAGAGATGCCACGCTATGGCCTCTCCCTCTCGGTCTTCATCGGAGGCCAGCCACACGGTTTTCGACTCCTTGGCCAACTGCTTCAGCTCCTTCACGACGGTTTTCTTATCGGCGGTCACTTCGTACTGGGGCTGGAAGTCGTGTTCGACGTCAACGCCGAGGTCCTTTTTCTTCAGGTCCCGGATGTGTCCGAAGCTGGATTTCACCGAGTAATTTTTTCCCAGGAATCGTTCGATCGTTCTTGCTTTAGCCGGGGACTCCACTATGACTAAGTTTTCAATCATTTGCGTGCTGTTTAAATTTCCGGGTGATCACCGGCTTCTTCTCTTGCGTTCGTTCTCGTCGAGGTATATTTTGCGTAATCGGATGGCTTTGGGGGTGACTTCCACGTACTCGTCCTCCTGGATATACTCCAGGGCTTCCTCCAGGCTGAAGACGACGGGCGGGGCGATGTTTGTTTTATCGTCTGATCCGCTGGCGCGCATGTTGGTAAGCTTCTTGGACTTCCCCACGTTGACCACGATATCCTCTTGTCGGTTACTTTCGCCGATCACCTGTCCGGCGTAGACCTCTTCCCCGGGTTTGATAAAAAACCGGCCCCTATCTTGCAGTTTATTGATGGCATACGCGAAGCTATCCCCTGTTTCCATCGCGATCAGCGATCCGTTGACGCGCGCCTCGATGTCTCCCATGTAGGGTTCGAAGCCCTTCAGGCGATGGGCGATGACGGCTTCCCCGGCGGTGGCGGTAAGCAAATTACTTCGCAGGCCGATCAACCCGCGGGAGGGGATATCAAAGGTCAGGTGCACGCGGTCGTCCCGGTGTTCCATGCTTGTCATCACGCCCTTGCGTCGGTTCACCATCTCGATGGCTTTCCCGGAAACGCCGGACGGCAGGTCGATCGTCAACTCTTCCACCGGTTCGTGTTTCGCCCCGTTGACCTCTTTGATGATCACCTTGGGCTGTCCCACTTGCAACTCGTATCCTTCCCGCCGCATCGTCTCGATCAGGACGCTCAGGTGCAGCACGCCGCGTCCGAAGACCACGAAGGAGTCGGGAGCGTTGCCTGCTTCCACGCGCAGGGCGAGGTTTTTCTCGAGTTCCCGTTCGAGTCGTTCCTTCAGGTGTCGGGAGGTGACGAACTTCCCGTCTCGTCCGAAGAACGGCGAGTCGTTAATGGTAAAGAGCATGCTCATGGTCGGTTCGTCGACGGCGATGGGTTCCAGGGCTTCCGGTTGTTCCGCGTCGGCGATGGTATCACCGATTTCGAATCCTTCGATCCCCACCAGCGCGCAGATTTCGCCGCATTCCACCTCCTCCACCTTTTGTTTGCCCATTCCCTCGAAGGTCATCAGTTCCTTGATGCGCGCCCGGGCGATGCTCCCGTCGCGTTTACACAGGCTGACGGGCATCCCGGCGGCGAGCGCGCCGCGCGTCAACTTGCCGACGGCGATCCTGCCCACGTACGGCGAGTATTCCAGTGACGTGATCAGGAGTTGCGGAGTGCCGCTACTCACGCGCGGGGCGGGGATATCGCGGACAATCGCGTCGAGGAGGGGGGTAATATCGGTCGTTGGTTCTTTCCAGTTCGCGGCCATCCATCCTTGTTTAGCGCTCCCGTAGAGAACGGTGAAGTCGAGTTGTTCTTCGGTGGCGCCGAGGGAAAACATCAAGTCGAACACCTGTTCGTGCACCACGTCGGGCCTGCAATTGGGTTTATCCACCTTGTTCACCACCACGATGGCCTTTTTCCCCAGCGCGAGCGCCTTTTGCAGCACGAAGCGCGTTTGCGGCATGGTCCCCTCGAAGGCGTCGACGAGCAGCAGCACCCCGTCGGCCATGTTCAGGACGCGTTCCACTTCCCCGCCGAAGTCGGCGTGCCCGGGGGTGTCGATGATATTTATCTTGCACTCCTTATAATGCACGGAGACGTTTTTGGCGAGGATCGTGATCCCCCGTTCCCTTTCCAGGTCGTTGCTATCGAGCAGCAGGTCGCCGGGGTTTTCCGATTCCCGGAACAGTTTACCCTGGAAGATCATCTTGTCGACCAGCGTGGTTTTCCCGTGGTCGACGTGCGCGATGATGGCTATATTGCGTATATTCTGCATGTCATTTTGTTGAGAGGGCGCGAAGGTAAGGTTTTTTCCGGGATTCCGCTACCTCCCGTCCAGTTTGTCCAGTTTGTTCAGCGCGAAGGCATACGCGCCGAGGGCGACGGCCTTGCTGGTTCCCAGCCGGGAGGTCATCACGCCCATCCGTTTCACCGGGTCATAATCCACGCGGCGGCTTGTCCCGGGCACGGGCACGCTGACCACCGACGGGGCGAGGAAGCGGGCGGTATCTTCCGGGTCATCCAGGTTAAAGGCCTTCATTTCCATTCGATCCGTGCGGCCTCCCGCCGGCGTTTCGAGCGACCCGTTGAGCGCTTTCATGGCGGCGGGCATGAGCAACTCTCCGGCTTTGGCGATGCCTCCCCCGATCACGGCCACCCCGTCTACCACGGCGTTGATGGTGGCGAGGGTATCCCCGAGGACTTCCCCCGCGCGGGCGAATGTTTCCCTGGCGGCGGGCCGGTTGCCGGCGAGCGCGCCGGTGGCGATGTCGCGGATATCTTTCGGGGTAAGGTCGCGGGAGTCGCCGGAGAGCGCGGCGTACTCTCGTTTGATGGCCCGGATCGAGACGCCTTCTTCCACGCCGTATCGCGGGTCTCGTTTGCAGCGGATCACCCACACTTCCGCGCCCGCGCCGTTATCCCCGGTGCAAAGTTGGTTATCGCGCACCACCCCGCCGCCGAAGCCGGTGCCGAGGGTCACGCCGATCAGGTTCCGGTATCTTTTCTCCTTGCCGGCCTCCGCGAGCAGCTTGTTGACCCACGGCAGCGCCCCGGCGAGCGCTTCCCCGTAGGCGAAGAGGTCGCCGTCGTTGTTGATGAAGACGGGCACGCGGAAGCGCGCCTCGAGGAAGGGGCCGAGGGGGACGCCCCCGCGGAATGCCGGCAAGTTGTTGAGGTCGCCGATGATGCCCCGTTCGTAGTCGGCGGGGCCGGGGAAGGCGAAACTGATGGCCGTGGGGGCCGCGTCGAGTTGTCCGCGGACGGCCTCGAAGCCGTTGACGATGGTCTCTAAGCACGAGGGGAGGTCGTTGGCGCGCGAGGGGAGGGTGACCGGGCGAACGATCTCGGTGTTGGCGCGGGTGGCGGAGAAGACGAAGTTGGTGCCGCCGGCGTCGAGCGTCATGACGACGCGGGGGTCACGCGCGTACATCTTGTACGATTTTCCGGGTATTGTTTCCGAAGGCGCACCAGGCGAGGTAGCAGGCGCAGGCGATGATCACGCCGATTCCTCCCTCGACGCCCGCCGCGTCCATGGCCAGCCCGAGGACGGGGGTGACGACGGCCCCGCCGGCGATGGCGGTGATCATGAGGCCCGATATCTCGTTTGTTTTATCGGGGCGCGCGGTGACGGCCATGGCGTATATGATCGAGAAGATACAGGAGCAGGCGAAGCCGACGGCGGCGATGGCCCCCAGGTTGAGGGTGACGCCGGGGGCGACGGTGAGGAGCGCCAGGGCGGCGATGGTGGCGGCGATGCTCCATTTGAAGTAGGCGCGGCCGGACACGCGGGTCATCAGGAAGGCGCCCAGGAGCGCCCCGGTGACGCGGGCGATGAAGTAGGTCTGGGTGGCGACGCCGGCGTTATCTCCCCAGTTAAACCGGGCGATCATGATCTTGGAGCTGATAAAGTTCATGGCGACGTCCACCCCCACGACGAAGAATATCCCGAGGAAGAGCGACAGTATCGCGCGGTCGCCGAGCAGCGCGAAGCATTTTCCCACGGGCGCGGCCTTGCCCGCGCTTTTTTCCCTGGGCAGGGGGGTCGCGGCGAGCCAGGCGGCGGAGAGGAGCGTGACGGCTCCCATGAGGGGGAAGCAGTAGTACCAGCGCGCGAGGTCGCCCCCCCCCAGCGCGTTCACGCCCAGGAGGAGTATGTAGGGGCCGGCGAACGATGAGGCGGCTTTCACCACTTGCCCGGCGGTGAGGGCGCTGGCCAGCAGGCGTTCGTTGTTGAGGACGTTTTTGACGAGGGGGTTGAGGGAGACCTGGAGGATGGTGTTGCCGATGCCCAGGAGGGCGAAGGCGATCATGCAGGTGGCGCTGTTGTAGATGACCAGGGGCGCGAGCATCCCGACGACGGTGATGGCCATGCTGAGGAGCACCGTGTTTTTGCGTCCCCAGCGGTTCATCATGACGCCGGCGGGAACGCCCAGGAGGAGAAACCAGATGAAGACCATCGACGGGACAAGTCCGGCGGCGCTGTTGCTCCACCCAAAGACGTCCCGCACGTAGTCCGAGGCCCTGCCGACGATGTCGCAGAAGCCCATCACGAAGAAGCCCAGGAGGACGGGCAGCAGGAGGTGCAGTGAAGTTGTTTTTTTCATGTGTTTCGGGTTTATGGTCGTCCGGGAGTGAACGACGGGGCGAATTTAAGGAAAGATTTCCGTTCGGGCGACATCGCGCGGGCCGCCCCCGGTAAAAATCTTTCTATTCCCGGGCATTGGGGCTTCCCCCGGGGGCCTCCTTGCTCCTTAATTAACCCGAATTCAATCCAAGAAATCGACGGTTGACGCGTCCAAAATGGAAATGGTCTGTTTTACAGTGATTTATTGTCGACTCCAGTCGAATTACGGTCGACCGTAACTGAATTACGGTCGACCGTAATTGAATTATGGTCGACCGTAACTGAATTATGGTCGACCGGAATTGAATTATGGTCGACCGTAACTGAATTATGGTCGACCGGAATTGAATTATGGTCGACCGTAATTGAATTATGGTCGACCGTAATTGAATTATGGTCGACCGTAATTGAATTATGGTCGACCGTAATTGTGTTAAAATCGGCCGAAATTGAATTAAAGGGCCGGGGGACCATCGGATGGTGGCCCCCCGGAGAACAAACGAACGCGGGTACTGGTTCGCGCGAGTCGGGTTATGGCTGCTGGTATTCTTCGATTTTAAACCAGGTGAGTGAGACGTCGTTGGAGCCGTCGTTGTATTTGTTCCAGGTCACGCTGTTCCCGAAGGAGGGCGCGGGATCGGCGTTCGCGTTTAGGTGGAGAGTGACTTTGGTATTGTCGCCGAAGGGTTTCCCTTTGAAGACGATGGGTGTGGTGGTGTTGGTTTTTAGTGTAAAGGTATTTGCGCCTCCTAAGGTATTGACGGTACTGAAGACGTTCGCGCCAAACTCGTATGCCTTGGGGAGGTGTGCTTCGGCGAGGCGCCTGCAGTAATAGAAGGCGTTGCTCCCGAGCGTCGTTACTTCGGGGAAGTAGACCCCTGTGAGATATTCGCAATTGCTGAATGCTCCGTCAGCGATCTCTGTGGCGGCGGGACAGTTGACGCTGGTAAGCTTGTTGCACTCTTTGAACGCGTTTGCTCCGATGGCGGTGGCGAGGGGCGCGTCGAAGGTTACTAACCAGTCGCCTATAGAGGCCTCTTTCTGGAAGGGACCTTTGCCGTTGGAGTCGGTGCCGTCGATAGCGCCGTCGTAGTCGGGGAGGATGATGGTTTTGAGACCGGTGAGTCTTGAGGCTTCTCCTGTATTTCCTCTAATTGCGCGTTTCATCCACACGAGTTCGGCTTTGGTAATCCCGTTGGTGGGGTCACTTTCGGCGGATCTTCCTTCGAAGACGATGGTGGTGACTTTTTCTCTGTGCTCCATGAATTTGGGGATCAGGTCGGTGACCGATTTTCCCAAATCGAGGAAGTAGTCACGGTTGAATGTGGGGAGGAGGAAGAGCGTGTCGTAGTTTTCAGAGTAGAGGTAGTGGTGGTGGTCGCGTTTGAGGGTAATGATTTGGGTGGCGCGCGGGATGCCGAAGACGTTGGTGTAGAGGGTGACGCCGGCGGAGACTTGTTGTAAGGCCCAGGTATTGGGAGTGAAGGTGACGGTGGCGGTGACGGGCGTTTCGTTGGGTTTGTGGCCGGGGGATTGGGTGATTCCGGTGCCGATCCAGACGTTGTTGGCTTTGACGTTGCGGAGGATTTTGCTATTCGCGTCGTTGAAGGAGTAAGCCCAGGGAGCGTTGGTCTCGATAGTGACGGAGACTGGGGCGGTGGATTGTTCGAAGTTGAAGACATATTCGCCGTTGACGTCAGCGTTTGGAGAGGTGACGCGGAGGTAGGGGATGTGGCCTTCCTGGTGTATGGCGACGGGGGTGGTGATGGTGCGGTTGCTGGCCCCGGTGAGGGTGACGAGGAGGGTGCCGACGCGTGGGATGAAGGTGTTGTTGGCGGAGGGCTGGAAGTTGTACGCGCCGGGGTCGGCGGTGATGGAACTGTTGGGGAAGACGGTCCAGGGGGCGAAGGCAGCAGTGGCGGAGAAGGAGAGGGTGTTGCCGGCGCCGTTGGGGAAGGGGACGACGGTGAGCGCCTGGGACGCGGCGGGAGAGGCGGCGGCGGAGAGGGTCAGGGTGACGGTCTGGTTGGCGGCGCCGGAGATGACGTTGTTGACGGGCGCGGGGGAGACGGGGGTTATCCAGGAGGGGAGGGAGGTGGCGTCGATGGTCCATCCTCCGGGGTAGGAGGTTTTGGCCTTGAGGCTTTTGGGTTCTCCCTCGGTGTAGAAGGTAAGGGAACTTTTGTCGACGGCGAGCTGGTAGTGGTCGTTGAAGGTGACGTCGTTGAGTTCGTCCTCTTTCCAGGCTTCGATGGTGACGATGAGGTTGGCGGGGAGGTGGTTGTAAGCCTCTTCGGGGGTGTCCCAGCCGTCTGCCCTAACGTCGAGGAGGATGTCGTAGATGTGGTTGCGCAGGATGGGGATGGGGGCCGCGGAGCTGACAAATTCGACGCGATAGTAGGTGGTGTGGGCGGTGGAACCTCCGAATTTTCCCCCGACGATCAGGCAGGTGTTATTCTGCCAGTTGGTGACGGTGGTGGGTAGTCCCGCGGCTGTTTCGAGGACATAGATGGTCTCTTTGAGTTGGGTGGCGGGGTCGGTGGAAAAAGAAAGCCCGGGGACGAATCCCCGGGCTTCAAAGCCTAAAACCGATTGCAACCGTTGTAGACTGCTGCGGTGACCTCGGAGGGGCTCGAACCCTCGGCCCATTGATTAAGAGTCAATTGCTCTACCAGCTGAGCTACGAAGTCAATGACTTACTCGCGGACGCAAAGGTGCGACAATCTTTTCGATCCTGCAAGAAAAATCACTCTTTTATGTTGTGATAAACGTTCGTGACGTCGTCGTCCTCCTCCAAGCGATCGAGAATCTTGGCGACGTCCACCCGTTGTTCTTCCGTCAACTCCTTGGTATCGACGGGGACGCGCTCGAACTCCCCGCTGATGATCTCGTACTTGCCTTCCTCGAGAAACTTCTGGATGTTGCCGTAGGTCTCGAAGGGGCCGCAGATATTGAGCACCTCCTCGTCGTCCTCGAAGACCTCGTCGGCGCCGTAGTCGATCATCTCGAGTTCAAACTCCTCGATGTCCAGGCCCTCCGGCTTGTTGATCTTGAAGATACACTTGCGTTCGAAGAGAAAATCCAGGGAGCCGGAGGTGCCCAGGGATCCGCCGTATTTCGAGAACGCGTGGCGGACGTTGGCGACGGTGCGCGTGTTGTTATCGGTAGCCGTCTCGACGACAATGGCGATGCCGTGCGGGGCATATCCCTCGTAAACAACCTCCTTGTAGTCCGACGTGTCCTTGGAGACGGCCTTTCTGATGGCCCTTTCCACGTTTTCCTTGGGCATGTTCGCTGCCTTGGCATTCTGTATCAATATTCGCAAGCGGGTATTATTGTCCGGGTCGGGGCCGCCGGCCTTGACGGCAATATCAATTTCCCTCCCGATGCGGGTAAAGACGCGGGCCATGTTGCCCCATCTCTTGAGCTTGCGAGCTTTCCGGTATTCAAATGCTCTTCCCATGTGTGATTGTTTTGTTTTGTTAATTCGGACGCGAAATTAAGGGGAAAACCGGACATTAGAAATAATCGCGGCGCTAATTCTTTCCGCTCCCGTGTTTTCATCTAAGGGAAAAAAGTTATTTTCGCGAACAAATACCAAACAACATCGAAAATGAAACAACCTTCAATAAAGGAATTGCTGCAAACCGCGAGGCTCGATGAAGCGGTGGAAGTGAGCGGCTGGGTGAAAACAAAAAGAGGAAATAAACAGGTGTGCTTCATCGCGCTAAACGACGGTTCGACGATCCACAACATGCAAGTGGTGGCGGAAACCGAACATTTCCCCGAGGAGTTGCTGAAGCGCGTCACCACGGGCGCCGCCCTCCGCGTCAAGGGCTTGCTGGTGAAAAGCGCCGGCAGCGGGCAGGCCACCGAAGTACAAGCCCGCCAGATCACCGTCCTGGGCGACGCCGACCCCGAAAAATACCCGATCCAGCCCAAGAAACACAGCCTGGAGTTCCTGCGCGACAATGCACACCTGCGATTCCGCACGAACATCTTCGGCGCCGTCTTCCGCGTCCGCCACGCGATGGCCTTCGCCATCCACGATTATTTCAACGCCCGCGGCTTCTTCTACCTCCACGCGCCCCTCATCACCGCCTCAGACGCCGAGGGCGCCGGCGAAATGTTCCGCGTCACCACCCTCGACCCCCTCTCCCCGCCGCTGACCGCCGACGGGCAAGTCGACTACAAACAGGACTTCTTCGGGAAAGCCACCAGCCTCACCGTGAGCGGACAATTGGAAGGCGAACTCGCCGCCATGGCCCTCGGAAAGGTCTATACCTTCGGCCCCACCTTCCGCGCCGAGAACTCCAACACCACCAGACACCTGGCCGAGTTCTGGATGGTGGAACCGGAAATGGCCTTCTACGACATCCGCGATAACATGGACCTGGCCGAGGATTTCCTGAAACACCTCATCCGCTACGCCCTCGACCACTGCATGGACGACCTCCTGTACCTCAGCCGGCGACTGCAAGAGGAGGAAAAAGACCGCAAGGCCGAGGAACGATCCGCGGAACTGATCGAGAAACTCAACTCCGTCCTCGACAACCCCTTCCAGCGACTCACCTACACGGAGGCCGTCGACGTCCTGAAGTGCAGCAAGGCAAACAAAAACGGGAAGTTCCAGTACCCCGTCGACCGCTGGGGCGTGGATCTCCAAAGCGAACACGAGCGCTATCTCGTGGAAAAACACTTTAAAAGGCCCGTGATACTCACCGACTACCCGGCAGAGATCAAGGCCTTCTACATGAAACAAAACCCCGACGCCAAGACCGTCGCCGCCATGGACGTGCTCTTCCCGCAAATCGGGGAAATCATCGGGGGATCGCAACGCGAAGAGAACCTCGACAAGCTGATCCGGAGAATGAACGAAGTGGGAATCCCGGCGGAAAGCATGTCCTGGTACCTCGACACCAGGCGCTTCGGATCGGCCGCGCACAGCGGCTTCGGCCTGGGATTCGAGCGCCTGCTGCTCTTCGTGACCGGCATGGGAAACATCCGCGACGTGATCCCCTTCCCGCGTACACCAAAGAATGCCGAATTTTAAAACCCCGGTAACGTGCTTAAACAAACCTTACAACAGAAACTGGGATTACGAATCAACCCGCTACAAATCCAGCTCATCAAGCTGCTGGAAATCCCCACTTACCAGCTCGAACAACGCATAAAGGAAGAACTGGAGTCCAACCCCATGCTGGAAGAAGGCGCGGAAGTAGAAAACGCGGAACCGGAACGACAACAGGAAGAACCGAACGAGGAGGGAGAAAACGACGACGAGTTCTCCCTGGAGGATTACATCAGTGACGATGACGAGATTCCAGGCTACCGCCTCTCCGCGTCAAACGCGTCGGGGGATGACAAGTCCCGCGAATTCACCGTCCCCGGGGGAACCTCCTTCCGGGAAAGCCTGCTGTCGCAACTCGGCATGCAACACCTCGACGAGGCTGATTACAAGATCGCCGAGTACATCATCGGGAACATCGACGACAACGGCTACCTGAGACGCGACGCCGAAAACATCGTCGACGACCTCGCCTTCGGCGCGGGAATCACCACCTCCGCGAGAAAAATCGAACGACTGCTGCGCGTCATCCAGGAATTTGACCCCCCCGGCATCGGCGCGCGAAACCTCCGCGAGTGCCTCGTGTTGCAATTAAAGAGAAAGCTCGACCTCGCATCCTCCCCTTCCATGATTAACGCCCTCGCCATCCTGGAAGAGTGCTTCGAGGACTTCTCCAAAAAACGATACGAGAAAATCGCCGGCCGCCTCCACGTCAGTAACGAAAAACTAAGGGAAGCCATCGAGGAAATCCGAAAACTAAACCCCAAACCGGGAGAGGGAAACGCCGACTCGACGCGGCCCGAGGTCGAGAAGATCATCCCCGACTTTATCCTGGATATCGCCGACGGGGAGTTGCAGCTGACCCTCAACTCCGGGGATATCCCCCCCCTGAGAATCAACAGGACATACATGCACCTGCTGGAAAAACACCGCCACGGGGGATCGGAAAAACAACAAAAGGAGGCCATCTCTTTCATCAAGTATAAACTCTCCTCCGCGCGCTCCTTTATCGAAGCCGTCGAACAACGAAACCACACCCTCATGGCCACCATGACCGCCATCGTGCAGTTCCAAAAGTCCTTCTTTCTCACCGGTGAGGAGAACCGCCTCCGCCCGATGATCCTCCGCGACATCGCCGACCTCACCGGCCTGGATATATCCACGATCTCGCGCGTCTCCAACTCCAAGTACGTGCAAACGTGGTTCGGCATTTATCCCCTGAAACGCTTTTTCTCCGGCAGCATGACCAACTCTTCCGGCGAGGAAATCAGCACCGGGGAGATCAAAAACGCCCTCCGGGAACTCATCGAGAACGAGGATAAGCATGCCCCCCTCACCGACGACGAGATCGTCGACCTTCTCGGCAAACAAGGCTATCCCATCGCGCGCCGCACCGTGGCCAAGTACCGGCAACTCCTTGATATTCCCATTGCTCGCCTCCGCCGCGAGGTCTAACCCGGCTCTTTCCCCGCCTTCAACGTCTCGAATGTTGACGTCCGCGACCGAATTGTAGGCGCCCGCGATTGAATTGTAGGCGCCCGCGATTGAATTGCGGACGTCAGAAAATGAATTGTGGACGCCCGCGATTGAATTGTTGACGTCAGAAATTGAAATGCGGACGTCAGAAACTGAAATGTTGACGTTAGAAATTGAATTTCTGACGTCCGCAATTCCATCGCGGGCGCCTACAATTGCGTCGCGGACGTCCGCAATTCCATTGCGGGCGTCAACATTCGGGCCGTAGTCGCCCCCCATCCAATCGTAGTCGCCCGCAACAGCACTGTAGTCGCCTACAACGGCGTTGTAGTCGCCTGCATTTGTCCTGCCTCTTGAGTAAAACTCACTGATAATTAAACCAATCAATCCAAATAGCGCTGCAAAACCCATTCATCCGGATTAGTGTAGCCCCTCTAACAACGATTCGATGGCTGTTCTATCCGAGGGTCGGGGGGCGAAGGCTGTGATGATCTTGAAATTCTCGTCGATCAGGATAAAGCGAGGGATCGTGGCGATGTCCCACGCATCCAGGGCTTCTTCGACATTCGCGATATACCCCTTTATGGTCGCTTGCTCGCCGTCGCGCTCCAGCTTTCCTCGCCACTTCTCCTCCTCCCGGTCGATGGAGATGGCGATAAACTCGATGCGAGGATATTTCTCGCTCAAGGCCTTAACGTGGGGAGCCTGGGCAAGACAAGGCAAACACCAGGTGGCCCAGAAGTCGATAAATAAGACCTTCCCGCGGTGGTCGGAAAGACGGGAGAGGTTGCCGTGGAAGTCCCGCAGGGCAATATCAACGGCAGGTTGTCCCTCTATGAGCCGGGTACGCGCGGCGAGTTTTGCCTCGAGGGCCTCGCGGAAGGCGGGCGTGTTGATGCCCGATACTCGTTCTCGATGCTTGTTCATATCGGCCTCTCGTATGCCCGCGTCCAAGTCGGTTGACGCCAGTATCGCGTCGGCTAACTCCGCGAGTATTTTCGATACGCGGAAATCGAAAACTCCTGACCGGCAACATTCCAGGAGCACCTCCCGGACGGCGGGACATTCAAGGAAATCATCGTCGCGGTCGATCCGGCGGAGGAGTGGTTCGACCTTCTCCTTGAGGGTGCGGTAGTAGGCTATCTTTTTCTCCTCCTTGATCTCGGGCGTGTCGTTCCAGCGATAATAGTCGGTGCGATAGATGCAATTAAAATACACCGATATCCTGTTGGCTGCGATCCTTGCCCTCTCGAGCCTCCGAAAATGCCGGCTGGAGTTTGCCAGGGCGGACAGTTCGCGCAACCTCTTCCCGGCGAGGCTGTCCACCCGTTCGATCACCTGCTCGACGGGTGGCGCTTCGATGGCCAACATGCCCAGGTTGCGGCTATCATTCCATCGCCAGCCCTTCAGGTAGTTGTTCGCCTCGCTTCCCTTTCCCTCGAAATGGGTGCGCGTCGAGGAGCGGCTGAAGACGATCCGCAGGTCGTCGCCCGGGGAGAGGTAGAGGAGATTCGTGCCGACGGAATAATAGGCCGGTCGTTCAAGCGGGAAGGAGACGTCGAAGTTTCCTTCCGCGTCCACCGGGACGCGTACGGAGCGATGATTCCAGATTTCCGAGACACTCCCGGCGTAATGCAGCTCCACGCGAGCGGTTTTCAGTTCCGACGCGTTCCCTCGTATCCTGATCTCCCCGGCCCGGAGCGGGAGGGCGAGGAGGAGCAACCACCATATCATGTTTGTTCTCATATTCATCCGGCATTATCTTGCCGCCCTCCAACTCATGTTTGCGATCTTGGACAGTCCACTCCACCTGGATTTCTCGTCCGGGAATATCTCTATCTGGTCGGGGTTTGTCCCGACGGCGTACCGTTGCAGCGTCCCTTTCGCGGAGGCGTTGTAGGTGGCGATATACAGGGGGTTGTCGGCGGGATCAATCTGCGTGTCGAATTTCAGCATGGTGATCTCGTCGATGCCGAAGCCGGGGAGCTTGACGCACCTCTCGTTTCCCGGGTTATAATCGTAAACATACAAGTCCCTATCGACGACGTAGAATAAGAGGGTGCGGTTGGAGGAGAAGGCGTAGAACTTCGCCCTTCCGAAATCCGTGGCGACGGGAGAGACGGTGTACGCGGCGCGCTTCCCGACACTCGTTCCCACGTAGAACTTGTAGATAAAGAAGGCGTTGTTTTCGTCCTTCAATAAAGCGAAGGAGTTCCCGTTAGTCGATCCCCCGTCGGTATTGCGGGTATTCTCGGCATAGACTAACGTTCTGTTTGTCGCCCGTTGATCCCACGGGAAGGTGTTGTCTCCCTGGTCTTCCAGCGGGGTCGAGACGGCGTCAAACGAGTTGACGCGCATGAAGCGCTCGTTATCCCCGTCGTACCAGACGAACCCGCTCCAGGAGTTCAGGGCGTACATCAGGAAAGGCTTTGCCCTCAACAACGTCGTCATGTCCGCAGCCGTTCGATTCACTGGATTCGCGTAATAATCGCCGCCGACCAGCATCAGGACAGAATTGAAGAGATAGCCGTTACTGCACACCACCGCCCTGTAGCTGTTCCCCCCGCTATTCCCTGCCTTATCCTTGATGCGCGGGGCTATCTCCACCGGGTTCAGGTCTCCCGGGAGCGAGTCCGTGGAGAACACCAGACTATTGAAGCGATTCTCGGGCGCGGACTTGTGCGTCATCCGGTCAAAGAAATAGGAGCCGGAGCGGGTCATGACCCACAACTTGATACGATTGTCCGCGGAAGTGTAGCCCGTGTGCAGGACATTCACCGGGCCTTGAAGCGACGGCAGGCCGCAATCCTCCAGCATATCGGGAGAAAGCAGGGTGTCGTTGACCATGGATAACATCTGCATGGAGACATTTCCCTGCTCGTTCTCCCCGACGAGCAAGATTCCCTTCGCGTAGACATTGCCCACGGTGAGGGAAGAAAGGAACTTCCAGGTGACGTCCGTTTGCCTGTCCCATACCTTCAAGCAGAGCTGATAGGTGGCCGGGGCCAGCTTGACCGGGTAGGAGAGCACGCGTTCCTTCCCGAGGGTGTCCTTCGTCTGGTAGGCCACAACGGCCAGCCAGGTGTAGCGGAAACGGGAGGTGTCGGAGACCTCGCCGTCGGTCATCTCCACGACGGGATCTATTTTCAGGGTGTCGACATCCTGCATGGCGTTGTAACTCGCGGCGATGCTCGAGATCGTGATCTCGTTGATATCGTGGTAGACGTAGTTTCCCTTATCCTCGTTACAGGCCGGCGCGATGATCGCGAGGAATGCCGGCAGCATGATATGTCGTTTCATCTCTATTCGTTTTCATATTCATTATTAAAATTCAGGTACCCAGGGCACCCCGATGTAGGAGGTCCACGGACATTCCCAGAAAAACATCAATCGTCCGTCATCCTCGAGCACGGGCGTGTGTTGATTATATAGCTCGATAAGGTCGTTGGACATGGTGGTGGCTATCAACCCCTGCAAGACGGTGGGCATCGTGGTGGTGTTTAAAAAATCGTTATAGGTTAAGCTGAAGCGAACGCACATCATCTCCAGCTTCTTCCGGGAGAAGGCCCCCCACATGCCTGCCTCTCTTCCCCCGGCCTGTATGGAGCCTGTCCAGACAGGAGGCTGCACGATGAAATCGTTCATGTTGATCGTGTGGAGGCTTGCGTCGAACTTGGCAACGATCGTGCCGCTGTTGAGGCCGGGGACGGCATCCCACTCGGGAAACGCGAGGGAGAAGAAGGAGTTTTCGACTAACCTCAACCCGATTTTCTTGACACTGTCCTGCAACCCCGGGGTGCGCTTCAGGAGGATGGAAACGTAGCCGACACTGCTATTGGCCGATATGACGAAATCCTCCCCGGGAAGCTCGTAATCGACTCCCTGCCGGGCGGTGGTGCTGTCCAGGTTGATCGCGACCCGGAATACCCGGTCGTAATCCTTTACCGGCCCCGTGGCCATCACCTTGAATTGCTTGGTGACCGTGTCGCCCGTCTCCCGGATAAATTCAACGTTCGAGTAGGGCTGGTAGGGCCACGTCCACTCGCTGCCATAAGAAGCCCCGTGCTGGACTGCAAAATAGACGCCCTCTTCCCCCTCGTATCCCATCAGTTCCCGCTCACAACTACTGAGGACGAGGGCCGCGCCGGCGAGTATTGCCGCGTAGAATCTTGTTGTTTTCATGGTATGCATTGTTAAGGTTCACGTTTAATCGATTCTCTCGGAGACCTCGCTGTCGGGGAGAGGCACCACGTAGTTGTTCAGATTCATGTTCATCGTGCCGGTGGCCAGCGACCCGTTCGGGATCACCTGCAGCCCCTGCCGCTTATAGAAGAAGAACAATTGTCCCTCGCCAATAGTCTCCTTCTTAAACTCCAGGGTGACGGCCGTCAGCAGGGCTTCCGGGGAGGCAGGGGTGATACTGAAACAATTCCGGTGGTTGCGCACGGCGTTCAGGTAGTCGGCGCCCTCCGTCAGCGACGCGCTGCACTCGGCCGCGATCAGGTAGACCTCGCTCAGGCGGATCAGCGGCATCATATACCGGAACCCGTTGCCGAAGCCCGCCGCATTGGGGATGATCTCCTTGAACTTCTCGTGGCAAAGCACAACGGAGGTGTTCACAGTGTGGTTGACCCATATCCGGTACCGGTAGTCGTTCTTGTCATCGTACAGTTCGTCGACCCGTCCCCCGGCGTAGGTGCCCGCGAAGGTCAGGAGGTTGTACGAGTCGAGCGTCGGGGAGAAGAGAGCACTGTACACGTCCACCCGGTTTGTCTTGTAGAGTGCGAACAGTACCTCGGAGGAGAACAAGCGATCGGGGATGGTCGCGTTCGTGGCATCCCCCGGCTCGACAAAGGGGAATATCTCCTCGTCGGGCACTTGCACCTCTTCCAGTATCTCCTTCGCCAGGGAAAGGGCGTTGGCCTTGTCCCCGCACCACAGGTAAGTTCTTGCCAGCAGCGCCTTCACTGCGTAATAGTTCAGGCGGTATTGCCGGTAATACATGTCGTTGTTTCCCGTGGGATTGCTCTCGTTACGTACCCCCTCGAGCACCGGGTCTATCTCCCTCAGAAGAGCTATCGCCTCCTTTAAGTCGCAGACAATGGAATCCCGGACGGCCCGCGCCAATAGCAACGAGCCGATCTTTTGGTCGGCCAGCGTCATGTATGGGATGCAGGCGATTCCCTCGTTCTCCGCCGTATAGATGGGACCGAAAAGGCGGAATAAGTCAAGGTGCAACAAGGCGCGCAGGGCGAGCGCCTCGCCCCTCACGAGTTCGAAGTAAGGAGTGGGCAGGAGGGGATTCCCTGTCCCGCATTTCTCCAGGATGACGTTGCAGTTAAACACGAGCGCGTAGGCTTTCTTCCATGTGTTGTCGAAGACGCTCTTTACTCCCGCATCGGTGTAGGTGTAGTTGGAGAAGTAGTGAAGGCGATGCGTGCTACTGCTCAACATGTAATACTGCCCCATCACGTCTATCGGTCCGGCGCTCAGGTTTACCCCGTAGAGGTCGGGGTGGGCCAGCTCGACGTATACCCCGTTCAACGCTTTCAGGAAACCTTCCCGGCTCGAGAACAACACCTCCTCCGACAGCCGGTCGGTTGGTTTCACATCTATCCACGCCTCGCAAGCGCACAGGGCCAGGATCAAACTTATCAATACCATTTTTTTCATGTTCGTTTAATTTTAATCGTTAACATATCAGAAGCGGATGCCAAGAGACATGGAGACGGAACGGGCGAAGGGGTAGTCGATCCCTCGTTCGTTCTTTACCGTGGAGATGCGGAAGATGTCGTTCATGTATCCCCGGAAGGTCATCGAGGAGGCCCCGATGGTCTTCAACCAACGCGCGGTGGTCGTCTCGTAGCTTATAGAGATGGACTCTCCCGCCAGGATGTTATTGTCCTCGACGAAGCGGGAGGAGATGGGTGTGGTATCCGACATGGAGATTGATTTAAACTTTGCGTTGTCTCCCGGGTTTTTCCAGCGATCGTACAAGGCCCGCTTGTCTTGGTTCAGCAGCACGTTGCTCTTGCTGATGTTTTCCACCTTTTCGTACAGGGTGTGCATGAAGACCTGCCCGCCCAGGCGATAGCGCAGATTAACGGCCATCGTTATCCCCCGGTAGTGAAACGAACTGCCGATGACGCCGTCCACCTTCGGCTCACTGTTCCCGACGACCGTTTCGTTATCGTAGTCGTGGAGGAAGGTTTGATTCCCGTTCTTGTTTAGGAAGACCTCCCTTCCCGTTGCAGGATCGATCCCGGCGGATCTCACTGCCCACAAGTCGGTGGGACTTGCCCCGTCGTAATAGCGCGTGAGGTTGCGGCTTTTGTTTTCCTGGTTATACTTGTCCAAGGACTGGTTGATCTCCCGGTATTCCGACTTCAGGTGGCGGGTATTCATGTTCACGGCCCAGTTCAGGTCGTTTCTCCGCAGGATTGTGCAGTTCGCATTGAGCGTGATGCCTTTTGTCACCTGCTCCCCGAGATTCTGGGGCACGCTGGTGGCGCCGATCGAGGAGGGCATACCGATAAACACCAGGAGAGGGTCTGTCTTCTTGTTGAAATAATCCACGTTCACCCGGAGGCGTTCCTGCAGCACGATCAGGTCCACGCCGATGTTGCGATCCAGCGTTTTCTGCCACTCCAGGTTCCTGTTTCCCGGCGTGTTGATGATGACGCTTGACCCGAATGGGTTGCTGATCTCGTAATTGTAGCTATAGATGCGGGTGGAGATGTAATCGTTGAAGTTTTGGTTTCCCGGGTTGCCGACGGAGGCGCGCAGTTTCAGTAGGCTCACTCCCCCGGTGTTCTCGAAGAAGCGTTCGTTGTGCAGGTTCCAGCCCAGGCCGATCGACCAGGTCGCGGTGATCTGCTTGCTTGTCCCGTAGACGGAGGATCCGTCCGACCGGAAGTTGACGTCCAGCAAGTAGCGGCGGTTGTATGCGTAGCCGGTGTTCAGGTAATAGCTCGCACTCCGGCGTTTAGACTCCTGGTATCCGGGTTTCTTCCCGGCCGTGTACCCGAAGGCGAAGGCGGGGTTGGAGAAATCGTCGTCCACGAAACCCTGTACCTCGTACCCGCCCGCCCGCAACGCGTTTTGGTCAAAGCGCAACCCGGTGACAACGTTGATTATGTGTTCTTCCCCGAGCAGGCTTCCGTACGTCAGGCTGATCTCCCCGTCGTAGTTCATCTGTCGCGTGTCGGACTCGCTGTAGAGGCCTTTTTGCAAAAGGTCGCTCTCGGCAAACTCCGAGTTAAACGGGGAGCGGAAGCGCCGGCTATTCTCCGTGGACTTGGTTATGCCCAGGCGGAATCGTCCCCGCAGTTCCTCCAGTGCGTGCCACTCGATCTCCAGGCGGTTTGTGAAGCCGAACAGTTCGGATTCGTAGAGGTTATTGTTGCGCATGTCGTGCAGCGGGTTATAGTTCGTGATGTAGCGATAATAGCCGGGCACGGTGAGGTCGATAAAGCTGTAAGAGTCCAAAATCATGTCCACTCCCCCGTTCTCGTTGTACTTGCGGTGGTAGGGGTTGGCCCGCGAGAAGGCAGAGAACGGCACGCTCTCCCTCTCTGCCAGCACGTAGTCGAGGTCCAGGGAATTGTTGAAAGAGAGTTTCCCCTTGCGGTAAAGCAGGCGGATGCCCCCGCTGATCACGTTCCGGTTGGATTCCTTCATGACTCCCTGCGTGTTCCCATGACTCAGGTTGATGCCGTAGCGCATGCTCGCGTCCCCGCCTTCGAGGAAGAGGGTGTGTTTATGCGTGACGGCGAAACGCAGCGGCTCGTTCATCCAGTAGGTTTCTACTCCTCGTTTCACCTCCTTCAGACGTTCGAGGTAGGGTTGATCGGCCGTCTCGGAGATGATATTGCCCTCCGCATCGGTGGAGCCGTAGTAAGATGCCAGCCGCTCGAACGTCACCTTCTCCAGGGCATTCATCAGGTTATAGTCCGTCAGATCGGCGAAACCGAATGAGAGGTTGAGGTTGTAACTGAGCTTGAGTTGGCCGATCGCCGGGCGCAGTGTCTCCACCACGATCACCCCGTTCGCCGCCTTGGAACCGTAGATGGCCGTGGCGGCGGCGTCTTTCAACACTGTGATGCTCTCCACCCGGTCCATGCTCAGGTCGCTGATCGTGCGTAGTGTCGTCTCGAAGCCGTCTAGGATGAAAAGCGGCTGGTTGGGATCGGTGCCATACTGTTCCGTCAGGCCGATCACGCTGCTTTTTCCCCGCACCTCGATATCCGGCAGTCGATTGGGATCGGAACCAAATTCGTTGTTCTCGATGATCGCGAAGGAGGGGTCGAGGGTCTTCAGGCTTTGCAGCACGTTCTGGTTGCCGACAGACTTCAGTTCCCTTGTCGTAAAGGTCGTCGACGAGCCGGTGAAGCTCTCTCGCGTGCGCCGGAATATCCCGGTCACCACCACCTCCGAGATGTTCTCCGGTTGATCTTCTAGCACCACATGTATCTCTGTCTCCTCACCGACAACCACCTCCCTTGTCTTCATCCCGATAAAACTAAACACCAGCACGTCCTCACTACTTAGCACGCTGATAGCGAAGTTTCCCTTCGAATCCGTGACCGTCCCCGACCGCGTGTTCTTCAACTGGATCGACACCCCCGCCATCGGCTGGCCGGCGACGTCTTTCACTGTCCCCGCGACCCGCTTCAGGGGCTGTGCCTGGGGCGATCGCTTACCGGGGGCGGGTCGGATCACGATCATCCCGTTCACGTGCTCGTGCGTGTAAGGCAGGTTTCTCAACACCTCCTCCAGGGCCTGGTCCAGGTCGAGATCATTTAACTTCGCACTGACGCGTGATGTTCGGTCGATCTCCCGCTCGCTGAAGACGAAGAAGACCCCGGTTTGTTGTCGTAAGGACCGGAAAACCTCCCGGAGCGTGGCGTTGTGAAACTCGGCGTTTACCTGCTGCGAGGAGACCGGTTTGAACGAGCACGCGAAAAGACCAAGCGCGAGGAGTAGCGCTACTCTCGTCGCGAATCTACACGCGTCACGCCGGGAAAATGCCCGGGGACGACGCAACTTCTGTTTCTTTTTCATACTTTTGTGTTATCAAGTTTAACATGTGTCCCGGCGCCTGCCGGGCGAGTGTCATGGGAAATGCCGCGAGCGTTTCCCATTTTTTATCTACTGCCCGAGACATGAATCACGGACCCTTTCATGCTGAATGTTACCTCGCACGAGCGTTCGATGCTCTCCAGGAATTCCTCCAGGGGACGGTATTTTCTCGCGCCGCCCGTGAATCGAAGAGCGGCTATCTCGTCGCCGGCGAATGAAAACGAGACATCATACCAGCGAGACAGGTACGCGAGTATCTCCCGCAGCGAGGTGTCCTCGAACTCGAAGACCCCGCCGATCCAAGAGGTGTAGCGCGATGCTTCGACCGTCTTCACCTCGATAGCCTCCCATCCCGCTCTCCACGTCGCCTGTGCGCTGGGCGCAAGGCGGGCGCGGCTACCGGCAACAGCCATCTCCACCGATCCTGCAACGAGTGTGGTGACCATCTCCCGGTTTTCGGGATAGGCCGAGATGTTGAACGCCGTGCCCAGCACGCTCACCTCCCCCACCCTTGTCCGAACGATGAACGGACGATCCGCGTCCCGGTGTACCTCGAAGTAGGCCTCGCCCTCCAGGTGCACCTCGCGCAGGGTGCCGGTGAAGGGAAAGAGGAAGCGCAACCGCGTGTCGGAGTTGAGCCACACCAACGTGCCGTCGGCAAGCGTCAGGTGGTACTCTCCCCCGCGGGGCACCGATAAGAGGTGTTCCTTCCCTGCCTTGTTCGTATCGAGCAACAGGGGTACCGTCCCCTCTCGCGGTGCGAACTTCTCGCCGGCGAGGGCAAGGGTCACGTGGCGTTCGAGGGAGATGCTCTCCCCGCCTGGCAGCGAGAGCGTGGCCTTCAGCGAACCGGGGAGGGCGGTCACGGGATGATCCCCGCTCGCCCGTCGCAGTTCAACGACGATCCACGTCGACAAGCATATCCCCGCAATACATGCCGCCGCGGTGATCGCCCGCGCGAGACGCTTTCGCCTCCTGGCGCGCGACAGGGAGTTCAACAGCCGCTGCCATGACACCCGGTTGTCCAGGTGGTCGACGAGTGTCAACTCCAGCGCAGCTCGATGGGCGCGAAGGCATTGCCTCAACTCTTTCTCGTGTTGCGGGGCACTCTCCAGCCACTTGCCGAGTTGTTCGAAATCTTCTTCTGACAGGGTCCCGGCACAGTAGTCGGCGATCCATATCATGACTTGTTCATCCATGATCTTCCGGTTTTCCTACTAATAGGGATTTTAACAAAAACGGGTGAAAGGAGGGGGATACTATTTTTCAGTTTTCCTCCCCGGGGCGCCCCGCAATCCTGGAGAGCAGGAAGAGAATCAAGCCGTCGAGATTGACTCGCAGTTGCTTCAGGGCGCGCGTGTAATGTGTCTTCACGGTGTTGACGGAGACTCCCAGCTGCTCTGCGACCTCTTTGTATTGCAGGTTGTCCAGGACAATGGCGACGAACACTTCCCTGCATTTCCCCGGCAACCGCTCGATCTCTCGTTCGATGAGCCGCCGCCGCCGGAGAACTTCCTCCTCCTCGAACGCGACAAGGTCTTCCGAAAGCACGTCGAGGCGGTCGTCGATGGTGGTAAAGATTCGCCGCCCCGCATTTTTCAGGAAGGTGGCCGCAGACTTCTGGACAGCGCCAAAGAGATAGGCCCGCACGGAGCCGGTGAAGCGCGTCCCCTGCTTGTTTTCCCAGAACCGGATCAACACCTCTTGCACCAGGTCTTCCGCATCATCAATGGAGTTAACGTAGCGCAGAGCGAACAAGGATAGTATCTGATAGTAGTTATCAAATATCCATTTCATCGCCGTGACGTCCCGCTGCTCTATGCAACGAATAATTTCCGCTTCGCCATGCATCATTGTCCTGCGAGATTAAAGACGGGGCAAAGGTAATGATAAACCGGGAATCACTATCCCCCGACAGCGGAATGTGCCTCCAGCGTCCCGCTTAGCGTCGATCGCCCCCGGCAGGTCACCCTCCTCCAGGGCCTCTCCCCCGTGTCCGCGCAGAATCCGCATGTGGACGCGCGGATGCGGGGGAGACCCGCTAAGGCGAAGGGGGGGGAAGCGATGAATCGTGAACCAAAAATGCGAAGGGGGAGGGAGGGGAGAGATGCCCAAGTGATTGCCTGATTTTCCGGATTCAGGCGGGCTTTCTACGAAGGGGATGGGGGTGGGGGGAGACTATAATCGTTCCCACAGGAAGCGGGGGATCAGGTGGGAAAGAAACATGATGGGACGCCAGCGGCCAGGAAGGATCGCGCTTCGTTTTCCCCGCTCGATGGCCCTGAAAATAAGACGGGCGCCCTTGGAAAGAGAGATCGAAAGAGGGTAGTCGCGACGCAATAACTCCGTGCGGATATAGCCGGGGAGAATGGTGGTGAAGGTGAC
>JAIROI010000144.1 GCA_031257615.1 Odoribacteraceae bacterium
GGGCAAGGGGTTGAGTAAATAGGCACAAACAGAGGTAGCGGTTTGTTCGTATCCATCGTGTTATCTGACGCGGCGACGGGCGTCCGACTCAGGGCCGCCCACGTCCGCTTGTTATCCGCGAAAGGCGACACGCTTGTCGCGTCTGCCAATGACGAGGGTGAAGTCATCTTCCAGCGCGGCATTCGTACCGACTCGCTGATTTTTACCGTCACGCACGTCGGTTACAAGCCGCTGACACACGCGCGGGCCATCAAAAACCTCCCGACATACCTCCACGTGCGAATCGTGGAAGAGGCGCTGGAGATGAATGCCATCATCATCCGCGGCGACCGAATAGCAATGGTTCTTAAAGGCGACACGATCATCTATAACGCCTCCTCCTTTAAAACCATGCGCGGCGACCCGCTGGAGAAACTGCTCGAGAAGCTCCCCGGCGTGGAATTCCAAGACGGCGCGTATCGCGTGAACGGGGAGCCGGTGCACATGATCCTTGTCAACGGCACCGAGCTTTTCGGGCGCAATACCAGGGCCGCCGGCGAGATGATCCGGAGCGACGAGGTGGTCAACGTCAAGACATACGACTACCACACGACAGCCCAACGAGAACGCGGCGACACCCTCCCCCACCAAGCAGAGCGCGTGCTCGACGTCACCACACTCGAGGAAAAGATCCTCATGCGAGACATGATCGCCCAAGCGAGCGCGGGAGGCTTTACCGGAAATGATAAGGCCATCGGCGATGTATCGGCCCACTCAAGCTTCTTCACCGAAGGGCGGAGTCGTAACTGGCAGGCAATTGTCGGAGAAAATACCCACCTCGGCGCGCCCGTACAGCAGGAGACCCGTAGATGGAGTGGATCCTTTAGTAAAAGTGAATCCCGGAAGAAGTCCCCGTACGACGTGAACGCGGACGTTTCCGGGGAACGTCAACTGAACGAGAGCAAGGAAGCAGGCGCGTATGCCGCCACCTCTACAGTCGGGGAAAGGCAAACAACCTCGACATCCCGCACTGAAAACAACAGGATAACGGGACAAGCACACGGGCGCGTCAACTTCCTGATAAGCAAAAAAGTAGGAATGTCTCTTGGGCTAACCGGGAGATACGCGCACACCGGGAACGAGCAATCAGGCTCCAACACCATCGAAACGCCCTCCCTCCGCGTCTCCACCGACACCCGCTCGCGCTCCACCGACAGCAACGGC
The DNA here is from genome assembly GCA_031257615.1 of Odoribacteraceae bacterium. Taxonomy (GTDB): domain Bacteria; phylum Bacteroidota; class Bacteroidia; order Bacteroidales; family Marinifilaceae; genus JAIRKS01. The sequence continues at coordinate 1,204 of JAIROI010000144.1, forward strand.
GGCGGATCCGTCTCCGTCAACCTCCGCGTCCCCTTCAAACTCCTGCCCAACGTCTCCTTCTCGCTCGATCACGGGGAGGGAAAGGGATCCGGGTGGCAAGTGGACACCTCGGCAGGAAGCATTGAGAGGGTATGGGTCGACCGCTCCTCCGACACGTGCGGCCAGCAGTACGCTTTCAGCGCGTCATCCAGGAATTTCTCCTGGCACAAGCTACACCTCTCCTTCAGGTACGAGTTCAACGCCTCCCGCCAGCTCGCCAGCCAAGAGGGATTCGACCGCCTCGCAGGTCGCGCGGACACCCTCACCACGTACGATCGCGTGTCAAGCGAGAACGCGAACCAATTCACCGTCTCGGGAGGCGTGTGGAGAAACAATAGCCATTTATCGATCAACCTTACCGGGAGAACCGCCGGGTGGAAGGTCGACGAACGCTCGTACCCTGTCTACACTCTGTCGAAGCGCTACAACAAGTTGTTGCTACAAGACGTGAATTTTTCATACAGGACGCCCACTTCGGATCTAATGATATCTTACCGCGAGAATGTCTACCCCATGAACCCGATGGACACGCGAGAGGTCGTCGACCGCTCGAATCCCCTCCGCGTCACCGTCGGGAATCGCTCCCTGAAAGAGGGCGTCGCCCGAAACTTCATGATACAATACAGCAAGACTTTCGTGAAGGCATCCACCTCCTTGCAATCCGGGATTAATGGAACGATAACCTCCAATCAGGTGGCCGCGAGAAAGCACTTCTTTGACCGCGACACCTTCCTGGTAGAATACGACTACCTGATGAAAGCCGGCACGACCCTCGACAAAAAAGAGAACGTCGACGGGCAGCGATCCGTGAACGGGTACATCAACTTCTCGAAACACGTGGCCTTCCTGGAATCTACCATCCATACCGGCCTCGCGTATCGCCACAATCGCTTCCCCTATTTTAATCTCGACCGCCTGGAGGCGACGCGCGCCAACACCTGGAGCTTCTCCGCCGGTATTAACGCCTCCTTCTCCCGCTTCGTGCAGTTCTCGCTCCAATCCACCACGACACGGGAACGCTCATCGAACGGCGGAAACCGCCTCCGCGCCGCGAGCGAGACACTTTCCGGGAACTTGCGCGTAAACTTCGCCCAACGCTTCTGGGTACAGGGCAACGGCAGCTTCTACCTGTATGACTCCTCCATGCCCGGCACCTTCCGGCGCGACGTGATCCTCGACTCCTCCCTCTCCTACAAGTTCGGCAAGAACGACCGCGGGGAGTTTGGCCTCCACTTCAACGACATCTTGAACAGACGACGATCCACCGTCGCCACCATGACCGAAGACTACGCGGGCGTCCGCACCACCGGCGTCCTGGGACGCTCCGCCCGCGTCTTCGCCCGCTACTCCTTCTGATATATCCCTCTCACTTTCAACCGAAATCTTGCCAATAACACCCGAATTGGGGTTAACCCAAATTGGATTTGGGTTAACCCAAATTGAGTTTGGGTTAACCCAAATTGAGTTTGGGTTAACCCAAATTGAGTTTGGGTTGACCCAAATTGGATTTGGGTTAACCCAAATTGAGTTTGGGTTAACCCAAATTGGATTTGGGTTAACCCAAATTGAGTTTGGGTTAACCCAAATTGAGTTTGGGGCGGCCCAAATTGCGTTGGGGGCACCCCCAAATGCTGCCGGGCAATCCCCATTCGACCGCGGGTTGCCGGTTGCCGTCGACAGGACAAGACAAACTTTCAGGCGGGAAACGTTGTGTTTTTGGCCTGCTCGCGTTACTTTAGCGGCGGATTATTAAAAAATACCAAAATGGAACATGATCTCGTGATTTATAATACCCTGAAAAGAGAAAAAGAACGATTCGAGCCGTTGCACCCCCCGTTCGTCGGGATGTACGTCTGCGGGCCGACCGTGTACGGCGACGCCCACCTGGGACACGCGCGGGCAGCGATCACCTTCGACGTCCTCTTTCGCTACCTGAAATTCCTTGGATACAAGGTGCGTTACGTGCGCAACATCACCGACGTGGGACACCTCGCCGGCGACGCCGACGAGGGCGAGGACAAGGTGGCAAAGGAAGCAAGGGCGCGGGAACTGGAACCGATGGAGGTGGCCAATCACTACGCGATCGGGTATCACAAGAACATGGAACAACTCAATACCCTGCCGCCAAGCATCGAGCCGCTGGCCTCGGGACACGTGATCGAGCAACAGGAGTTCGTCAAGCGGATCCTCGCCAACGGCTTCGCGTACGAGAGCGGGGGGAGCGTCTACTTCGACGTGAAGCGGTATCGCGAGCGCCGCGCCTACGGGAAACTCTCCGGGAGGAATATCGACGAGCTGGAGAGCAATACCCGGCAGCTGGACGGGCAGGAGGAAAAACGAGACCCGCTGGACTTCGCCCTGTGGAAGAAGGCGGCGCCGGGCCACCTGATGAGGTGGCCGTCGCCGTGGGGAGAGGGATTCCCGGGATGGCACGTGGAGTGCTCCTGCATGAGCCAGAAATACCTCGGGGAGACGTTCGATATCCACGGGGGAGGGCTGGACCTGATTTTCCCGCACCACGAGTGCGAGATCGCCCAAAGCGCCGCCGCCAACGGACGCGAGGCCGCGCGCTACTGGATGCATAATAACATGATCACGATCAACGGGCAGAAGATGGGGAAGTCGCTGGGGAATTTCATTACCCTCGATCAACTGTTCTCGGGCGAGAACGAGGTGCTGGAGCAAGCGTACTCGCCGATGACTGTTCGCTTTTTTATCCTGCAAGCGCACTACCGCAGCCCGCTCGATTTCTCGAACGAGGCGCTGAAGGCCGCCCGGAAAGGGTACGAACGACTGCTCGCGGCGATGGCGGCGCTGGAGAAGATCGCGCCGTCGGGAGCGGAGGGACGCGTGGAGACGGAGGAGGTGGAGGCGCTCGCGCGGGCGTGCCGGGAGGCGCTGAACGATGACCTGAACGCGCCCGTGCTGCTGGCGCGCCTTTTCGAGGGGACACACCTTATATATAGCATCGCGGCAGGCGCGAGGGGAATCAGCGAGGAAGCCCTGGCGCGGATGAAACAATTGTACGGGGAGACGGTGCGCGAGGTGCTGGGACTGAAGGAGGAAACGACGCACGACGCGAGGCTGCTCGGCAAGGTGATCGACATGCTGATGGACGCGCGGGAAAGGGCGCGGCAAACGAAAGATTGGGCTACCTCGGATCGCATCCGGGACGAGTTGAAGGAGGCAGGGATCGCGATTAAAGATACAAAGGACGGCTATGAGTGGCGCGTGGAAAATCATTAACGGCTGGGGCATGGCCCTGTGGCTCTGCGCGACGCTCCTCCTGGCGTGCAACGGGAGACCGGCCAGGAAGGCGGTCGCGGAGGAAACGCGCGAGGATCGCTCGCCGAAGGCCATCAAGAGTATACAGATCGCGTCGCCGGCGAGATACGACACGTGTCGCTTCCACCAGGAGATCCGAATCGCGTACGCGAACGACCGGCGATACCCGGTGGACTCGGCCCGCGTGTTGTATAACAACCTCGTCATCGCCGCGCTCGACAGCGCCGCGAGGGAGGTGACGTTCAAGATACCGCCGGGACGGTGCGGCGCGAACAGCATCCGCGTCATCGCCTTCCACCCCGGAAACAGGCAAGGAAGCGCCTCGCTGCCGATCATCGTGAAGCCGGACGCGCCCCCCCGACGGCTCGCCTTCGAGATCGTCAAGAGCTACCCCCACGACGTCTCCGCCTCCACGCAGGGACTTGTCTACCACGAGGGATTCCTCTACGAGGGCACCGGCATCCTCGGCGAGTCCACCCTCCGCAAGATCGACCTCGAGCGCGACAAACTCCTCGACATGTTTAGCCTCGGCAACGAGTATTTCGGCGAGGGGATCGCGATCTATCGCGACAAGATCTACCAGATCACCTGGATGTCGCGGAAAGGATTCATCTACGACCTGCGCACCTTCCGGCAAGAGTCCACCTTTAGCTATTCCACCGAGGGATGGGGCGTCACTACCGCCGGCGACCAACTCGTCATGAGCGACGGCACGAATCAATTGCACTTCCTCTCCCCCGTCACCTTCAGCAAGATCTCCTCCGTCGACGTCTACGACCACCGCGGGCCGGTGCACTCCCTCAACGAGCTGGAATGGATCGACGGGCGCGTCTGGGCCAACGTCTGGCTCACCGACCGGATCGTCGTGATCGACCCCGCGACAGGGGCCGTTGTCGAGGAACTGTACCTCCCGAACATGCTCACCCCCGGCGAGAAAGTCAAGCTGAACGCGAAGGAGGACGTCCTGAACGGCATCGCGCGCGTCCCGGAACGAGGCACCGTCCTGATCACCGGGAAACACTGGCCAAGAATGTTTGAACTAAAAGTGAAGTAAATGGACGTTAGAATGGAACAATCCTGGAAGGAACTCCTCGCGGGGGAATTCGAGAAACCTTACTTCGAGGCGCTCGTCCGGTTTGTCAGGGAGGAGTACGCCGCGACGCCCGTCTACCCGCCGGCCAAATTGATCTTTAATGCCTTTGAACGCTGCCCCGTCGAGAAGACAAAGGTCGTCATCCTCGGGCAAGACCCCTACCACGGGCCGGGACAGGCGCACGGCCTCTGCTTCTCCGTCCCGGACGGGATCGCGGCGCCGCCCTCTCTGGTCAATATTTTCAAGGAGATCCGCGACGACGTCGGCTCCGCCATCCCCTCTTCCGGCAACCTCGAACGATGGGCCGCGCAGGGCGTGCTCCTCCTCAACGCCACGCTCACGGTGAGGGCCAACGCGGCCGGGTCGCACCAGAACAAGGGGTGGGAGGAGTTCACCAACGCCGCCATCCGGGCCGTCGCCGCGCGACAGGAGCGCCTCGTCTTTATGCTCTGGGGAAACTACGCGCGACAGAAAGGCGCTTTCATCGACGCCGCGCGACACCTGACGCTCACCGCCTCGCACCCCTCTCCCCTCTCCGCTAACCGCGGCGGATGGTTCGGCAACCGACACTTCAGCCAAGCCAACGCCTACCTCCGCGATCACGATAAAGAACCCGTCGCATGGTGAAGAACAGCGCGGACGAACTGCAACGGTTCGGGAATATCCCGGTGGACAGCATCGCCCTGTACGACATCGCGAAGGGGTACATGTCACAGCGAAACAAGATATCTTCCATGGAGACGCGCGGCGACATCATCCGCCTGAGACAAGGCCTCTACGTGGTCTCCAGCAAAATCAGCCGCGAACCCATCTCCCGCGAGCTGATCGCCAACCACCTGTACGGCCCCTCCTACGTCTCCTTCGAGACGGCCCTGCTCCTCTACGGCATGATCCCCAAGAAGCCCTTCAACGTGCGATCGGCCAGCATCAAGCACTCGCGCCTGTTCGAGAACGCCATCGGACGATTCGAACACCTCTACGTCGCGGCCGATTACTACCCCATCGGGATACGCCGGCACGTCGTCAAAAACAAATACGCCTACCTCGTCGCCACCCCCGAAAAGGCGCTGTGCGACCAGATCCTCTCCATGCAGAACGCGCGACTGCACTCCGTCAGAAACATGCAAATCTACCTGAAAGACAAACTGCACCTCACCCTCCCCGCCCCCGGGGAACTCGACATGGACGTCGTCAGGAAGTGCGTCGAGACAGGAAACCGGGCAAGACTCAACGCGCTGCTGGAGTACCTGAACGAATTGGGATACTGACATGGACGCGCTCTTTGAACACATGATCTCTCGACTCGAGACCCTCGCGGAAAACGACAAAATCAACGGCCTGCGCGAGATCATCCAGCAAATCACCCTGGCCGGACTCAACCGCGACGGCTTCTTCGACCACGCCGCCTTCCGCGGCAACTCCTGCCTGCGAATGCTCCACGGGATATCGCTGCCCCTCGAGGAGATGGAATTTTCCCTCCTGCAGACCGACAAACCGGTCGACCCGGGGAATTATATCGAGGCCATTACCACCGAGTTCCGGGCCGCCGGACAAGAAGTGATCATCGAGAAGGACGCCGGATCGCCCACCCTGAAAGCATACCGCCTGCAACTGCCCGAACAGCAAGCGGACCTCGCGATCAAGATCAACACGCGACCACTCGCCGGTTTCACCACCGAACACAATCCCCTCGCGGCCCCCTTCTCGTTGATGATCCGCTGCTACGCCTTGACCGATCTCCACGCCGAAAAGACCCGCACCCTGCTGTTCCATAACCCGGGCGGACGCGACTGGTACGACTTCGAGTGGTGCGTCCGGCGCGACGTTCCCCTTCACTTCGCCTACCTGCAGCAACAAGTCAAACACCTCAACGCCATCCCCGAGAGCAACTTCTCCATCGACCACTTCAAAGAATTGCTAAGAGAAAAGATCATGGAAATGAACGTCGACGCCGCGAAGAACGACCTGATCCACCTCGTCAAAGACCCCGCGAGAGTGAGCAGCTGGAATCGTAACCATTTCCTGCGAATCGCGGAAAAAATCCGAATCGACGAGTAAAACACTTTTTTCACCACACTCGCCCGAAATCACGCGCGAATCGCTATCTTTGAGCCGTGAAGAGTACAAAAACAACCTCCTTAAATCAAACAACTATGGTTAACTACAAAGAATTAGGCCTGGTCAACTCCAGGGACATGTTCAAAAAAGCAATGGACGGCAAATACGCCATCCCCGCCTTCAACTTCAACAACATGGAGCAAATGCAAGCCATCATCCAGGCCTGCGTCGAAACGCGCTCCCCCGTCATCCTCCAAGTCTCCAGCGGCGCCCGCGCGTACGCCAACCAGACCCTCCTGCGCTACATGGCACAGGGCGCCGTTGCGTACGCCGGCGAACTTGGGCTTGACATCCCCATCTGCCTCCACCTCGACCACGGGGACACCCTCGAACTCTGCATCTCCTGCATCGAAACCGGCTTCTCCTCGGTCATGATCGACGGGTCGCACCATCCCTACGAGAAAAACGTCGAGTTGACCCGCGCCGTCGTCGAGTACGCGCACCAACGCGACGTCACCGTCGAGGGCGAACTCGGCGTGCTCGCCGGCATCGAGGACGACGTCTCCGCCGCCGCGAGCGTCTACACCAGCCCCGACCAGGTCGAGGACTTCGTCAACAAGACCGGCGTCGACTCCCTCGCCATCTCCATCGGCACGTCGCACGGGGCCAACAAATTTCGCCCCGAGCAATGCACGCGCGACGAGCGCGGCGTCCTCGTCCCTCCTCCTCTCCGCTTCGACATCCTCGAGGAGATCGAGCGGCGCATCCCCGGATTCCCCATCGTCCTCCACGGCGCCTCGTCCGTGCCACAGGACAAGGTAGCCTCCATCAACAGCAACGGTGGCAAGTTGGTTGACGCGGTCGGTATCCCCGAGGAGCAGTTACGTCGCGCGGCCGCCTCTGCCGTCTGCAAGATCAACATCGACTCCGACGGCCGTCTTGCCATGACCGCCGCCGTCCGCGAGGTTCTCTCCCGCAAGCCCGCCGAGTTTGATCCCCGCAAGTACCTCGGCCCCGCGCGCGAGGCCCTCAAGGAACTCTACAAGCACAAGACCTCCCACGTGCTCGGCAGCGCCGGCCGGGTATAATCCCGCCAACGCCGCCAAAGGGTGTATCTCTCGATACACCCTTATTTTTTTCCCCATCGCGCATTGCGAATCCCCGCCGCCGGCAGCACGCGCGTTCTCGTCACCGGGTTATTGGCAGCTGAGCGAAAGACATTGCAGTATTGCAACGCCACACACACCAACACGGGTGCGATATCCACACCAATGCTGGTGCGATATCCACACCAATGCTGGTGCGATATCCACACCAATGCTGGTGCGTCAGGCACACCAATGCTGGTGCGTCACACACACCAATGCTGGTGCGTTAGATACACCAATGCTGGTGCGTCACACACACCAATGCTGGTGCGTCTGGCAATTCAATACTGAATCGTCAGGCAATTCAATGCTGAATCGTCAGGCGATGCAATGCTGCATCGTCAGGCGATGTAATGCTGCAACGCCAGGCGTTGTAGAGAGTCAGGGGTGGAGCGCGTTGATAGAAGTAGGGCGCGGGGGATTACCATTCGACGGGGTCGCGGCTGACGGGCATGGTCATGCAACGCGCACCGCCGCCGCCGCGGGGTAACTCGGAGCCTTCGAGAGTGATCATGTATCGTTCGCGGCCGGCGAGATCCACCTTGTCGCGGATCACGTCGCGGGCGCGGATGATCTCGAAGCCGGCGCGGGACATGGCCTCCACCGTGTAGTTGTTGCGGGCGTAGCCGATGACCTTGCCGGGCGCCACGCAGAAGAAGTTGGCGCCGCTGTGCCATTGTTCCCGCTCCTGGTTCCACTCGTCCTCGCCGCCGCACGGGACAGGCTCCAGTTCCATGCCCAGCTTGCGCAGGGCGTGGATGATGCTTCGCTCGCGGCGGATGCCGAGGAGTCGCCCGTTGTGGATTTTCACGTGGACGGTCTGGTAGGGGCCGGGGTTGAGGATCAGTGGCTCGTAGACCATGCACTTGTCCCGGTCGAGGAACGTGAAGACCATGTCGAGGTGGATAAAGGATTCGGGGGCGCGCGGCAGTTCTTGCACGATGATGTGCTGCACCTTGTCCTCTTTTCGCCGGATAAACTCGCGCATCAGGGCGTCGATGGCCCTGGAGTTCGTGCGGGCGCCGGTGCCGACGAGCAGGATATCTTCCCTGGCTACCAGCAGGTCGCCGCCCTCGATCGTCGGGGGGACGTCGCCCGGCGGCAGGAGGAGCGCGGGGGCGTCGAAACCGGGGGTGAAGTCGAAGATCGATTGCATGATCACGGCTTCCCGCTCGCGCACCGCGTTGGCCATGCGCCCGACAAGTACCTCGTTGTAGAGGCTCATGGCGGCGTCGCGGGTGAAGAAGCAGTTGTGGAGGGGGCGGAGGTCGTACCAGTCCCTGTTGAGGAACTTGGTCAGGGTGTCGCGCCGCATCTCGACCCCCTCGACGAGCAGCCGCGCCAGGTTGTCGGCGGATTCGCCCGCGAGCCACTCCTTGAGCGATCCTCTCGGGCCTTCCTCGGCGATAAACGGTTCGATTTTCTCCACGCGATCGAGCACGGCGCGCTTGGCGTTGTCGTCGCGGAGCACCTCCACGAGCAGTTCCTTGACCTGGTAGACGCGGGTCACCTTTTGCAGCACTTGCGCGAGCTGGTCGTGTTCTTCCCTGGCGATGGCGAGGTTGAGGATGTCGCTGTACAGTGCCCTGGTGGCGGTTTCCGGCGTCATGTTTTCTACCTCCTCGCCCGGCGAGTGCAGGATGACGCCGTTGAGTTTCCCGATTTCCGAGTGTACGTTTACCTTGATGATCTCTGGCATGGCGCGTGTTTTTTTGGTTTGTCGCGAAGGTACGACTTCGCCGGGGAATCCTCCCGCCGGCGCGCGACCATAATTATACGGGGCGGGAACATAATTATGTCCCCGTCAGCAGCGTCTTACAATATCTTGATGATTCGTTCCACGGCTTCCTCCACCTCGCGGCGACGGCCGAAGGCGGTGAAGCGGAAGAAGCCCTCGCCGGCGGCGCCGAAGCCGGAACCGGGCGTGCCGACGACTCGCGCCTCGCCGAGCAGGCGGTCGAAGAATTGCCAGGAGGTGAGGCCGCCCGGCGTTTTCACCCAGAGGTAGGGGGCGTTCACGCCGCCGCGGACGGCGAGGCCCGCGCGTTCGAGCGGCTCTTTGATGAGTCGGGCGTTTTGCATGTAGTAGTCGATGATTTCCCGCGTTTGCCGTTGTCCTTCCGGGGTGTAGATGGCGGCAGCGGCGCGCTGGATGATGTAGGCGGTGCCGTTGAACTTGGTGGACTGGCGGCGGCGCCAGAGGGCGTTGAGGGAGACCGCGGCGCCCGACGAGTCGGTGGCGGTCAACTCTTCGGGGACAACGGTGTAGGCGCAGCGCAGGCCGGTGAAGCCGGCGGTTTTCGAGAAGCTGCGGAATTCGATGGCCACCTGCCTGGCGCCCTCGATCTCGTAGATGCTGTGGGGCACGTCCGGCTCGGAGATGAATGCCTCGTAGGCGGCGTCGAAGAGGATGAGGGAGCGGTGGGCGATGGCGTAGTCCACCCAGCGTTTCAGTTGCGAGCGATCGAGGGTGGTGCCGGTGGGGTTGTTGGGGTAGCAGAGGTAGATCACGTCGGCGGGACGCGCGGGGAAGGGGGGGCAGAAGTCGTTGTCGGGGAGGCAGGGCAGCAGTTCCACCTGGCGGCCGGCCATGCGGTTGGTGTCGACGTAGACGGGGTATGCCGGGTCGGTGATGGCCACGAGATTGTCCGCGCCGAGGATGTCGCCGATGTTTCCCGTGTCGCTCTTGGCGCCGTCGCTGACGAAGATTTCAGCGGGGGAGAGTTGGACGCCGCGGGCGCGGAAGTCGCGTTCGAGGATGGCGTCGACGAGGAAGTCGTAGCCGGCCTCGGGGGGGTAGCCGCGGACGGTGGTCTCGGAGGCCATTTCCCGGGTGGCGGCGTGGATGGCCTGGATGACGACGGGGGCTATCTCCCTGGTGACGTCGCCGATGCCGAGGCTAATGACGTTGCTCGACGGGTGGGCCGCCTTGTATTCCCTGACGCGGCGGGCTACCTCGGAGAAGAGGTAGTTGCTCCCGATGTTGGCGTAATGTTCGTTGATCTTTACCATGTGATTTCTCCTTTAAAGACGGTGACGGCGTTGCCCGTCAGGTAGACGCGGTTGTCGGCCTCGTCCCATTTCACTTCCAGTTCCCCGCCGGGCAGGGCGATCGTGGCCTCGCGATCCAGCAGATCGTTCAGCGCGCCGGCGACCAGCACCGCGCAGGCTCCCGTGCCACACGCCTGTGTCTCGCCGCTGCCCCGCTCCCATACCCGCGCCCTCGCCCGGGAACGGGAGAGGATCTCGACAAACTCGACGTTGACGCGCTCGGGGAACATCCCGTGGTGCTCTATGCGGCTGCCGATGTCGGGGAGGTCGAGGGCGTCGATGTCGCTCGCGAAGATCACCGCGTGGGGGTTGCCCATCGAGACGCACGTCAGGACAAAGTTGCCGGGACGGAAGTCTACCTGCTGGCCGATGACCTGCTCCTCGTCCGAGGTTACCGGCACGTCCAAGGCCCGCGACACCGGCTCGCCCATGTCCACGCGCACCCGCTCGACCTTGCCGTCCACCGGGAACAGGCGCAGTTTCTTGACCCCCGCCAGGGTCTCCAGGGAGAGGGTGGTCTTGCGGGTGCGCCCGCTGTCGTAGAGGTATTTTCCCACGCACCGCGCGGCGTTGCCGCACATCTGCGCCTCCGAACCGTCCGCGTTGAACATCCGCATCCGGAAGTCGCACGTCCGCGATGACATGATCAGCACCAGGCCGTCGGAACCGATGCCCTTGTGACGGTCGCTCGCGAGGACGGCAAACGCCTCGGGATTGTCCACGCGTTCCTCGAAGCAATCCACGTACACGTAGTCGTTGCCGGCGCCGTGCATCTTCGTAAATCTTATTGTCTTGCTCACTGTTTCTTTGTTTTGGTTTGTGTCGCGAATGTAAATGTTTTCTCCTGAAATGCACGACAAAATGAAACGGGATTAATCCACTATCCCACTTTGTCAATAGGGCCAGGATGAATACAGATTGACGGCGTCCCACTCGATGACTCCCCACGAAGCACCGGGTGTCGGGGGATCAGGAGCGTAGAGGTACTGGAGCGGGGTACGGGGGGGAATTATAGTTTGATGGTGAAGCGGTGGCCTCAGGCTGCCGCGTAGAAAAGAATCCGATTAAAAAACGGGGAGCCACCTCACGGCGGCTCCCCAACAGAAAACACTTGCGCAAATGATGCGCGCAACACGAATATACTCCATTTGGGTAGGACGGCAGGAGTCGGACCGTTTTTCTATCTACACGCTATTCACCTTCGGCGGGTGTATCGTTGTTGTCGTCGACCTCCTCGTTCTCGCTTTCGTCGATCTCGTCTTCGGAATCGGCATGATGGGCCTTGCGGCGACCTTGCTCCTGCGCGAGGATGTTCTTGAAACGAGTGGTGATCACGTTAAACTCCTTCACGAAGGAGGCAAGTTCGAGGGTGAAGTCGATGCCGTTGAGGAGAAGACGATCATCAGTTGGACGGCGGCGGCGCGCACGGCGCTGTTGGGGTCGTAGAGGTAGGATTTCACGATGGCCGCGAGGCCGCGGGTGATGCTGTCGCGGTGCTTGTCTTGCATCTTCAGCTTTTCGGTGTAGCCACTTTTGTAGATGTAGTCGAGGTTGTCCGTGACGACCTTGAACAGGAGTACCAGCTGGTCGTAGATGGCCTTGATGCCGATAGCGCCGGCGCCAAGCACCACGATGTAAGAGAGGATTT
>JAIROI010000113.1 GCA_031257615.1 Odoribacteraceae bacterium
GATAACGCTCTTGTTTGGCGCTTGCGTGCAAGACCTCGAGGGGATAAAACAAGAGAGAACGGTCGCCGAGGACGAGACGGCTTTGGTGACATTGTCGCTCAACGTGCCGACGCCGCTCACCCGGGCGCTTGATGACGCGGCCGAGGGGGCGATCAACCGTATCGACGTGCTACTATTCAAGGGCGGCGATCTATACTACCGGGCAGGGGTCTCCGGTGCAGGTATTATTCCCGATGGATCCACTCCCAACACGCAGAAAAATTTTACCGTCAGGCTGCCTATCGGCGACGGTTACGAGGCTGTCGTTCTCGCTAATGCCGAGAGCACGGTAAGCGGGCACAGTGTCAACTCGATCATAGCGCCCGGAACTTCCCGCGCGCAGGTGATCGACAACCTCGCGATGGTGCTGGCCACGGAAACAAACAAGTGGACGGACGCGTTTACTTATATCCCCATGTGGGGGTACTTGACCGATCTCGACATCGCCGAGACCTCTACTGTTCAAGTCCCGGATATACCATTGACGCGGTCCATTGCCCGCGTTGACGTTTCCGTGGGCGAGGCCGGGGGCACCGGAGACGCCGTCCGGGGCAAGTTCGAGATAAAGCACGTGTACCTTTATAATTATAATCGAGCAGGGAGTCTCGCGCCGGCTACCAGCACCGCCGGAGATAACGTCGACGGGTACAACGGCGCCCAGTGGAATAGTGCCCCGAATCCCCCGTACGAGAAAAAAGCCTTCGCGCCGCACCTTCCCTCGCTCGTCAACCTTAAAGTAAACGGCCCGCTGGAATACATCGTTGCCCCTGCCAACAAGCACGCTTTCGCGCGGGAGATATACGCGTTCGAGGCCGCTGCCGGCGATCCCGTCACCACGGACAATCTCGACTGGAAAGACAACACCTGCCTGGTCATCGGCGGCAAGTATGACGGTGGATCGGAGACCTTCTACCGCGTCGAGTTCCGCTCCGGCACAGACCCTGGCCCGTATACCTACCTCGCGCTGCTGCGCAACCACCTCTACAACGTCGTCATCACGGAGGTCAATGGCCACGGGTATCCCAGGAAGGAGGACGCGTACAACAACCTCCCGTCGAACATCGTCGTGGAGATCACCGAGTGGAACGACGGGGGCATGAACGACGTCGTCTTCAACGGCCAGCACTACCTCGCCGTCGACAAGAGTCGCGTCACCCTCTACCGCATGGGCCACCGGGAGGGACACCAGAAAACCCTTAAGGCCAAAACCAACTACGGCGGGTGGAGCATCGAGATCCCCGCGGAACACGACTGGCTCGACGTCTCCCCGATGACCTACACCGGCGACGATACCGGGCAAACCATCACCGTCAGGGTCAAGAGCGGCAAGGAACTTGTTCCCGGTTCCGGTGATCGTTCAGGCTGCTTCTACATCGTCGTCGGCAACCTCGAAAAGAAGATCACCGTCGCACAGCTTGACGAGCTTGAGTTTTGGGTCGTCATCACCGACCCCTCCGGCGCGCCGCTCTACCACCTTTCCTTCGAGGCCGGTAAATCGACCACCGCGCCCCTCGCGCAACCCTTCCGCGTGACCTGGTTCCCGTCGTCCGTTACCACCATCGGCGTCGCGACCTCCCCGGGGACGTACCCCTTCCTGTACGCCCCCGGCAGCACGACGGACTTCACCGCCCCCGCGATCACGGACCCGACCGCAGATCCTGACCCGGACTCGGACGAGACGAGATCCCTCGACTTCACCGTCCAACCGCCGTCCAATGCCGTCACGGAAGAGCGCGCGGCCCGCCTTGATTTCTCCGTGACGCTCGAGGGGCAAGTCAGGACGCTCCCGATCTTCCTGCGCCAGGCCCCCAAACCCTTCTACGAGTTCTCCCCGGATGGCGCGACCCTCACGCTCTTTGCCGAATTTCCCCACGGCACGAAACTCGACGGCATGAATACCACCAACATCCCGGAACTCGCGGATCTGAATACCGCTGCCGGAGTGACCAAACTCGTGATCGAGGGAGATATCGACAACACGCATATCCCCGGGATAAAAGACAGGCAATCCAGCCTCTCGCTCTCGAACCTGGAGAGCATCTTGCTGTCGGACTTCACGGGGACGATCCCCCGGGAAGCCTTTTACCAATGCGCGTGGTTAAAGCGTTTCGAGGCTCCCCTGGTGGAGGCAGTTGACCGTATCGCGTTCGCCTTTTGCACGAGTTTGGAGTATGTTTACCTCCCGGCAGCGCGAACTATCGCGGGGGCTGTGTTTTCACAGTGCTTGGAATTGACCACTGTTACTGCACCGAACGTGACAGTTATCGAGTCTAATACGTTCGGCAGTTGTTCTAAATTAACTTCCGTCGATTATTTGCCGAACGTGACAGTGGTTGGAAGCTACGCGTTTTCCTCATGCGAGTCTCTGGAAACACTCAATTTATTGGCAGCGCAGAGCATCGGAGAGCAGGCGTTCCAGGGCACGAACTTGAAAGTCTTGAAACTCGGTTACGCGGGGACAATTTCTTTCCCAGATGGAACTGCTAACTATGGAATCTTTGGAACCAACTCAACCCAAGCCACCAAGGCGAATACCATCGCTCTCTACCTGCACGCGAATCACATGAATGAGGTGAGTGGTGGTAAATTCTGGGGAAAATACGAGTGGAAATCCATCACCGCTTTGCCATGAGACAAGAATACATGTATCACGGGGCACGCTCCGGAAGCAATAGAGAGAATTTCCTGTCGCGGCAACTCGCGCGCCGCCAACGAGCGGTTTAAGTCCCTGATGGCTGACCGCGACGTGTAAGTCTCCCAGCGTCCCACTATCTCCATGAAGGACGCCGGCGACGGCGCCGACGACAACGCCATCGTCGAGGATCAGTAACAGCAAAGCGGCCTAGCTCCCGCCGCCTACCCGTAAAGGAGCAATTCGTGTTGCGCGCATCAATTGCGCAAGTGTTTTCTGTCGGGGGGCTGCCGCAAGGTGACCTCCCGCTTTTTATATCCCCCCTTTTTAATCGGATTCTTTTTTCTTAGACCGAACGCGGGTTAAGAAATGGCGGGTTGCCTCTATACCCGTCTTTCGAACAGTTTCGGGGACGGTTTGAACCGTTCAAGCCGTCCCTTGAACTGTTCAAGCCCGTTCTCCGAAGAGCAGAAAGTATGCAAGACCGTTGTAAAGACATACGCGATCGTCTCGACGTCGCGCGGTGGATGGCCGCGAGACTCTCCGGCGCGATCAACCGGGAATGGAAGAGCCTCGAGTAAAGATGATGCAGCCCCGGCTTGGCAAGGAGATATCCGGGGTGAAGATGATACGGACGCGGTCTGGGGTGGTGAAAATATTTTCCTGCACGTACACTTGTTGTTCGAAAAAGAATTTATCTTCGCGGGAAACCAAACAACAGGTATGATCGACACTTTGATTTTTGAACGCATGCGCGAGAGCCAGGAACGCGCCGCCTTTATGACGGAAGTCTTCAAGGCCAACAAGGAACTGGTGACACACGGGCTGGTGCTTTTCACGTGGGGTAACGCGAGCGCGGTGGACAGGAAAAGGGGCGTGGTCGTGATCAAGCCGTCGGGAGTGCAGTACGACCGGATGACGGCGGACGACATGGTGACGGTGACGCTCGAGGGGGAGGTCGCGAGCGGGAGACTGCGCCCGTCGTCGGACACCCCCACGCACCTGGCCCTCTATCGCGCCTTCCCGGAGATCGGCGGGATCGTCCACACGCACTCGACATACGCCACGGCCTGGGCGCAAGCGGGCCTGGACATCCCGATCCTGGGGACGACGCACGCCGACTATTTCTGGGGCGACGTCCCGTGCACGCGGGACATGACCGAGGGGGAGATCGACGGGAAGTACGAGGAAGAGACCGGGAGGGTGATCGTCGAGCGGTTCATGGAGCGAGGGATCGACCCCGCGCACGTGCCGGCCGCGCTGGTGAAGAACCACGGGCCGTTCGCCTGGGGGAAAGACGCGGCGGAGGCCGTTTACCACGCCGTGGTGCTGGAGGAAGTGGCCCGGATGGCCCTGCTGGCCCGTTCGCTGAACCCGTCGGCGGGGATGAACGAGGATCTGGTCAGGAAACATTTCTCCCGGAAACACGGGCCGGGAGCCTACTATGGACAATCAACCCAATTAACCAAATAAATACCAAGCATCATGTACAAAGACACCGAAGTATGGTTTGTGACCGGGGCGCAACTCCTCTACGGGGGCGACGCGGTCATCGCGGTCGACGCGCACTCGACCGAAATAGTAAAAGGACTGAACGACTCCGGCAGGCTGCCGGTGAAAGTGGTCTACAAAGGCACCGTGAACTCGGCGGCGGAGGTCGCGGCCGCGTTTAGCGCCGCCAACAACGACCGGCGTTGCGTCGGCATCATCACGTGGATGCACACCTTCTCGCCCGCCAAGATGTGGATCCGGGGGTTGCAGGAGTTCAACAAACCGCTGCTGCACCTGCACACGCAATTCAACAAGGAGATCCCGTGGAGCGAGATCGACATGGACTTCATGAACCTCAACCAGTCGGCGCACGGCGACCGGGAGTTCGGGCACATCGTCAGCCGGATGCGCAAGAACAGGAAGGTGGTGGTGGGACACTGGAGCGACGCCGGGGTGCAGGCGAAGATCGGCGCGTGGATGCGCGTGGCGGCGGCCTGGGCAGACGCGAGAGACATGCTCGTGGTGCGCTTCGGCGACAACATGAACAACGTGGCAGTGACCGACGGCGACAAGGTAGAGGCCGAGATGCGCCTGGGCTACCACGTCGACTACCACGGGATCGGCGACCTCGTCGAGTACCGGGAGCGCGTCACCGGCAAGCAGATCGACGCGCTGGTCGAGGAGTACGAGCACCTCTACACCTTCGCCGACAACTGCCGCCGGGGCGCCCGCGACCACGGGCAAGTGCGAGAGGCCGCCCGCGAGGAGATCGCCCTCCGCGGCTTCCTGACCGACCGGGGCGCGAAGGCCTTCACGACCAACTTCAACGCCCTCCACGGTCTCAACCAACTGCCGGGGCTGGCGTGCCAGCGGCTCATGGCCGAGGGATACGGCTTCGGGGCCGAGGGCGACTGGAAAACGTCGGCGCTGCTGCGCACCCTGTGGGTGATGGCCAAGGGCCTCCCCGGGGGAACGTCGTTCATGGAAGACTACACGTACCACTTCAAGGGCGACCGGAGCGCCATCCTCCAGTCGCACATGCTGGAGGTGTCGCCGGAGATCACCACCGCCCGGCCGCGCCTGGAGGTGCACCCGCTGGGCATCGGCGGCAAGGCCGACCCCGCGCGCCTCGTCTTCACGGCACACCCCGGCCCCGGCATCGCCGCCACGATCGTGGACATGGGCAACCGCTTCCGCATGATCGCGAACAACGTCGACGTGATCGAGCCGGAGGCAGCCCTGCCGAAGCTCCCCGTCGCCAGCGCCCTGTGGATACCGCGCCCGAACCTCGAGGTGGGAGCCGCCGCCTGGATACTCGCCGGGGGAACGCACCACACCGCCTTCACCTACGCCCTCACGAACGAGTTCTTCGAGGACTACGCCGACATCGCCGGCATCGAACTGCTCACGATCGACGAGAAGACGACCATCAACGGCTTCAAGTTCGAGCTGAAAGTAAATGAAGTCTACTACCGCTAAGCCATGAACAACGCGCTCGTCATCGGACTCGACTACGGCACGGACTCCTGTCGCGCCGTGCTCGTCGACACTGCCACGGGGGAGGAGATCGCCTCCTCCGTGCAATACTACCCGCGGTGGGCCGCCGGCGCCTACTGCGACCCGGAAAGCAACCGCTACCGCCAGCACCCCCTCGACTACATCGACACCCTGGAGGCCTCCGTCAAGGAGGTGCTCGGCAAGTGCCCGGGAGCGGCCGCCCGCGTCGTCGGCATCGCCATCGACACCACCGGCAGCACCCCCGTCCTGACCAACGAGAACGGCGCGCCGCTCGCCCTCCTGCCCCCCTTCGAGGAGAACCCCAACGCGATGTTCGTCCTCTGGAAAGACCACACCGCCGTCCGCGAGGCCGCCGAGATCAATGAACTCGCGCGGCAGTGGCACACCGACTACACCGCCTACGAGGGAGGCGTATACTCCTCCGAGTGGGTCTGGGCCAAGATGCTCCGCGTGCTCCGCGTCGACAAGCAAGTCCGCGAGAGCGCCCGCTCCTGGGTGGAACACTGCGACTGGATCCCCGCCCTGCTCACCGGTAACGAACACCCGACGCGCCTCAAGAGAAGCCGCTGCGCCGCCGGACACAAGGCCATGTGGCACGCCAAGTGGGGAGGACTCCCCCCGGAGGAGTTCTTCGTCGCCATCGACCCCCTCCTCGCCGGCTTCCGCGAGCGCCTCTTCACCGACACCTTCACCAGCGACCGCCCCGCCGGACAACTCACCAGGGAGTGGGGCGCCCGGCTGGGCCTCGCCCCCGGCATTGTCGTGGCCGTCGGCGCCTTCGACTGCCACATGGGGGCCGTCGGCGCGCAGATCAAGCCCGGAGTATTCGTCCGCGTCATCGGCACCTCCACCTGCGACGTCATGGTCGTCGACCCGCAGGAACTCGGCGACAAGCTCATCCCCGGCATCTGCGGGCAAGTCGACGGCTCCGTCATCCCCGGCATGATCGGCCTCGAGGCAGGACAATCCGCCTTCGGCGACGTCTACGCATGGTTCAAGCGCGTCCTCGCCTGGCCCATCGAGCAACTCGCTGCCCCGCTCGTCGAGAACAAGGCGGCCTTCGTCGAGGAGACCCTCGACCGCCTCATCCCCGCCCTCTCCGAGGCAGCCGCCAAGATCCCGCCGGGCGCCAGCTCCCTCGTCGCCACCGACTGGATGAACGGACGACGCACCCCCGACGCCAACCAGCTCCTCAAGGGCACCATCGCCGGGATCACCCTCGCCTCCTCCGCCCCGGCGCTCTTCCGCGCCCTGGTCGAGGCTACCGCCTTCGGCTCGCGGGCCATCGTCGAGCGCTTCCTCGAAAACGGCATCCGCATCAACGAAGTCACCGGCATCGGGGGCATCGCCCTCAAGTCGCCCTTCGTCATGCAGACCCTCGCCGACGTCCTCGGCATGCCCGTCCAGGTCTCCAGGGCAGGGCAGGCCTGTGCCGTCGGCGCCGCCATGTTTGCCGCCGTCGCCGCGGGCGTTCACCCCACCGTCGAGCAGGCGCGGGACGTCATGGGACAAGGCTTCGCCCGCGTCTACACCCCGGACCCCGCCGCCCACGCCATCTACACTCGTTTGTACTATCAATACCGCGCCATCGGGCAAGCGGTGAACCTCTAAATAACCTCGAACGAAAACCTTTAACTCCTTACCATTATGCACACCTTAGACTGGACCGTTATCGGACTGTTCGCCCTCGTTCTCGCGGCGATCATCGTCTGGGTCCTCAAAAAGAAACAAGACAACTCCGGCGACTACTTCCTCGCCGGCCGCGACGCCACCTGGATCGCCATCGGCGCCTCCATCTTCGCGTCCAACATCGGTTCCGAACACCTCATCGGCCTCGCCGGCGCCGGGGCGTCCAGCGGCATGGCCATGGCCCACTGGGAGATCCAGGGCTGGATGATCCTCATCCTCGGCTGGGTATTCGTCCCCTTCTACTCCCGCAGCATGGTCTACACCATGCCGGAGTTCCTCGAGAGGCGCTACAACCCCGGCTCCCGCACCATCCTCTCCTTCATCTCCCTCATCAGCTACGTCCTCACCAAGGTCGCCGTCACGGTCTACGCCGGGGGGCTGGTCTTCCAGCAAGTCTTCGGCATCAAAGAGCTGTGGGGCATTGACTTCTTCTGGATCGCCGCCGTCGGCCTCGTCCTCCTCACCGCCCTCTACACCGTCATCGGCGGGATGCGCTCCGTCCTCTACACCTCCATCCTCCAGACGCCCATCCTCCTGGTAGGATCGCTCGTCATCCTCGTGCTGGGCCTCAAGGAACTCGGCGGGTGGGACGAGATGATGCGGATATGCAGCATCACCCCCGTCAACGCCCACGGCAACGTGATGACCGACCTCATCCGCCACAACGGAGACCCCAACTTCCCCTGGTTAGGCGCCCTCGTCGGATCGGCCATCATCGGCTTCTGGTACTGGTGCACCGACCAGTACATCGTCCAGCGCGTCCTCTCCGGTAAAGACGAGCGCCAGGCCCGCCGCGGCTCCATCTTCGGCGCCTACCTCAAGCTACTGCCCGTCTTCCTATTCCTCATCCCGGGCATGATCGCCTACGCCCTCCACCAGAAAGCCGGCGGCAACTTCCTTCCCGAACTCGCTGCCGGGGGGGTCAACGCCGACGCCGCCTTCCCCGTACTCGTCGCCAAGCTCCTGCCGGCCGGCGTCAAGGGCCTTGTCGTCTGCGGCATCCTGGCCGCCCTCATGAGTTCCCTGGCCTCCCTCTTCAACTCCTCCTCGATGCTCTTCACCATCGACTTCTACAAGCGCTTCCGCCCGGACACCCCTGAAAAGAAACTCGTCCGCATCGGGCAGGTAGCCACCGTCGTCATCGTCCTCCTGGGCATCCTCTGGATTCCCATCATGCGCGGCGTCGGGGACGTACTCTACGCCTACCTGCAAGACGTGCAATCCGTCCTCGCTCCCGGCATCGCCGCCGCCTTCCTACTCGGCGTCACCTGGAAAAAAGCCTCCGCCAAGGGTGGACTGTGGGGACTCGTCTCCGGCCTCGTCATCGGACTCACCCGCCTCGGCGCCAAGGTCTACTACACCGCCGTCGACGGAGCCGCCGACAGCCTCTTCAAGACCGTCTTCCACGACACCAACTGGCTATTCTTCTGCGGGTACATGTTCCTCTTCTGCCTGCTCGTCATCGTCGCCGTCAGCAGCTGCACCAAGGCCCCCGACATGCAACAGATCAGCGGCCTCGTCTTCGGCACCGCCACTAAAGAGCAACGCGCCGCCACCCGCGCCAGCTGGAACCGCTGGGACGTCTTCCACACCGCCGTCATCCTCGGCATCACCGTCTTATTCTACATCTACTTCTGGTAAACTTAACACCCGCGACCCATGAAAAACATCCTATTTACCCTCCTCCTCGCCCTCCTGATCCTCCCGGCTCGAGCACAAAACAAGCTCGTCATACACGCCGACCAGGGCGTCACCACCATCAGTAAACACATCTACGGCAACTTCGCCGAACACCTCGGCCACTGCATCTACGGCGGCTTCTGGGTAGGAGAAGACTCCCCCATCCCCAACACCCGCGGCATACGAAACGACGTCGTCGCCGCCCTCAAGGAAATCAAAATCCCTAACCTCCGCTGGCCCGGCGGGTGCTTCGCCGACGAGTCCCACAGGATGGACGGCGTCGGCCCGCGCGCCGAACGGCCCAAAATGGTCAACACCCACTGGGGAGGCGTCGTCGAAGACAACAGCTTCGGCACCCACGAGTTCCTCGACCTCTGCGAACAACTCGGCTGCGAACCCTACATCTGCGGGAACGTCGGCAGCGGCTCCGTCGAGGAAATGTCCAAGTGGGTAGAGTACATCACCTTCGACGGCGAAAGCCCCATGGCAAACCTCCGGAAAGCCAACGGGAGGGAAAAACCGTGGAAGGTCACCTTCTGGGGCGTCGGCAACGAAAACTGGGGATGCGGGGGAAACATGACGCCCGCCTTCTACGCCGACCTCTACCGCCGCTACGCCACCTACTGCCGCAACTACGGCGAAAACCGCCTCTTCAAGATCGCCGGCGGGGCCAACAGCGCCGACTACAACTGGACCGAAACCCTCATGCGGGAGGCCGGCGGGCACATGCAAGGACTCTCCCTCCACCACTACACCGTCCCCGGAAACTGGGGAAGAAAAGGATCCGCCACGCAATTCAGCGAGGCCGACTACCTCAATACCATCGAGAAAACACTCGTCATGAACGAGCTGCTCGCGCGCCACTCGAACATCATGGATCGCTTCGACCCCCAGAAACGCGTCGCCCTCGTCCCCGACGAGTGGGGAGCGTGGTATGACGTGGAGCCGGGCACCAACCCCGGCTTCCTCTACCAGCAAAACACCATCCGCGACGCCATCATCGCCGGCACCAACCTCAACATCTTCAATAACCGCGCCGACCGCGTCCGCGTGGCCAACATCGCGCAGGCCATCAACGTCCTCCAGGCCGTCCTCCTCACCAACGACCAGAAGATCGTCCGCACCCCCACCTACTGGGTCTTCTGGCTCTACAAGGCCCACCAGGACGCCACCCTCCTCCCCGTCGCCCTCACCTCCGCCCGCGTCGCGCCGCCGGCCAACGCCAACGCCGCTCCCGCGCCCTTCCGCCGCGAACAAAGAGGCGTCGAGGCCATTAACGCCTCCGCCTCCCGCGACGCCGCCGGGAAAATACACGTCACCCTCGTCAACGTCGACCCGAAAAACGAGCAGACCCTGGAGATCGAGGCCCGCGGGACAACCGTCAAACGCGTCAACGGCCACGCCCTCGCCTCCAAGTCCATCACCGACCACAACACCTTCGACGCTCCCGACCGCGTCTCCGTTAAACCTTTCGACGGCGCCCGTCTCGCCAAGGGCGTCATCACGGTGAAGCTCCCCGCCGCCTCTGTGGTTCTCCTCGAGATGGATTAATTCCCCGAAAATGGGATTCCAAATGTCCGCGGGGGAATTTCCCCCAAGCGCGGGGGAATTTCCCCCAAGCGCGGGGGAATTTCCCCCAAGCATGGGGGAATTTCCCCCAAGCATGGGGGAATTTCCCCCAAGCATGGGGGAATTTCCCCAAGACGTGGGGGAATTTCCCCCAAGCGTGGGGGAATTTCCCCCAAGCGTGGGGGAATTTCCCCCAAGCGTTGGGGAATTTCCCCAAGACGTTGGGGAAATTCCCCAACGGGCGTCTGAATCCCCCTTCGACGAGTGGAAAATGCGCGTTCCTCCCCGCGTAATCCCCTTAACAACAATCGTCATCCAAAACCGACAATCGTGAAAACGCCCATCGCCTACAGCCTTTCTCTCCTCCTCCTCCTCGCTTGCAACGGCCGCGAGAACATCCCCCCCTACCTCGACGCGAGCCTCGGTTTCGAGAAACGCGTCGACGATCTCGTCGCCCGCCTCGACCTCCGGCAGAAGGTCGACCAGCTCCGCTACGACGCGCCCGGGGTGGACAGCCTCGGCATTCCCGCCCACAACTGGTGGAACGAGGGACTGCACGGCGTCGCCCGGGACGGCCTCGCCACCGTCTTCCCGCAAGCCATCGGACTGGCCGCCACCTGGGACGAAGAACTCCTGCATCAAGTCGGCGACGTCATCTCCACCGAGGCGCGCGCCAAACACCACAAGCACGTCGACGGCGACAACCTGACCGGCGGCATCTACCAGGGCCTCTCCTTCTGGTCGCCCAACATCAACATCTTCCGCGACCCGCGCTGGGGACGCGGCATGGAGACCTACGGCGAGGATCCCTTCCTGACCGGCTCCCTCGCCGTGCAATTCATCCTCGGGCTGCAGGGCGACGATCCCCGCTACCTGAAAGTCATCTCCGGCGTCAAGCACTTCGCCGTCCATTCCGGGCCGGAGTACTCCCGCCACTCCTTCGACGTTCACCCCTCGACCCACGACATGCTGGAGACCTACCTCCCGCACTTCGAGCGGGCCATCAAGGAGGGCGGCGCGCGGGCCGTCATGTGCGCCTACCAGCGGCTCGACGGCGCGCCGTGCTGCGGGAGTCCCCTCCTGCAGAAAATACTCCGCGAGGAATGGGGCTTCGCGGGATACATCGTCTCCGACTGCTGGGCGCTCCACGACTTCTACCGCGAGGGACGACACGGCGCGGCCGCCGACCGCGTGGAAGCCGCCGCGATGGCCCTCGAGGCCGGCGTCGACCAGAATTGCGGCGACACCTACCCGGCGCTCGTCGAGGCCGTCCAACGGGGGCTGGTCTCCGAGGAGCTGGTCGACCGCGCCGTCAAGCGGATCATGCTCGCGAGGATGCAACTCGGGCAGTTTGATCCCCCGGAGAAAGCGCCGCGCGTCAAGCATTATCAACTCCTCTGCCACCCCGACCACGAGGCGATCTCGGACGAGGCCGCGCGCGCGTCGCTCGTCCTGCTGAAGAACGAGGGGAAGCTCCTCCCGCTGGACAGCGCGGTGAAACGCGTCGCCGTCATCGGCCCCAACGCCGACGACGAACACCTCCTGTACGGGAATTACAACGGCTTCGCGAGGAATTACAGCACTCCCCTCGAGGGGATCCGGGAGGTCTTCCGCGAGGCGACCGTCACCTACTCCCCCGGATGCCCGGTGGCCGAGGGGATACCGCTGCTGCAGACCATCCCCGTCGAGTGCCTCTACACCGACCGTACCCTGACCGGGCGCGGGCTACGGGCCGCGAACGTCGCGAACGGGAGCGACCTCCCCGAACTGTCGGGCAAGAACATCGATTTCCACTGGGAATTTGACCCGCCGGACGGCGATCATTTCGACGGGGTGATCCACTGGACGGGGGTGCTCGTGCCCCCCGCGACCGGCAACTACGCGATCGGCGGGCACGCCTACCCGCGCTTCGACTTGTTCGTCGACGGGAAACGGGTCGCGGGCTGGAATACCGTCCACGAGACCAACGCCGCCTATGCCGCGCTGTCCCTGGAGGGCGGCCGCCCCTACGACGTCCGCTTCGAGTACGCCGGCAAACAGGGGATGAGCGGCGCCTTCGCCCGGCTGATCTGGGCCACCCCCGCCGAACGCCTCAGGGAGGAAGCCGCGGAGGCAGCGCGGGAGGCCGACGCGGTGGTGATGTGCATGGGACTTAGCCCGCGGCTGGAAGGAGAGGAGATGCGCGTGGACGCGGAAGGCTTCCGGGGAGGCGACCGCGTGAGCATTGAACTGCCGCGCGCGCAGCAGGAACTGATCCGGGAGATCCGCGCGGTGGGGAAACCAATAGTGTTGGTATTGCTCAACGGCAGCGCCCTTGCCGTGAACTGGGAGGCGGAGCACATCCCGGCCATCGTCGAGGCGTGGTACCCGGGGGAGAGCGGCGGCCGGGCCATCGCCGAATTGCTCGCCGGGAAGTATAGCCCCTCGGGGAGGCTGCCGGTGACCTTCTACAAGTCGGTGGACGACCTCCCCCCCTTCGACGATTACAACATGGAAGGGCGCACGTACCGCTACTTCAAGGGCGAACCGCTCTACCCCTTCGGGCACGGGCTTAGCTACGCGACGTTCGCGTACGACCGCCTGAAAGCCCCCGACCGCCTGAAGGCCGGGCGACCGCTGGAGGTCTCCGTGGAGGTGACCAACACGGGCGACCGCGACGGGCACGAGGTGGTGCAACTCTACGTCGCGAGGGAGAACGCCCCGGGCCGCGTGCCCATCCGCTCCCTGCAGGGCTTCCGCCGCGTCTTCCTCAAGGCCGGCGAGACGCGCCGCCTGAAGTTTACCCTCGCCCCGCGACAACTCGCCCGCGTGGACGGGGATCGACTCGTCACCGACGCCGGAACGATCCGCCTCTCCGTCGGCGGCGGACAACCCTCGCCAATTCTCCTCGAAAACAAGGGGGTCGCGGAAAAATTAATTACCTTGCGCGACTGAATAGTCTAACCGTTATTTCTAAACAAAATGAAGAAGCTTTTATTTATCGCCGCCATCGCCGGGAGCTTGCTCGGGTCATGCGCGAAGTTTACCGTCGAAGAAAAAACCGATACCCTGGTCACGGGCGTGATCAGTGATTCCCTCGGACGCCCGCTGCCGGGCGTCTCTGTCCTGCTGAAAGAGACGAGAACGAGTACGGTGACCGACACCAACGGCAGGTTTACCATCAAGATGCCGAAAAACAGGAGCGCTCTCAGGTTCCGCTATATCGGGATGAGCGATAAGGAGGTCGTCATCGACGACAATACCGACGTCTACGTGGTGATGAAGGATGATCCCGAACTGTACCGGGAAATTATCACTACCACCGGCATAGTGTACGAGAAGAATAGATTCCGCGCGTTTTTCCGCGACCTGCGCGAGGAGGTGCGCAAGACGATCAGCAGCCTGAACGCGCGAGTGGCTGGCATCCGTCAGCGAATAGAAAATGCGAGGAAGTGAACGACCTAATGCCTATACTCACACGAAACACACACATACATGAAACAGATCATTCTCTTTTTGCTGGCATGGCTTGCCGCCGCGCCCGTCGCGGCACAAACCGACTTCCGGGCGTGGGCCGCTACCCCCCCGATGGGCTGGAATAGCTGGGACTGCTACGGCCCCACGGTGGAAGAACGCGAGGTGACGGCCAACGCCGAGTACATGGCCAAACACTTGAAACGATACGGGTGGGAGTACGTGGTGGTCGACATCCGGTGGTTCGTCGAGAACGACAAGGCCGGGGGCTATAACCAGACAGACCCCCGGTACGCGATGGACGAGTACGGGCGGTATATCCCCGCCGCGAACCGCTTCCCCTCGGCCGCCGACGGGCAGGGCTTTAAACCGCTCGCCGATCGCGTGCACGCGCTGGGGCTGAAGTTCGGGATACACGTCATGAGGGGCGTGCCGGTGGAGGCCGTGAGACGCAGGCTTCCCGTCAAGGGGACGACGATCACCGCCGATCGCATCCACTCCAGGGAGATGCAGTGCGCGTGGCTGCGGGATAACTACACGATCGCCGACCGGCCCGGGGCGCAGGAGTACTACAACTCGATCTTCGAGCTGTACGCCTCGTGGGGCGTCGACTTCGTGAAGATCGACGACCTGTCGCGCCCCTACCACAAGCGCGAGATCGAAATGATCCGGGAAGCCATCGACCGGTGCGGCCGACCGATCGTCCTGAGCATGTCGCCCGGGGCCACGCCGGTGGAGGAAGGCGAGCACGCCGCCGCCCACGCGAACATGTGGAGGATGGTGGACGACCTCTGGGACTCGTGGCGGGACGTCGCGCACCTGATGGAGGTGGCGCGGGCCTGGACCCCCTTCGTCTCCCCCTCGTGGCCCGACTGCGACATGCTCCCGCTGGGCCGCATCTCCATCCGCGGCGAACGGGGCGAAGACCGGATGACGCGCCTGACCAAAGATGAACAACGCTCGCTGATGACCTTCTTCTCGATCTTCCGCTCGCCGCTGATGTTCGGCGGCGACCTGCCCAGCAACGACGCGTACACGCTCTCCCTCCTGACCAACCGCGAGGTGCTGAAGATGCACCGCGAGGGGTCGGACGTGAAGATCGATCGCCTGGGATCGCGCCTGACCGTCGCGTCGACGAACGCCGTCACGGGAGAAAGATACCTCGCCCTGTTTAACCTCTCCAACGAACCGGCGCGCTATGACTTCCGGCCGGAAGACGCGGGGCTGGCCGGGAAACAGACGCTGACCGACCTGTGGACAGGCAAACGAACGCGTATCGGGACGCGCCTCACCGCGGAACTGGCCGCGCGCGCCTGCGTCGTCTTCAAGGGAAAGGCAGCGCCCGCCCCGGCGAAGGAGGAAGGCGGCTACCTGATGGTCTATTTCAAGGACGACACGCACGGGCTGTACATGGCCGCGAGCGCCGACGGCTATACCTTCGCCGACGTGAATGGCGGACGACCCGTCGTCGCCGGGGACACGATCGCCTCCCAGAAAGGAATCCGCGACCCGCATATCGCGCGCGGCCCGGACGGCGCCTTCTACCTCGCGATGACCGACCTGCACATCTTCGGGAAAGAGGCCGGACACCGCGCGACACAATGGGAACGCGACGGGAACGAACACGGGTGGGGAAACAACCGGGGCTTCGTGCTGATGAAGTCGTTCGACCTGATCCACTGGACGCGGGCAAACGCGAAGGTGGAAGAGACCTTCCCGGACCTCAACGTCAGCTGCGCCTGGGCGCCGCAGACAATCTACGACGAGAAGGAGGGAAAGATGATGCTCTATTTCACCATGCGCCTCAATAACGGCAAGACGAAACTCTATTACGCCTACGCGGACGACGATTTCACGAAACTCGTCACGCGTCCGAGCCTGCTTTTCGAGTACCCCGACACGAACGTGCAGGTGCTCGACGCGGACATCACGGCGCTGCCCGACGGCCGCTTCTGCATGATGTACGTGGCGCAGGAAAGACCGGGAGGGATCAAGATGGCCTTCTCGAACCGGATCAACGGCGGGTATGTCTACGAACCGCGACAGGTGGACTTTGAACCGGGATCCTGCGAGGCCCCCAACGTCTGGAAACGAGGCGACGCGTGGGTGCTGATGTACGACATCTTTAGCATCCAACCCCACAACTTCGGCTTCTGCGAGACGACGGATTTCGTGAACTTCAAGAACGCCGGACACCTTAATAAAGGTACGACGCGCGCGATGAACTTCTCCTCCCCGAAGCACGGGGCCGTGATCCGCGTGACGACCGAGGAGATCGCGCGCCTGTGGGAACACTGGAACAGGGGGCCGTGGACGCGCGCGAACGTGCCGCTGGATTCCATCCGCCTGAGCGATCCCTGCATCCTGGCCGACGAGAAGAGCGGCGCCTATTACATGACCGGCAGCGGGGGCATGCTCTGGAAAAGCAAGGATCTGAAGCGGTGGGACGGGCCGTACCGGGCCATCGCGACGGATAACGCCTCGTGGATGGGGCCAATGCCGATGGTCTGGGCGGCAGAATTGCACGCGTACAAGGGAAAGTACTACTACTTCGCCACCTTCACGAATCGCGCGGTGAAGATCGACACGGTGAAGGGAACCCCGATCGAACGGCGCGCGAGCCACGTGCTGGTGAGCGACCACCCCGCGGGCCCGTACCTCCCCATGACCGACCCTACCTACCTGCCCGCCGACCGGCCCACGCTGGACGGGACGTTCTGGGTGGACGCGGACGGGAAACCCTACATGGTCTATTGCCGCGAATGGCTGCAAAACTGGAACGGCACCGTGGAGAAGATCCGCCTGAAACCCGACCTGAGCGGGTCGGAGGGGAAGGGAAAGGTGCTTTTCTTCGCCTCGGACTCCCCGTGGAGCAGCGAGCAGGTGGGCGACCGGGTGCTCCCGAACAAGGTCACCGACGGCCCGTGGCTGTTTCGCACGCGAACAGGCCGCCTGGGAATGCTGTGGACAAGCTGGGTGATGGGCGACTACACGCAAGGCGCGGCATACTCGGAAAGCGGCACGCTGGACGGGCCGTGGGTGCACGAGAAAGAGCCGATCACGCCGCCAAACCACGGCCACGGGATGTTGTTCCGCGCGCTGGACGGGCGGCTGCTGATGTCGGTGCATAGCCACAGGAACGAAAACGGCCGGTACATCCGCGTCCCCCGCCTGTTCGAGGTGGACGACTCGGGCGACAGGCTCGTTGTAGGCAAACCGTTATAACCGCGAGACGACATGAATATAAGGTATACCCCGCGCGCGTGGATGCTCCTGCTGACGGTCGCGACGGCCACCCTCCCGGCGTTCGCCAACGAGCCGGACTCGGCATATATCCAGGCCTACGACAGCGGGAACAGGCTGCGCTTCCGCTGGAGCATCGACGGCGCGACGTGGCACAACCTCTGGAACGAACACGCCTTCCTCCAGTGCGACTACGGCCCCTGGGGCAGCGGGAAGCGCATGTTTAACGCGCGACTGATGCAAGACGCGACCGGCGCGTGGAACTGCCTCTGGGAGGTGGACAACGAGATGTTCGCGCACGCCGCCTCGCCCGACCTGGTGAACTGGAACAGGCAGTCGTATTACCCGAAAAAGATCAGGGAGCACTTCATCTCCGCGATGGGGCTACGGGAGAGCGAGACGCCAAACTGCTTCCGCGTGGCCTGGGAGGTCGTCGACCGCCTGATCGCCACCGCGCGCCTCGCCGCCTACAACAGCCAGCTGTGGAACGAGCAGGCGAAGGACGATCCCGTCCGCTTCGCCGGCCTCAAGGAGGTCAAAGCGCGCCTCTCGCTACGCACCGGAGAGACGAAACCCATCAGCGAGATGTTGATCGGCGTCTTCTTCGAGGACATCAGCCGCGCCGCCGACGGCGGGCTGTACGCCGAACTGGTGCAGAACCGCGAATTCGAGTACGTCCCGGCAACCGGAGTGGAAGCGACCGGGAGCGGTATCGCGCGACCGCCTGGACACTGCGCGGGGCGACGGACGCGTCCCCGGTGACAATCGACACCGTCGCGCCCGTCCACCCGAACAACAAGCACTACGCCGCGTTGATCGCCGACGGCGAGCGCGGGCTGGAGAACAGCGGGCACGACGGGATCGCCGTGAAAGCAGGCGAGACCTACGACTTCTCGATGTTCGCCCGCGTCGCCGGGGGGGAGACCCCCTTCGAGGTCTCCCTGATCGATCGCGAAAGCGGGAGCGTCGCGGCCAGCGCGCGCCTGAACGTCCCGACCGGCAACGAGTGGAAGAAGTACAAAACGACGCTCGTCGCCGGGAAAAACGCCTCGAACGCCGTCCTGGTCATCATACCGCGCGGGAACGGACGGGTGGAGCTGGACATGATCTCGCTTTTCCCCCGGAACACCTTCAAACAACGCGAGAACGGGCTACGCGCCGACCTCGCGCGAGCGATCGCCGACCTGAAGCCCCGTTTCGTCCGCTTCCCCGGCGGCTGCGTGGCGCACGGCGACGGCCTGGCCAACATGTACCGCTGGAAAAACACCATCGGCCCCCTCGAGGCGCGCGTCCAGCAACGGAACATCTGGGGCTATCACCAGAGCGTCGGCCTGGGCTACCTCGAGTACTTCCTGTTTTGCGAGGACATCGGCGCCGAGCCGCTCCCCATCGTGCCGGCGGGCGTCCCCTGCCAGAACTCCGCCACGGGGGGCGCCGGGCAACAGGGAGGCGTCCCCATGCGGGAGATGGAGGAGTACGCGCGGGAGGTGCTCGACCTGATCGAGTGGGCCAACGGCGACAAGAGTACCCCCTGGGGCAGCAAACGCACCGAGGCCGGCCACCCGGAACCCTTCCACTTGAAATACATCGGCGTGGGAAACGAGGACTTGATCAGTAACGTCTTCGAGGAGCGCTTCGCGATGATCTACCGGGCCGTGAAGGAAAAATACCCGGAAATCGCGGTCATCGGCACCGTAGGCCCCTTCTCCGAGGGCGCGGACTACCGCGAAGGCTGGGCGCTGGCAGAAAAACTCGGCGTGCCGGTCGTCGACGAGCACTACTACCAGCCCCCCGCCTGGTACATCTACAACCAGGACTTCTACGACAAGTACGACCGCTCGAAGTCGAAGGTCTACCTGGGCGAGTACGCCGCCCACCTCCCCGGCCGCCCGAACAACGTCGAGACAGCGCTGGCCGAGGCCCTCCACCTCGCGACCCTGGAACGAAACGGGGACGCGGTCATCATGAGTTCCTACGCCCCGCTCCTGGCCAAGGAAGGACGCGCCAACTGGAACCCGAACCTGATCTACTTCAACAACGAGGAGGTAAAACTCACCGTCGGCTACCACGTGCAAAAGCTCTTCAGCGAGAACGCCGGGGACGAGTACCTGGCCAGCGACCTCGTCGCGGAAAGCGGAAGGGAAGAGGTGAGGAAACGGATCGCCTGCTCGGTCGTGCGATCGAGCAAGACGGGCGAAATCATCATCAAGCTGATCAACCTGCTGCCCGCGCCCGCGGATATCCGCGTGGACCTCTCCAACGCCGGGACGCCCGGCGCCGCGGCCACCAAAACCGTGCTGACAGGAAAACCGGACGACAGGCTCGCGCGACCGACAACGGAGACCGTCGAGACAAGCGCCCTTTCGCGTTGCCTCCTCCCCCCCTACTCGCTCACCATATTTCGCATCAACCCGGTTTCGACCCCAAAAATCGGGAGCTAACGCGACGAGAATGGAAAACGCACTGTATTATAGCAGTTTATTGTCAACCCCGATCGAATTACGGTCGACCGTAATTGAATTACGGTCGAC
The DNA here is from genome assembly GCA_031257615.1 of Odoribacteraceae bacterium. GTDB lineage: Bacteria > Bacteroidota > Bacteroidia > Bacteroidales > Marinifilaceae > JAIRKS01. The sequence continues at coordinate 19,846 of JAIROI010000113.1, forward strand.
CGTAATTGAATTATGGTCGACCGTAACTGAATTATGGTCGACCGTAATTGAATTATGGTCGACCGTAACTGAATTATGGTCGACCATAATTGAATTATGGTCGACCGTAATTGAATTATGGTCGACCGTAATTGAATTATGGTCGACCGTAATCGAATTAGGGGCGGCCCCAATTGCCCCAAAATCCTCCTTTTCTTGTATCGAACCCAGGTTATTAATCCATAAATGAACCATACCATGAGACCATTTTACTCACTATTACTTGCCCTTCTCCTGCCCGCGACGCTGCAAGCCCAAAACGCGGCAGACGTCATCGCGATCATCGAGAAAGCCAACGATTACTGGCAAAAAACCAACCCGCGGCCCGGTAACGCCTTCTGGCACCAGGCCGCCTATCACACGGGAAACATGGCCGCCTACCAGGTCACCGGGAAAGAGGAATACCGCCGCTATTCCGAGCTGTGGGCCGAAGCCAACGAGTGGAAAGGCGCCAAAGCCCCTCGCAAACAGGACTGGAAGTATACCTACGGCGAGACGGACGCCTACGTGATGTTCGGCGACTGGCAGACCTGCTTCCAAACTTACATCGACCTCTACAACCTCGCCCCCGACAAGAAGAAGATCGCCCGCGCCCGCGAGGTCATGGAATACCAGATGTCGCTCCAGGAAAGCGGCTTCTGGTGGTGGGCCGACGCCCTCTACATGGTGATGCCGGTGATGACCAAGTTGCACGAGGCCACCGGCAACGCGCTCTACCTGCAGAAACTCCACGAGTATTTCACCTTCGCGAAGAACCTCATGTACGACGAGTCGAGCGGCCTCTTCTTCCGCGACGCCAAGTACATCTACCCGCGCCACAAGACCCGCTCCGGCCTGAAAGACTTCTGGGCAAGGGGAAACGGCTGGGTCTTCGCCGGCCTGGCCAAGGTGTTGCAAGACCTCCCGCCGACCGACGCGCACCGCGACGAGTACATACAAGTCTTCCGCGATATGGCCGCCGCCCTGAAAAATTCACAGCAGCCGGAAGGCCACTGGACCCGAAGCATCCTCGACCCCTCGCAGGCCCCCGGCTACGAAACCAGCGGCACGGCCTTCTTCGCCTACGGCTTCCTCTGGGGCGTCAACAACGGATTCCTTGACCGCGACCTCTATAGCCCCGTCGCGGAGAAGGCCTGGAGCTACCTCTCGCGCGTCGCCCTGCAGGAAGACGGGAGGGTGGGATTCGTCCAACCCATCGGCGAACGGGCCGACCAGCACAACGTCGAGCCTACCACGACCGCCGATTTCGGCGTCGGCGCGTTTCTCCTCGCCGCCTCCGAGATGGCCAAATACCTCAACGACCGCCTCTACTGGACCGCCCTCGCCTACAAGATCGCCGCCCCCGTGCTCGAAAAAATGAGCAAGGGCGAGCTGGCCGCGACGATGCAAGTGGAACTCAGCCCGACGTGGGACGGCCGCGATCGCCGCGTCACCTACATGGAGTGCTTCGGCCGCCTGATGGATGGCGTCGCCCCCTGGCTCTCCCTTCCCGACGACAATACCGCCGAGGGAAAACAACGCCGACAGCTGCGCGAGTGGGCCTTGAAGAGCTACGCGCACGCCGTCGACCCCGCCAGCCCGGACTACCTCCTGTGGCGCAAAGAGGGGCAGCCGCTGGTCGACGCCGCCTACGTTGCCAGCAGTTTCCTGCGGGCGCCGGAGCAACTCTGGCAACCGTTAGACAAGCTGACCAAACAGCGCTACATCGAGGAGTTCCGGCAACTGAGGCGCGTCGATCCGCCGTACACGAACTGGCTGCTCTTTTCGGCAACCATCGAGACGTTTCTCCTGTCGGTGGACGCGCAGCCGGACATGTACAGGATCAGCAGCGCCCTCAGAAAGATAGAGGAGTGGTTCGTGGGCGACGGCTGGTACGCGGACGGTCAGCGCTTCGCGTTTGACTATTACAACAGCTACGTCATCCAGCCGATGTACGTGCAAGTGCTTCAGGTGTTGCGGCAGCGCGACAGGTCGGCCGCGAGAAACCTGGAGATCGCCCAGCGACGCATGCAGCGCTACGGGATCATCCTCGAGCGCTTCATCTCGCCCGAGGGGACGTTCCCCGTCTTCGGTCGCTCCATGACCTACCGCCTGGGGGTGTTCCAGCCCCTGGCCCTGCTGGCGTGGAGGGGCATGTTGCCCGCGGAATTGCCGGAGGGACAGGTCAGGAGCGCGCTCACGCGTACGATGAAACGCATGTTCTCCGTCGAGGGCAACTTCAACGAGGGCGGCTTCCTGCAACTGGGCTTCGCCGGCCACCAGCCGGACCTGGCCGACTGGTATACCAACAACGGAAGTCTCTACCTCACCTCCGAGATTTTCCTTCCCCTGGGACTGCCGGCGGATCACTCCTTCTGGACCTCCCCCGCGATGGAATCAACACAACAAAAAGCGTGGAGCGGGAAACCTTTTCCCAAGGATCGCGCGCAATAACCCTTTATATCCCAAATGACCATGAAATCACATGTTTTAAAGATGATGACGCTCGCGATGCTACTCGCGGGAACGCGCGGGGTCTCCGCGCAAGTATCCTTCGGACAACCCGAAAAGATCAATGAGGGGTGGCGATTCACCACCGGCGACGTTCGCGACGCCGCTACCCCCGCCTTCGATGCGAGCAGGTGGAGAACCGTCGACCTGCCGCACGACTGGAGCGTCGAGGCTTACCCCAGCCCCGACCAGGCCTCTTGCACCGGCTTCCTGCCCGGCGGCATAGGATGGTACAGGAAAACCATCGCGATCCCCAAGGAAAAAGAGGGGGAGAAGGTATACCTCTACTTCGAGGGCGTTTACAACCGTAGCGAGGTCTTCCTCAACGGCCACTCTATCGGCGCGCGGCCTAACGGCTACATCTCGTTCCTCCTCGACGCCACCTCCCGCGTCGCCTTCGGCCAGGAGAACGTCATCGCCGTCCGCGTCGACCACAGCCAGAGCGCCGACTCCCGCTGGTATACCGGATCGGGCATCTACCGGGACGTCTGGATGGTCTACGCCAATCCCACCCACGTCGCCGCCCACGGACTCTTCGCCTATCCCGTGAACGCGAGCAGCAAACAGGCCACGCTCCGCGTCCAAACCGAGATCGAGAACGAGACGGGGAAGAACGACGCCATCAAGATCACCCACGAGCTGTTTTCCCCGGAAGGAAAGAGCGTCGCCACTGCCGCGCGCGACTTTATCGCCAAGCCGGGACAAAGCCTCGCCCCCGTCGTCAACCTGAAAGTGAGGGCGCCCCGCCTCTGGGATACCGAGAACCCCGCGCTCTATACCCTGAAGACCACCATCCGGCGCGACGGGAAGGTCATCGACCAAACCACCACCGCGACCGGTTTCCGCACCTTCACCTTCGACCCCAACAAGGGCTTCGCGCTGAACGGGCGCTGGATGAAGATGAAGGGCGTCTGCATCCACCACGATGCCGGGGCGCTCGGGGCAGCCGTCCCCCGCGAAGTGTGGAAACAGCGGCTGCAAGCGCTCAAGGCCATCGGCGCGAATGCCATCCGCACGAGCCACAACCCGCAGGCCCCGCTCCTCTATGACCTCTGCGACGAACTCGGACTGCTCGTCCTCGACGAGGCCTACGACGAGTGGGAGTTCCCCAAAAACAAGTGGATCGCCGGATGGAACGTGGGTACCCCCGGACACCAGGGGTCGTTCGATATCTTTAAGGAGTGGGGCGAGAAAGACCTCGCCGACATGGTGCGCCGCGACCGCAACCACCCCTCCATCTTCGCCTGGAGCATCGGCAACGAGGTCGATTACCCCAACGACCCCTACTCGCACCCCATCCTCGACGGGAAGAACAGCGACTTCACCCAGCCCATGTACGGGGGATACAAGAAAGACGCGCCCGACGCTAACCGGCTCGGGGGAATAGCAAAGCGCCTCGTCGCCGTCGTCAAGCAAAACGACCCCTCGCGGCCCGTCACCGCCGGACTGGCCGGCGTGGCCATGTCCAACGAAACCGAATACCCCGGGGCGCTGGACATCACCGGCTATAACTATACCGAGAGCCGCTACCGCTCCGACCACGAGAAGTACCCGAAGCGCGTCATCTTCGGGAGCGAGACCAGCAATAACCTCGACGCCTGGAAAGCCGTCACCGATAACGAGCACGTCTTCGGGCAGTTCGTCTGGACCGGCATCGACTACCTGGGCGAGTCCGGCCGCTGGCCCTCCCGCGGTTTCTACTCCGGCATGGTCGACTTCGGGGGCAACATCAAGCCCCGCGGCTACTTCCGGCGCTCCCTCTGGTCGACAACCCCCGTCGCCTACCTCGGCGCCTACCCCGCGACTTTCCGTGAGCGGTCGCCGTCCATTGACGCCTGGCCGCTGTGGAACTACGCCGAGGGACAGAACATCCGCGTCGTCGCCTACACCAACGCCGCCGCCGCGCGCCTCGAACTGAACGCGCAACCCGTCGGGGAACTCAAACCCAGGGATCCCAACACCGGCGTCATCTCCTGGGACGTCCCCTTCCGCCCCGGTAAGCTCGAGGTCATCGCCCTCGACGCCGACAACCGCGAGGTCGTCCGCCACGCCATCCAATCTTCCGGAAGGCCCGTCGCCCTCGTCGCCACCGCCGTCTCCTCCTCCATCGCCGACAAGGAAACCGCCGTCGTCACCCTCCAAGCTGTCGACGAGCAGGGCCTCCCCGTCTTCCTCGCCGACAACGAGATCACCTGCCTCGTCCAAGGCCCCGCCAAACTACTCGGCCTGGAGAACAGTAACAACCAGGACACGGGCGCACAACGAGGATTCGCGCGCAGGCTCTACCTCGGTCGCCTTGTCGCCTACATCCAGGCCTCCGGCCCCGGCGCGGCCCGCGTCACCTTCTCCTCCCCCTGGCTGAAAACGGCCGAGATTACCCTTGACATAAACCCCTAACACCATCATACCATGAACCCCTACGTCTTTATTATCGCCATCCTGGCCACCTCCTGCCGCGTCATCCCCGCCGTCATCGTCCCCGGTGAACCCTGGCTCGACGACCAGGGAACGCACGTCAACGCGCACGGCGGCGGCATCCTCTACCACGACAATACCTATTACTGGTTCGGGGAGCACAAGGGCGAGCGCTCCAGCTCCGCCTGGGTCGGCGTCACCTGCTACTCCTCCCACGACCTCGTCTCCTGGACCCGCCAGCCCGTCGCCCTTGCCGTCTCCAAAGACACCGCCTCGGACATCCGCGAGGGATGCGTCCTCGAACGCCCGAAGGTGATCTACAACAAAAAGACCAAGAAGTTTGTCATGTACTTCCACCTCGAGCTTTTCCGCCGGGGATACTCCGCCGCCCGCGTCGGTATCGCCGTCAGCGACCGCGTCACGGGTCCCTACACCTTCCTGCGCTCCTACAGGCCCTGCGCGGGATACTGGCCGGAGAACATGACCGAGGAGCAACGCCGCGATACCATCACCCCCGCCCACTTCCCGCAATGGTGGACGGACGAGTGGAGAAAAGCAACCCGCGACGGCATGTTCGCGCGCCGGGATTTCCAAGGTGGACAGATGTCAAGAGACATGACCCTCTACGTCGACGACGACGGGAAAGCCTATCATATCTACGCCGCCGAGGAAAACCTCACGCTGAATATCGCCGAACTCTCCGACGATTACCTCTCGCACACCGGCCGCTACATCCGCGTGGCCCCCGGGGGACATAACGAGGCCCCGGCGATCTTTAAAAAGGACGGGCGATATTTCATGATCACCTCCGGCTGCACCGGCTGGGACCCCAACGCCGCCCGCCTGCACGTCGCCGACAACATCTGGGGTCCCTGGACCGAATACCCGAACCCCTGCGTCGGCGAGGGAGCCGACCTGACCTTCCGCTCCCAAAGCACCTTTATCCTGCCCGTGGCCGGAAAGAAGAACGCCTTTATCTTTATGGCCGACCGCTGGACGCCGCGCCGCCCCATCGACGCGCGCTACATCTGGCTCCCCATCCACTTCGAGGAGGGCCTCCCCGTCCTCAAGTGGTACGACCGCTGGGACATCAACGAGGTCTTCCGTTAAACGACGCTCGCCCCCCTTGGAAAAGAATCTGCTGAACGATGTCTGCCATCGGGGAAAGAATCCGCGCGACTATCGCGCGGATTCCGTTTTTATCATTACCCCGCAATCACCGCGCGGATTCCGTTTTTATCATTACCCCTCGATCGCCGCGCGGATTTCGTTTTTATCATTACCTTTGGCCCCGATAAGGCGAGGCATTCCCTCGCCGCTCTTAACAAGAATGCTCGAGTGGTGGAATGGTAGACACGCGGGACTTAAAATCCCGTGACCATTGCGGTCGTGCGGGTTCAAGTCCCGCCTCGAGTACGCGCCGGGATCTTTCTTCCGAAAGATCCCGGTTATTTTTTGTCCTCGCTGCGGCGCACTCGCGTCCACAGCTTCTCAGGTCACCTCCAAAAGAATCCTTTGAAAGGCTGCATAGCAGCCAACCCTTTCTGCACGGCTGACTCAGGTTGCTTCAGGCTGCCTCATAAAAAAAAGAATCCTTTGAAGGGCTGCCCCTGGAATTTCCCTTGCCAAGCCGGGGCTGCGTAGCAGCCCAATCTTTGTAGGCAGTAGCCTAAGGCTACTGTATAAAACGAGGTACATATATTTCTAGCTGCGTAGCTGCCTTACCTTTCGCGGCTGCCTCAGGCTGCCGCATGGAAAAGAAGCCGCCTACACCTTATTGTATATAGGTGCGTTTTGGGGTGGATGTTGGTCGGAGGACTTGTTCGGAAGGGGGCAGACGTGGGGGAGATATGTTAAAAAAGTGGGGCGCAGAAAAAAGTTTGGCAGAAAGTGTTGGAGGGTATTTGTGTAATTGGAACTTTCTGGATAGCTTTGCCGGCAACAAACTGAATCCATTTGTCACGCGAAATCAAATGATGGAAAACGCATACAACGCATATTACGCAGACTGTTCTCAGGAACGATCGGAAATCTCCTCTGCCGCAAG
>JAIROI010000115.1 GCA_031257615.1 Odoribacteraceae bacterium
CGGGGAAAGGTGAGGCAGCTACGCAGCCAATCCTAACGCAGGCACTACGCTGTACAGTAGCCTTAGGCTACTGCCTACAAAGATTGGGCTGCTACGCAGCCCCGGCTTGGCAAGGGGAAGTGTGAGGCGGAAGCTATGCAGCCCTTCAACGGATTCTTTTTTATGCAGCACCCCGTGGGTGCTGCTTTATGTGCAGCCTTAGACAGCCGCGAATAAAGATGAGGCAGCTACGCAGCCTTGGTTTGATTGGGCCGTACGCTGTACAGTAGCCTTAGGCTACTGCCTACAAAGATTGGGCTGCTACGCAGCCCCGGCTTGGTAAGGGGAAGTCCGGGGCGGCAGTTATGCAGCCCTTCAAAGGAATCTTTTTTATGCAGCACCCGGTGGGTGCTGTTTTACGCGGCAGCCTGAGGCAGCCGCAACAAAGATGAGGCAGCTACGCAGCCAATCCTAACGCAGGCGCTACGCTGTACAGTAGCCTTAGGCTACTGCCTACAAAGATTGGGCTGCTATGCAGCCCCGGCTTGGTAAGGGGAAGTCCGGGGCGGCAGCTACGCGGCCCTTCAATGGAGTCTTTTTTATGCAGTACCCGGAGGGTGCTGTTTTACGCGGTAGCCTTAGGCTGCCGCAGGGAAAAGAATCCGCTTAGGCTGCCGCAGGGAAAAGAATCCGCTTAGGCTGCCGCAGGGAAAAGAATCCGCAAAAGAAACTTTCGCGGATTGGAGTAAAGTCAGGGGTGTTGGGGCGGGGACGGGTCGTCGTCGGGGATGGCCTCGATGGCGCCGAAGTGTCGCCATTCGCCGACGACGCGGTAGGCAGCAAGGGAGGCGGCAGGGACTCGCAGGAGGCGGTCGCGGGATCCGACGCGTTCGCGGACGGTGACGTCCGGGGTGAGGAAGGGGAAGAAGAAGGAGGAAGGGTCGGGGTTGTGATTGGTGACGACGGCGAGGTAGGGGCAGGCGCTGAAGGCGGCGTCGGAGATGATCACGTTGGAGCGGCCGAGGGTGAGGTCGCGCAGGGCGGAGTGCCAGAAGGCATAGGAGGCTACGTGGGTGACGGAGTCGGGGATGACGACGGAGTGGAGGCCGCTGCAGCAAAAGGCGAAGGCGTCGATGACGTCGAGGGTGGCGGGGAGGTCGACAGCGCGGAGGGAGGAGCAGCCGCTGAAGGCCCAGCGACCGACGCGGGCAAGGGTGGAGGGAAGGGAGACGGAAAGGAGGCGGGTGCAGTCCTTGCAGGTCAGGTCTCCGAGGGAGGTGACGCCGTCGGCGACGAGGAGGGTGGTGATGGCGTCGCGGTGGGGGTGCCAGGGGGGGAGGGCGTCGAAGGCGTAGTCCTTCATGGCGCCCGTCCCGCTGACGAGGAGGGTGTAGTTGTCGGCGGGGCCGGCGAGTTGCCAGGTGCAGTTGCCGGTGGCGCCGGAGAGGGGGTTGTTGTTCATGGTGTGACGGGTTTGTAGCGCGGCACGAGGGCTTTCATGACTGTCCAGCCGATGAGGCAGGCGACGGTGCGGGGGTTGTTGTTCATGGTGTGACGGGTTTGTAGCGCGGCACGAGGGCTTTCATGACTGTCCAGCCGATGAGGTAGGCGACGGCGCAGATGATAAAGAGGATGAAGTAGCCGGCGGGTTCTCCCTGGAATCCGAGGAAGGTCATGTTGGTGGCGCCGGCGTGGTCGAAGAGTCGTCCTGCTCCTTTCTGTATGATGAATGATCCGACACCCCCGGCCATGCCTCCGATACCGGTGATGGTGGCGATGGCGGTCTTTGGGAACATGTCCCCGATGGTGGAGAAGATGTTGGCGGACCATGCCTGGTGGGCGGCGCAGGCGATGCCGATGAGCGCGACGGGTAGCCAGTAGGTGTACCCGCCGAGTGGTTGCGCGAAGAGGGCGAGGAGGGGTAGGAAGGCGAAGATGAGCATGGAGCGCATGCGCCCGGCGTAGGGGTTCATGTGTTTTTTGTCGATGAAGTAGGAGGGTAGCCATCCTCCGACGAGGGAGAGCATGACGATGGTGTAGAGGAGGGTGAGTGGCCATACTTGTGCTGTTCCCCGGAGTCCGAAGACGGATTCGAGGTATTTGGGCATCCAGAAGAGGTAGAACCACCAGACGCCGTCGGTCATGAACTTGCCGAACGCGAAGGCCCATGTTTGTTTGAAGCGGAAGCATTCGAGGAAGGAGAGTTTTCGGGTGGGCGCGTTGGCGGGGAGGTCTTCTCCGTCGGACTGTATGTAGGCGAGTTCGGCCTTGTTGACGCCGGGGTGGACGTCGGGTTTCTTGTACAGGAACACCCAGAAGCCCATCCAGACGAATCCGAGGAGTCCGATGAGCAGGAAGGCGGCTTCCCAGCCGAAGGAGGCGGCGATGTAGAGGACGCACGCGGGGGCGATCATGGCGCCGATGGTGGCCCCGGAGTTGAAGATGCTGGTGGAGAAGGCGCGGTCGCGTTTGGGGTTGTACTCGGCGGTGGCCTTGATGGCGGCGGGGAAGTTGCCGGCCTCTCCGAGGGCGAGGATGAAGCGGCAGGAGATGAAGAGGAGTACGCTGACGTGGATGATTTTGCCGGCGTCGCCTGCTTTCAGGATGAGGTCGCGGGCGTCGGCGAAGGAGGCGCTCCATGTACCGGTGGCGACGCCGGCGGTGGCGATGCCGCAGAAGGCGTGGAGGCAGGCTCCGAGGGACCAGACGCCGATGGCCCAGAGGAATCCTTTTTTGGTGTCCATCCAGTCGACGAAGCGCCCGGCGAAGAGCATGCAGGCGGCGTAGAGGAGGGAGAACCAGGAGGTGATGGTGCCGTAGTGGTCGTTTGTCCAGCCGAACTCGGGGCCGATGTAGCTGGGGAAGGTGAGGGAGAGTACCTGTCGGTCGAGGTAGTTGATGGTGGTGGCGAAGAAGAGGAGGGCGCAGATGATCCAGCGGTAGTTGGTCATTTTGGTGGCGTGTGTGGTCATGGGTTCGGGGTTATGATGTTTAGTACGTTTCGGGTGGCGCGGGTGATGTCGTGCCATGCCCCGTTTTCGAGGGTTGTTTTGGGGAAGAGGTTGGATCCCATTCCGACGCAGGTGACGCCGGCGTCGAACCACGCGCGGAGGTTTTCCGGTGTTGGCTCGACGCCGCCGGTGACCATGAGGCGCGACCAGGGCATGGGGGCCATGATGTTTTTGACGAAGGAGGGGCCGCCGACGCCTGCCGGGAAGATTTTGACGATCTCGGCCCCGAGTTCTTGCGCGAGGCCGATCTCGGTGGCGGTGCCGCAGCCGGGGATGTAGGGTACTTGTCGCCGGTTGCATACCTTGAAGATGTCGGGGTTGAGGAGGGGGCCGACGATGAAGTTGGCGCCGAGCTGGAGGTAGAGGGAGGCCGCGCCGGCGTCGACGACGGAGCCGACTCCGGGGATCATTCCCGGACATTCGACGGCGGCCCAGCGGACGAGGTCAGCGAAGACGTCGTGGGCGAAGTCGCCGCGGTTGGTGAACTCGAAGAGGCGCGCGCCGCCGGCGTGGCAGGCCTTGAGGACTTGCCTGGCGACGCGGGGGTCGGGGTGGTAGAAGACCGGCACGAGTCCGGTCTCTGCCATTGCCCGGCAGGTTTCTATTCTGGTGTATCTTGCCATGTGTTCAGGGTTGTTTTCCGATGTAGGCGAGGATGCCGCCGTCGACGTAGAGGACGTGTCCGTTGACGAAGTCGGAGGCGCTGGATGCCAGGAAGAGCGCGGGTCCCTGGAGGTCTTCGGGTGTTCCCCAGCGCGCGGCGGGGGTTTTGGAGATGATGAAGGCGTTGAAGGGGTGTCCGGGCTGGCGCAGGGGTGCGGTTTGCGGGGTGGCGATGTACCCCGGTCCGATGCCGTTGCACTGGATGTTGAACGCGCCGTATTCCGAGGCGATGTTGCGCGTGAGCATCTTCAGGCCTCCCTTGGCGGCGGCGTAGGCGGAGACGGTTTCGCGTCCCAGCTCGCTCATCATGGAGCAGATGTTGATGATCTTGCCGCCTCCTTTCTTGATCATGCCGGGGATGACGGCCTTGGCGACGATGAAGGGGGCGTTGAGGTCCACGTCGATCACTTGCCTGAATTCGGCCGCTGTCATTTCGATCATCGGCACGCGTTTGATGATGCCGGCGTTGTTGACGAGGATGTCCACCGCGCCCGCTTCCTGCCGGATACGGGCGGCGGTGGCGTTGACTTGTTCCTCGCTGGTGACGTCGCAGAGGTAGCCGCGGGCGGCGATGCCGGCGGAGCGGTAGGCCTCGAGGCCGCGATCGAGCAGTTCCTGGTTGAGTTCGTTGAAGACGACGGTGGCACCGGCCCTGGCGTAGGCCGAGGCGATGGAGAAGCCGATGCCGTAGGAGGCGCCGGTGACCCATGCCACCTTTCCCTGTAATGAAAATAGTTCTTGCATGATTTATTGTTTAGCGTGTAATGTTCTCGCGATACCCAGTTCGAGGCCCCGTAGCTCGGCCAGCCCGCGCAGGCGGCCGATGCAGGAGTATCCCGGGTTGGTGTGTTTTTTCAGGTCATCGACCATCTGGTGGCCGTGATCGGGGCGGAAGGGGATGGAGCGTCCGGCGCGTTGCTGAATGTCGAGCAACTCGCGGACGACGGCGTACATGTCCGCGTCGCCCTCGAGGTGGTTTGCCTCGTGGAAGTTTCCCTGATCGTCCCGCTTTGTCGAGCGCAGGTGGGCGAAGTAGACCCGGTGGCCGAGCGCCCGCAGCATGGCCGGCAGGTCGTTGTCTGCCCTCGGGCCGAACGATCCGGTGCAGAAGCAAAGGCCGTTGGAGGGGTTGGGGACGGCTTCGGCGAGAAGCTCGAAGTCGCGGGCCGTGCTCATCACGCGGGGCAGGCCGAGGATCGGGTAAGGGGGATCGTCCGGGTGGATGGCCAGGCGGCTACCCACCTCGTCGGCCACCGGTGCGATTTCCCGGACGAAGGCGATCAGGTTGTGCCGCAGGACGTCGGCGTCCACGTCGCGATAGCGGTCGAGCCGCGCCCTGAACTCCTCGAGCGTGAAGCTCTCTTCGGCGCCGGGCAGTCCCGCGATGATGTTGCGCGAGAGGCGTTCCCGTTCCCCGGTCGACATGCGGTCGTAACGCGCGCGAGCCGCCGCGATCTCGTCCGGCGAGTAGAGCGACAACGCGCCCGGGCGCTCCAGGATGAATAGTTCGAAGGCGATGAAGGCAAGGCGCTCGAAGCGCAGGGCGAGGGAACCGTCCGGCATGGGGTACTCCAGGTCGGTGCGCGTCCAGTCGAGCACCGGCATGAAGTTATAGGTAATCACCTTCACGCCCCGCGCCGCCAGCGCCCGTATGCTCTCCTTGTAATTGTCGATGTATCGCCGGAAGTCGCCCTCGCGCGTTTTAATGTGTTCGTGCACCGGTATGCTCTCGACCACCGACCACTTGAGGCCCGCGCGTTCGATCATCGTCGCGCGGCGGTCGATCTCCTCTGCCGTCCACGCCTCGCCGTTCTTCGCGTGGTGCAGCGCCGTCACGACGCCCGCGGCGCCGGCTTGCCGTATGTCCGACAGCGACACGGGGTCTTCCGGCCCGTACCATCGCCATGTTTGTTCTCCCAGTATCATATGGAAAAGGCGTCAAATCCCCCATCAACAACCAGGATCGTCCCGGAGACGAACCGCGAGGCCTCGCTGAGCAAGTAGTGCAACGACCCGTGCAGTTCCTCCGGCTCGCCGAAGCGCCGGTAGGGGGTGTGGGCCAGGATCGCGCGGGCGCGTTCGGTGTACGACCCGTCGGGGCGCGCGAGCAGCGCCCTGTTCTGCTCCGTGATAAAGAAGCCCGGCGCCAGGGCGTTGACGCGGAATCTCTCGCCAAACTTGATGGCCAGCTCGCCCGCCATGTAGCGCGTGAAGTTGGCCACCGCCGCCTTCGCCGCCCCGTAACCGGCCACGCGGGTCAGGGGCCGGAGGGCCGATTCGGAGGCGATGTTGATGATGTTGCCCGCGCCGTTCGCCACCATCGCCCGCGCGAACACCATCGTCGGCGCGACCGTCCCGAAGAGGTTCAGATCCACGACTTGCTTGAAGGCGTCGATCTTCAGGTCGAAGATCGTCTCTTCCGGCCCGATCGTGGCCCCGGGCATGTTCCCTCCCGCGGCGTTCACCAGCGCGTCGATCTTCCCGCGCGCGGCGATGATCTCCTCCCGGCTACCCTCCAGGGTCTTCGCGTCGAGAACGTCCGCGTCGAAGTACAGGGCGTCGCCCCCCTCCTCCCGGATCGCGGCCGCGAACGCCTCGCCTTTCTCCTTCACCCGGTCGAGCGCGACGACCGTCGCGCCTTCCCGCGCCAGGTAACGCGCCATCGAGGAGCCGAGCACCCCGCATCCCCCGGTGATGACGATCACCTTTCCTTGAATACAAAACAGGTTCTGTTGCATCTTCTTTGATTTATTCATGTGATTATTCGCGTCCCCCTCTACCTCCGACGCGATGTTACAAATTTCTTTCTACAAATCCGCGTCGCCGCGCTTGTTTCGCCCCTCTCCCTTTATCCCGTACACCCACGTCAGCATGGCGTAATTCAGTTGCTTGCCGTGATCGGTAAGCGTGAAGCGGAGGTTTTCCTTTATCGACAGCTCCAACTCGCGGTAAGCGAAAACGGCCATTTTAATGTATTGAGATTTATCGGAGAACTCGTAGATGACTTCGCTCACGTCACCCGTCTCGGCGTCGATGATCAGGGTGATCACGAACTCGTCGTCTCCTATTAGAAGCTTCCACGGGCCAAACGCGTCATTGACGAGGGAGTCCATCTTGGGCTTGGTATAAACCCAGAAGTTTTCCTCTACCTCTCCAGGGCCTCTGGCTCCACTGAAAAAATCTTCCTCCACGTACTCTCTCCCGTCCCTGTAAGCCTTGTCGACGCGGGTGAACTTGCCCTGTACATTGTACAGTGTGACTATCCCGTGACCATTGTTATCACACTGATAGGCGAAATCATGCATTTGTATCGTCTTTGTTTCGCCACACGGCAGTACAGACTGCGCGATGGCCGCGGGTACTGCAAGCAGCAGGCATAAGATTACGTTCATCTCTATTTCCATTTTAATGATCCGACGCGAAGGTACGCGTTTTCCACAAACGAAGGCCCGGCGAGGAGGACGAACGCGCTGCAAAACGCGGGGCTTTCGTTCAATGAACGAACGCGCGCCGAGAATCGCGCGAGGGGTGTTCGGACGCCGTCCGATCGCTCGCCGAAAATCGCGGGGGGTGTTCGGACGTCGTCCGATCGCTCGCCGAAAAACGCGCCGAGCTTTCGGACGCCGTCCGATCGCTCGCCGAAAAACGCGCCGCGACTTCGGACGCCGTCCGATCGCTCGCCGGAAAACGCGCCGCGACTTCGGACGACGTCCGATCGCTCGCCGAAAAACGCGCCGGGCTTTCGGACGCCGTCCGATTGCTCGCCGGAAAACGCGCCGCGCCTTCGGACGCCGTCCGATCACCCTCCTAAAAATCGCGAAAGGGGCGCGGCGGCCCTTGCAGGGGGGCATTTCGTTTCGCGTTCCGGGGGGAAAGTGTATCTTCGCGAGGAAATTTTAAAAGTTGAAAAGATGAAAAAGGTTCTATTGATGATACTGGATGGATGGGGGGTCGGGAGACATGATCACTCGGACGCCATCGGGAGCACGCCCACCCCGAGGCTCTCGGAATTGGCTAATAATAATCCCCGCGGGTTGCTCTACACCAGCGGCGAGAACGTCGGGCTGCCCGACGGGCAAATGGGCAACTCGGAAGTGGGCCACTTGAATATCGGCGCGGGAAGGGTGGTGTACCAAGACCTGGTGAAGATCAACCGGGCGATCCGCGACGGGTCGTTCGGCAGCGTCCCCGGGGTGGCCTCGGCGCTCGAAGAGGCGGCGAAGCCCGGAAAGCGGTTGCACCTGATGGGGTTGCTCTCCAACGGGGGCGTGCATAGCTCGATGGAGCACCTTTTCGCGCTGTGCGACCTGGCGCGGGAACGGGGCGTCGCCGACGCGGTCGTCCACTGTTTCATGGACGGCAGGGACACCGACCCGAGGAGCGGCGCGGCCTTCGTCGAGGCCCTCGAGAAGCGCCTGGCAGGAGGGCCGGCAAGGGTGGCCTCGATCGTCGGGCGCTACTACGCCATGGACAGGGACTCCCGCTGGGAACGCGTCAAGGAGGCCTACGACCTGCTGGTGCGCGGGCAGGGAACGCTGGCTACAAGCGCCGCGGACGCCGTGAGGGCCTCCTACGAGGAGGGGGTCACGGACGAGTTTATCCGGCCCATCGCGCTCGCGGACGGCGAGGGGAAGCCCCTGGGGACGATGCGTCCCGGCGACGCGGTGATCTTCTTTAATTTCAGGAACGACCGGGCCAGGGAGTTGACGATCGCCCTGACGCAGGAGGACAAGCCGGAGCACGGCATGAAGACCCTCCCGCTCCATTATTACACGATGACGCCGTACGACGCCCGGTTCGAGGGACTGCAGGTGCTCTTCGACAAGGAGAACGTGACGAACACCATCGGCGAGTACATCTCCTCGCTGGGCTTGAAGCAGCTGCGGGTGGCCGAGACCGAGAAGTACGCCCACGTGACCTTCTTCCTGAACGGGGGGCGGGAGGCGCCCTTCGAGGGAGAAAAACGCGTGCTGGTGCCCTCCCCCAAGGTGGCGACCTACGACCTGCAGCCGGAGATGTCCGCCCCGTTGATCGCGGAGCGCGTCGTCGAGGAGCTGAACCGCCGGGAGGCCGACTTCGCGTGCCTGAACTACGCCAACGGCGACATGGTGGGACACACGGGCGTGTACGAGGCCATCCGGCAGGCCGTGGCCACGGTCGACGAGTGCGTCGGGAAGACCGTCGACGCCGCCCGCGCCAACGGCTACGACGTGCTGATTATCGCCGACCACGGCAACGCCGACTACGCGGTGAACGACGACGGGTCGCCCAACACGGCGCACTCGCTGAACCCGGTGCCGTGTATCTGGGTGACCGACCCGGACAACTGCGACCGGCTGCGGGACGGGGTGCTGGCGGACGTGGCGCCGACGGTGCTGGCGATCATGGGGCTGCCGATCCCCCCGGAGATGACCGGTCGGCCGCTTATCGCGTAGACCATGTTACAGATCGAGGATACGGTGGTGCGCTTCGAGGTGCTCGAGCAGCGCTTTTGTTGCGACCCGGGCGCTTGCCTGGGCGCGTGCTGCGTGCAGGGAGAGGCCGGCGCGCCCCTGGAGGAGGGAGAGGAACGGGAAATCAGGGAGAATTACGCCGCCATCGCCCGCCACATGAAGCCGGCAGGCGCGGAAGCGGTGGAGCGCCAGGGGGTGGCCGTGATCGATAGCGACGGCGACCTGGGCACGCCGCTGATCAACGGCGGGGAATGTGCTTACGCGGTGGACGCGGACGGATGCTGCTGCTGCGCCATCGAGAGGGCCTGGGCCGCCGGCGAGAGTAGCTTCCGGAAACCGATCTCCTGCCACCTCTACCCGCTGCGCGTCACCCGCCATGCCTCGCGCGAACTGATACGCTACGACCACTGGAAGGTCTGCGACCCGGCCCGCGACCGCGGCGAGCGCGAGGACGTCCCCCTTTATCTATTCTTGAAGGAAGCGCTGGTGCGCAAGTACGGCGGGGAGTGGTACGAACAACTCCAGGTGGCCGTCAACGCCCTCCGCGACGGCTCCCTGAAAGCCCCTTAGTCCCCGGCGCCCAGCACGCGCAGGAACTCGACGCGAGCAGCCTCCCCCTCCTCCAGCGCCACAAGGGCAACGGAAGGCGAGAGGGCGCGGACGACAAAAAGGTCGGGAGCAATGAGCCGAAGGGCCGCCAGATCGTCCCACGACCGCAAGTGGCCGGCAGATACCAACGCCCGCAAGGCCGGCGATCGATGGGACGAGACCACCAGCCGGGCCGCCCCCAGACGCGAGGCAGCAAGCAACCGCAGGAGCGCCTCGTCGACAGCAAACGCGCCCCGCTCGCCGGAAACAATCTCCACGGGAATGCCGCTTGACAGGACGCGCGCCGCCGCGTCGGGATCTGCCGCGTAATTCGCGCCGTCGCGGAGATCCCCGCGCCCGTTATACCAGACCATGTCGCGAGGCCGCGTCGAGGGACGCCGCTCCAGCAGGTCGCGCGGGTTAGTGAGCGCGCCGAGCGCCACGATCGTCGCGTCGCCGGCATACCTGTATAATAGCTCCACCGCGTCGAGGGGCGCGTCCTCCTCCTCCTCGCCCCACGGCACGCGCCGGGAGTGGGCGCGCCAGGGAGGAGGCGCGAGGCCGGTCGCCCGCCCCTCCCCCACCGGGATCTCCTCCCGGCCAAGCGCCCGCAACAGCGCCCGCACCTTCCGGGCAGCCTCCCGCGGCGTCAGCGCCCCCTCCGACGAGACGATCGCCCGCACCTCCACCAGGGGCGACGACAGAAGCAAGCAGATCGCCCGCAGGTCGTCCGCCGCGCCGTCCGTGTCAATGACCACGGGACGTCGCCCCTCCCCGTCGACCCGGGCAAAGGCAAGGAGAAGGGCGACGATCAACCCGAAAAGTTTCACGACTCAAAAGCTAACGTTCAGCCCGAACGACGCCACGAGGCCCGGCATCGGGTAGCCCTCCATGATCTCGTAGGAAGCGTCGGTGAGGTTCTCGCCCCGCGCGAAGAGTTGGAGGCGCTCGACGGGCCGGAAAGTCAGGCGCGCGTCGACGGTATTGAAATGCTCGCGGGTCGTCGGGGTCGAGTAGAGGCGGCTCGCGTGGCGGTAATTGGCGCTGACGCTCCAGCGGGAGAGGTGATAACTCGCGAGGAGCTTCACCTGGTGGCGCGGGGCGTAAGTAGTAAAAGTTCTCGCGTTGAGGTAGGAGTAATTCCCGTCCAGGCGCAGGCCGCGGAGGGGAATCCAGCGGGCCGACAACTCGAGGCCGTCGTACTTGAAGCGTCCGGAGTTGATGGTGACGGGGGGCCAGGGCGAGCGGACGGTCACGATCGCGTTCTTTCCCCTGACCAGGAAGCCGCTGGCCTCGACCGCCAGCTGCCCGTCGAGGAAAGCCTGCCCGACGGACAACTCGTGGTTGACCATCGACTCGGGCTGCAGGTCGGGATTGGCCCCTGCCCACTCCGCGCCGTAGAACAAGTCGCGCAGGACGGGGGCGCGGAAGCCCTTGGCCACCGACAGTTTGAGGAACCCGTCGGCGAACGGGCGATAGGCAACGCCCGCCTGCGGCACCCACTCGGCACCGAACTGCTCGTGGTGTTCCAGGCGAACGCCGGCGTTCAGTGTCAGCTTGTCCCCCAGCGTTTGCTGGAATACCAGGTAGCCGGCGACCTCGTAGAGGGAGGTGTCGATGTGCGAGACGTCGGGCGTCGTCCCGTCCTTGAAATCGTTACGGGCGCTCCCCCCGAAGTTCTTGAAGTCGAGGCCGGCGGTCACCGCGTTGCCGGGGAAGAGGGGGAAGGTCTGGTACAACTGCGCGCCGTAGTTATGATCCAGCGAGCGGAAGTAGAAGGGACTCTCCGCCGCACCCGCCGCGTGCCCGTCGTCCACCTTGTGTTCCCCGAAATTATAAAAGAGCACCAGCGCGCCGCGGGCCTCTCCCAGGCGACTCTCCAGGGTTGCCGAGACCACCCCCCGCAGGATGTCCGCCGCGTTATCGAGCAGCGGGGCGGTCGTCGGGCCGGGGTGTTGCGTCTTGTAGGCGGCCGCGTTCGCGTCCACCGCCAGGCGAAACCGCGGGTCGAGCGCGACCGTTGCCTTCGCGTGGCCGCTGGTGATCGCGAAGCGCGCGCCGCGGTCGGCCCGATGCCCGTCGGTGCGGTCGTGATTGATGGAAAGGAGCGCCCCCCATCCTTCCCCCCCGTAGCCGGCGGAGGCCCGGTACTCCCGCGTGTTGTAGGCCGAGGCGACCGAGAAACTGCCCGACCCGCGCCATCCTTGCCGCGTCGCCGACCGGGTGATGATGTTGATCGCGCCGCCCATCGCGTTGGAGCCGTAGAGGAGCGACGCCGGCCCCCGGATCACCTCCACGCGCTCGGCGTCAGAGGACATGTAGGCGTCGGGCAGGTGGTGGCCCATGATGCCCATGTACTGCGGGTGGCCGTCGATAAGCACGAGCACCCCCGCGCCCCCGCCCGCGCCGCGCAGGGTGACGCCGCCGGCGCTACCGCTGCTGACGCCGAAACCCATCACGCCGCGCTCGGTGAGGAACAGGCCCGGCACCCGCCCGGCCAACACCGGCAACAGGGCCGCCTCGCCGCTCTCCTCGATCTCCCGGCGATCCACGACGGAGATCGTCGAGGGAATGTTGGCCCGGTGAACGCCCGCCCGCGTCCCGGTCACCACGACCTCGTTTAAACGAAGACTATCCATCTGCGCCCGGGCAGGAAAAAGGGCGACAGTGAGAAAGATAACAAGTAGAAAGAATTGATTTTTCATAGGTAATCATATTACGAGTTTACAAAATCATGTTACTGTCGAGAGAAAAAAAAGAGGCGCTACCTCTTCACGTGCCGCTCGTCCGCGCGGGTCATGACCAGCTTGCCGTGGTGGACTCCCTTCAGGGCGATCAACTTGTCGGCGAGTTCCGTCAGCCGGTACGCCGGCCCCTTCACGGCGAGGATATTGAAGGCAATCGTCCGCGTGAAGTAGAAGTGCTGCACGGAGAGTATCTCCTCGTGATACTCCTGCTGGAGGGCCGCGACGCGGTTCATCAGGTCGCGCTTGACCTGGTCGTAGACGAGGATGATGGCCCCCGCGACGACGTTCCCGCACTGCCACTTGCGCTCGACGATGTCCCGCTCGATGAGCTGGCGCAACGCCCGCGAGCGATTGGGAAAATGATTCGCCCGCGCGTAATCGTCCAGGGCGACCAGCAGCTCGTTTTCGAGCGACACGCTAAACCGGGATACTGACATGGGTGTGGTCTGTTATGATTCGCGGCCGAAGGTAACAACTATTGTCGTCACTTCCAAGCGCCGGGATTCCCGAGCGGCGCGTTATCTTCGCGAAAAAAAGCATGGACACCCTCGCGCCGATCCTCCTTCACGCCTGCTGCGCCCCTTGCTCGGCGGCGGTCATCGAGTGGCTGCTTGACCGCGGCGCTCGCCCTGCCTTGT
Organism: Odoribacteraceae bacterium; assembly: GCA_031257615.1. Lineage (GTDB taxonomy): Bacteria > Bacteroidota > Bacteroidia > Bacteroidales > Marinifilaceae > JAIRKS01. The sequence continues at coordinate 13,080 of JAIROI010000115.1, forward strand.
TTTACTTTAACCCGAACATCTTCCCCCGGGAGGAGTACGCGCGCCGGGAGGCCGAATGTGCCCGCCACGCCGCCGCCCTCGGCCTGGAGATGATCGCGGGGGAGTACGACCACGAGGCGTGGCTCGCCGCCGTCGCCGGCCTGGAAGGGGAGCCGGAACGGGGGGCGCGATGTGCCCGGTGTTTCGAGATCCGCCTGCGCGCCACCGCCCTGCTGGCCCGCGAACGGGGCTTCGCGCGCGTCGCCACCACCCTCGCCTCCTCCCGCTGGAAGAGCCTGGAGCAAATCTCTGCCGCCGGGCTACGCGCCGTCGCCGACCTGCCCGGCGTCGCCTTCCTCGACAAGAACTGGCGGAAGGGAGGCCTCGCCGAACGCCGCCGCGTCCTCCTTTCTCGCTACAACTTCTATAACCAATCCTACTGCGGCTGTGAGTTTAGCGCGCGGAAGTCCTGACTCCCGCCCCCCGCCTCTCCCCTCCCCTCCCGAGCGTCCCTCGCGTCCGCATGCGGCAGCCGCATGTACGCGTGCGGCGGCCGCACACTGACGCGAAAGGGATGCGCGCGGACGCGAGGGAGATGTCCGGGGCTAAAAGGGAAAGAAAGGAAAGGGAGGGTTAGCGGGAGATGGCGGCGCGGATGGCGGGGATGCCGGTGGTGACGTCGGTGAAGTGGACGGTGTGGATGCCCAGCGCCCTCGCGGTCGCGAGGTTGCACTCGAGATCGTCGATGAAGAGCGTCTCGTCGGCGCGCAGGCTGTAACGCTGGAGTATCAGCTCGTAAAAGGCGCGTTCGGGCTTCACCAGCTTCTCCAGCGCGGAGATCACCTGGCCGTCAAAGAAGCGAAAGACGGGGCGAACCTTCAAGTAATTGTAGTGATCCTCCGACATGTTCGAGAGGCAGTAGAGGCGGAAGCCCCGGTGGGAAAGCTCCTCGATCAGCCGTTCCGTCTCCGGGATCGGCGCGAGGCTGTGCTTGACGTGCTCCAGCAACTCCAGGCAATCCTCCGCGGGACAACCGCTGAGGAGCGCCCACTGGCGCGCGAAAGCCTCCTTATCCACGGCGCCCCGGTCGAAATCGGCCCATACTCCCCGGGAAAAGCCGTTCTCGGAGATATAATTCACCAGCACCGGGTTACCGGTGAACGTCGCGAGGACGCGCGCGGGGTTCCACTCGACCACCACCCCGCCAAGATCGAAGATGATATTCTTTATCATGATTCCTGTTTTTGCCCCGCGAAGGTAACATTCCCGGGGCATTATTCCCCGGCGGCGGAGGCGAAATGGCGTTGCCGGGAAAAAATACCGGCGGCGCTTGCATATCCCGCGAAAACCCGTACATTTGCCCCGTCTACGCGCCCGGGTGGCGGAATTGGTAGACGCGCTGGACTCAAAATCCAGTGTCCCTTAAAGACGTGCGGGTTCGATTCCCGCCCCGGGTACCCCAAGAGGCTGTCAATTAGACAGCCTCTTCTCGTTTTGGCCCGCGGGGGCGGGGGAGTGCTGTCGTTTTGTCATCGCGGGAGGGGTGGAATACCCTTTGCGTTCGGTGAGGGAAACTAAAAATAGAACGTCATGGACATGAAGAATTACACCATCAAGTCGCGCGAGGCCGTGGACGAGGCCGCGCGGATCGCCAGCGAGAAAGGTCAGCAGGCGATCGAAACGGGCCACCTGCTGCAAGGCGTGCTCTCGAAGGGCGATAACATCACTCGGTTTATCTTCAGGAAAGTGGGGGCGAACGACCGGGGGATCGCGATGGCGCTGGAGCGCCTGATCAATTCCTACCCGCGGGTGTCGGGCGGCTCGCCGTACCTCTCCGACGAGTCGGGGAGGGCGCTCGAGCGGGCCAACAAGACGGCGCGGGAGATGGGCGACCGCTACATCTCCCTGGAACACCTGCTGCTGGGCCTCCTCTCCTCCACCGATCCCGCCGCTCGCGTCCTGAAAGAGGGCGGACTGACGGTCGACGACGCCCGGAAGGCCATCCTGGAGCTGCGCGAGGGGCGGCGCGTCGACTCTACCTCTGCCGAGGAGACCTACGACGCCCTCGGTCGTTACGCCATCCACCTGAACGAGCGGGCGCGGGCGGGGAAACTCGACCCGGTGATCGGGCGCGACGATGAGATACGGCGCGTGCTGCAGATCCTCTCGCGGCGCGTCAAGAATAACCCGATACTGATCGGCGAGCCGGGCGTGGGCAAGACGGCGATCGCGGAGGGACTGGCACAACGGATCGTGAACGGCGACGTGCCGTCGGACCTGGCCTCGAAGAGCATTTTCTCGCTGGACATGGGCGCGCTGATCGCCGGCGCCAAGTACCAGGGGGAGTTCGAGGAACGCCTGAAGGCGGTGGTCAACGAGGTGGAACGCTCCGACGGCTCCATCATCCTCTTTATCGACGAGATACACACGCTCGTCGGGGCCGGGAAGTCCGAGGGTGCGATGGACGCCGCCAATATCCTGAAGCCGGCCCTGGCGCGCGGCGACCTGCGGGCCATCGGGGCGACCACCCTGAACGAGTACCAGAAGTATTTCGAAAAAGACAAGGCGCTCGAGCGGCGCTTCCAGAAGGTGATGATCAACGAACCGGACGCGGCCAGCGCCATCAGCATCGCCCGGGGACTGAAGGAACGGTACGAGAACCACCACAAGGTGAGGATCACGGACGACGCAATCATCGCCTCCGTGGAGCTGTCGCGCCGCTACATCACCGACCGTTTCCTCCCGGACAAGGCCATCGACCTGGTGGACGAGGCGGCGGCCAAGCTGCGCCTGGAGATGAACTCCGTACCCGAGGAGATCGAGATCCTGAACCGCCGCGTGCAGCAGCTGGAGATCGAGAAGGAGGCCATCAAGCGGGAAGGCAAGAGCAAGAAGATGGACGAGATCGAGGAGGAATTGGCCAACGCGCGCCAGGAACAGTCCCGCCTCAAGGCCCGCTGGGAGGCCGAACGGGCGCTGATTGACGAGTTGCAGGCGAACAAGAACGCCATCGAGGTCTTCCGTTTCGAGGCCGCCCGGGCCGAACGCGAGGGAGACTACGGGCGCGTGGCCGAGCTGCGGTACGGCAAGATCAAGGAGGCCGAGCGGCGCGTGGAGGAGCTGACGGAGAAGCTCGCGGGTGAACAGCAGGGGGGGGCGCTGATGCGCGAGGAGGTGACAGCCGACGACATCGCGGCGGTGGTCTCCAAGTGGACGGGCATCCCGGTCAGCCGGATGATGCAGGGCGAGCGCCAGAAGCTGCTGCACCTCGAGGAGCGCCTCCACGAGCGCGTCGTGGGACAGGAGGCGGCCATCACCGCCCTCGCCGACGCCGTACGCAGGAATCGCTCCGGGCTGCAGGACGGCAAACGCCCCGTCGGCTCGTTTATCTTCCTGGGAACGACAGGCGTCGGGAAGACCGAGCTGGCCAAGGCCCTGGCAGGGGTGCTCTTCGACGACGAGGCGCTGATGACCCGCGTGGACATGTCAGAGTACCAGGAGCGGCACTCGGTCTCCCGCCTGGTGGGAGCGCCCCCGGGGTACGTCGGCTACGACGAGGGGGGGCAACTGACGGAGGCCGTGCGCCGGAAACCCTACTCGGTGATCCTGCTGGACGAGATCGAGAAGGCCCACCCGGACGTGTTCAATATCCTCCTGCAGGTGCTGGACGACGGGCGGTTGACCGACAACAAGGGCCGCGTGGTGGATTTCAAGAACACGATCATCATCATGACATCCAACCTCGGCGCCGGGATCATCCAGGAGCAGTTGGAACACCTCGACGACAAGAACCGCGAGGAGGTGCTCGCGCGTACCGACCGGGAGGTGTACGAGCTGCTGAAGCGGACGATCCGCCCCGAGTTCTTGAACCGGGTGGACGAGGTGATCATGTTCTCCCCCCTGCGCCTGGCCGAGATCGAGGCGATCGTGCGCCTGCAGGTGGGGGCGGCGCGGGAAATGCTGGCCCGCGGGGGGATCACCCTGGAGGTCACCGACCGGGCCGTGGAGTGGATCGCCAGCGAGGGCTACGACCCGCAGTTTGGCGCCCGGCCGGTGAAGCGCGTGATCCAGCGGTCGCTCCTCAACGAGCTGTCCAGGAAGATACTCTCCGGGGAGGTCTCCCGCGACTGCCGCGTGGTGGTCGACGCGGAAGGGGGACGCGTGACCTTCCGCAACGAGCGGCAATAAAAAAACGCCCGAACACTTGCGATATTCCCCCGCGAAAGCGAAATTCGCGAAGGGTCGACGCCGCGCGTCTTCCCGCTAAACCCGCTCCTTATATATAGGAGTTAAAACCTGCACCGCCATGAAACGAACTTGTCTGACGTTCCCCCTCCTCCTCCTCTCCCTGTACCTTCCCGGGCAGTTGCCCCCCGTGTTCAGCGCCCGCGCGGGTGAAACGGCGCGCGTCGACCCCCTGACCCGGGTCTATCTCCTGCCGACGCGCGTCGCGTGGACGAGCAGCGAGGAGCGCGTGCGAAACCCCGGCGTGCTGCTGACGCCCGGCGAGGGCCAGGCGGAGATGACGCCCGGGGTAGCCTACTGCACGCTGAGTAGCTCGGAAACCGAAAAGGCCTCCATCCTCCTCGACTACGGGCGGGAGCTGCACGGCGGGCTGCGCCTCGTGACGGGATTCGGGAGCGACCGGCGGCCCTCCCTCGTGCGCGTCCGCTTTGGCGAGTCCATCGGCGAGGCCAATAGCCAGACGTTGAACAGCGAGTGGAAGGTGGGATTCTCCACCGACGACCACGCCAAGCGGGACGTCGTGATAGAAATCCCCCGCGACGGCTCCATCGAGATCGGCAACACGGGCTTCCGCTTCGTCCGCATCGACCTGCTGGAGAGCGACCGCACCATCGCCATCAAAGAGGCGCGGGCGATCTTTCGCTACCGGGAGTTGCCCTACCTCGGCTCGTTCGCGTGCAGCGACGAGCGCCTGAACGCGATCTGGATGACCGCCGCCTACACCGTCCACCTCAACATGCAGGAGTTCCTCTGGGACGGCGTCAAGCGCGACCGCTGCGTCTGGGTCGGGGACATGCACCCGGAGGTGATGACGATCAGCGCCGTCTTCGGCTACCACGACATCGTCCCCCGCAGCCTCGACCTGGTCGTCGCGCAGTATCCCCTCCCCGCGTGGCTCAATCGCATGAGCGCCTACTCCCTCTGGTACCTCATCATACACAAGGCATGGCGCGACCACCACGGCGACGAGCGCTTCCTGCGGTCGCACGCCGACTACATCGCGGGCCTCGTCGAGATCGTCGCCGGGAAAATCAAGGCGGGCGACGACGAGGGCTTCGGGAGAAAGTTCCTCGACTGGCCCTCCTCGCCCAACACCCCCGGCGTGGAGGCCGGCTACCATGCCCTCCTCGCCTGGGCCATGAGGGACGCCGCCGTCCTGTGCAACGCCCTCGACCGCCCCGACCTCGCCGCGCGATGCGAGGAGGCCGTCAGCCTGCTGAAGCAACGCGTCAAAGACCCCAACGGCCTCAAGCAGGCCGCCGCGCTCATGGCCATCGCCGGGCTGATGGACGCGGGAAAGGCCTGCGAGGAGTACATCGCCGCGGGGGGCGCCGACCGCTTCTCCACCTTCTACGGATACTACATGCTCGAGGCGATGGCCCTGGCAGGCCGACACCAGGAGGCCCTCGACATCATCCGCGCCTACTGGGGAGGAATGCTCGACATGGGAGCCACCACCTTCTGGGAGAACTTCAACATCGCCTGGATGGAAAACGCCACCCGCCTCGACGAGTGGCCCGTCGAGGGAAAACGGGACATACACGGCGACTTCGGCGAGTACTGCTACCCGGGCTACCGCCACAGCCTCTGCCACGGCTGGGCGTCCGGACCGGCGGCATGGCTCTCGGCGCGCGTCCTGGGCGTCACCATCCTCGAGCCTGGCTGCAAACGCGTGCGGGTATCGCCCCACCTCGGCGACCTGGAGTGGGCCGAAGGCGCCTTCCCCACCCCCCTCGGCCTCATCAAGATCAGCCACGAGAAACGACCTGACGGCAGCGTGGAGACGCGCGTGAACGCCCCGGAAGGCATAATCGTGGAGTCATGAGACGCGCGGTATACATCCTCGCGCTGCTCTCCCTGGCGCTGGCGCGGCCGGAGAACCTCCCGCGGCTCTTTATCATCGGCGACTCCACCGTCCGCAACGGCGCGGGAGACGGACGAAACGGCCAGTGGGGATGGGGCGACTGCATCGCAGGCTACTTCGATACGACGAGAATCTCCATCATCAACAAGGCCATCGGCGGCAGGAGCAGCCGCACGTTCATCACCGAGGGACGCTGGAGCGACGTCCGCGAGCGACTCCGCCCCGGCGACTACCTCCTCGTGCAGTTTGGCCACAACGACGGCGGCCCCGTCAACGACTCCTCCCGCGCCCGCGGCTCCCTCCCCGGCGTCGGCGAGGACTCCCTGCAGATCGACAACCTGCTCACCCGCCGCCCCGAGACGGTCTACACCTTCGGCCACTACACCCGCGCGTACATCCGCGAGGCGCGAGAAAAGGGCGCCCGCGCGATCATCCTCTCGCCCGTGGCCCGCAACCGGGGAAAGGACGGCAAGATCGACCGCTCCCCGGAGAGCCACGCCCGCTGGGCCAGGGAGGTAGCCGGGGCAGAGGGCGCTCCCTTCATCGACCTCAACGACCGCTCGGCCGCCGCCCTCGAAGAAATCATCGCGCGCTCCGGGCAGCAGGTCGTCGACTCTGCCTACTTCAGCAGCGATCGCACCCACACCACCCTCGCCGGCGCCCGCCTCAACGCCCGGCTGGTCGTCGAGGCCATCCGCGAGCTGCCCGGCTGCGACCTGAAGCGCTACCTGCTCGCCCCCCCCGTCGCCCTCCCGTGACCGGATTCATTTATTCACCAAACAACATACCCATGAAACGAGTAGCATTTAAAATGCAGTTAAAGCCCGGCTGCCGGGCGGAGTACATCAAGCGTCACGCGGAGGTCTGGCCCTCGATCGTCGAACTGATCAAGCGTTCGGGCATCAGCGACTATTCCATTTTCCTGGACGAGGAGACGAACATCCTCTTTGGCGTTCAACACCTGGGCGGCGACCTATCCTCCCAGCAGCTCGGCAGCGAGGAGATCCAGCAAAAGTGGTGGGATTACATGAGCGACATCATGGAGGTCAACCCCGACAACTCCCCCCGCACCACCTACCTCGAAGAGGTCTTCTACCTGCCGTAGACTCCCCTCTCTCGCCCCAACGTCGGGCCGCCACGCGGCCCGCCAACGGGAATTGTTTTACGCGGCAGCCTGAGGCTACCGCGTGGGAAAGTATCCGCGTCTTCACGAGCGGCGCCCTGTGGGCGCTGCCCGCGAAGGTGAGGCTGTCGCGCGGCTTTTTGTAATTGGATCCCTTGCTATACAGCGCCATCAAGAATTACGGGGTGCTACCCATCTACCCAATAGCCAAAATCATGAGCAAAATGGTTGGGACCATTAAGCCGATGGTCCCAACCATTAAGCTGATGGTCCCAACCATTGAGCCGATGGTCCCAACCATTGAGCTGATGGTTGGAACCATTAAGCCGATGGTTAGAACCATTGAGTCGATGGTTAGAACCATTAAGCCTATTGTTAGAACCAATAAGCCGATGGTGAGAACCATTAATCCGATGGTTGGGACCATTAAGCCGATGGTCCTAACCATTTTCACGATGTTGTTGCGGCGGCGCCTAATGTTGTTAGGGCGACGCCCAATGTGGTTAGGGCGACGCCTAGTGTAGAGGGGGCGGCGCCCAATGTAGTTAGGGCGACGCCCAATGTAGTTAGGGCGACGCCCAATGTGGTTAGGGCGACGCCCAATGTGGTTAGGGCGGCGCCCAATGTGGTTAGGGCGGCGCCCAATGTAGTTGGGGCGACGCCCAATGTGGTTAGGGCGACGCCTAATGTTGTTAGGGCGACGCCTAATGTAGAGGGGGCGACGCCGAATGTTGACGCGGCGTCGCCCAATGTAGGGGGGGCGGCGGGGCCGGGTGTAGGCGCGGGAGGGCTATTTGAAGGCCTTCTCGGAGAGGCCCGGGCCGGAGAGCTTGAGGT
>JAIROI010000039.1 GCA_031257615.1 Odoribacteraceae bacterium
ACCCCCCCCCCCCCCCCCCCGAATTTTTCCCGCGGTTTCGCGGCAACCGTTCCACTGTTGTGTATTGCTGGCCGCCAAACCGCGGCGACCGTTCAACAGCCGTGGATTGCTTGCCGCGAAACCGCGGCGACCGTTCAACAGCCGAGGATTGCTTGCCGCGAAACCGCGGCGACCGTTCAACAGCCGTGGATTGCTTGCCGCGAAACCGCGGCGACCATTCCACAGTTGTGAATTGCTTGCCGCGAAACCGCGGCGACCGTTCCACAGCCGTGGATTGGTTGTCGCGGTCCAGCACCAGCCATTCGACAACTGTGGACTGGTTGCCGTAAAACCGCGGCGACCGTTCCCGGGCGCGGGATGAGTTGCCGTAAAACCGCGGCGACCGTTCCCGGTCGCGGGATTGGTTGCCGTAAAACCGCGGCGACCGTTCCCGGTCGCGGGATTGGTTGCCGTAAAACCGCGGCGACCGTTCGACAACGGTCGAACGGTTGTCGCGGCGCCGCGGCCTTGTATAATGCGGGGGTAACGGGGGGTGGTCAGATGCCCTCGAGGGTTTCCAGGAAGGGGAGGAGGTCGGGGTTAGAGGGGCGGAGCTTCATCTGGGGATCGAGGACATTACCCTGCTTGTCGATAAGGATGAAACGGGGGATGCCGTTGATTTCGAAGGGGGCGGTGAAGGATTTGTCGTCGCCGGCGTGGAGTTGTATGCCGGTGAGTTGCTTCTCGCGGGCGTATTTTTCCCAGACGGATTTGTCGGAATCAACGGAGATGCTGACGAAGGCGATGTTTCGCCCGGCCATTTTCTCCTCGAGGGCCTTGAGGTGTGGTATCTCCTGCACGCAGAAGCCGCACCAGGTGGCCCAGAGGTCGACGAGGAGGTATTTCCCGCGGAAGTCGTCGTCGGGGAAAGAAATTCGCGTTTATTCATGGATGCAAGGCAATTTTATTATACCTTTCCGCCTCGAAGTTAAAAGTTATCTGAGATGTTAGTAAAAGTATTCGGGGGGGCGGTTTACGGGATCAATGCCATCACCATCACTATCGAGGTCAATATTCTATGGGGCGCGAAGTTTATTATCGTCGGGCTTCCGGATAATGCCGTGAAAGAAAGTCAGGAACGGATAGACTCCGCGTTGAGGGAGATCGGGTCGAAGATCCCGGGGAAACGAATTATTATCAACATGGCGCCGGCCGACGTGAAGAAGGAGGGGTCGTCGTACGATCTCCCGCTGGCGATCGGGATACTGGCAGCCAATGAACAATTGCCGGTGGAGATGCTGGAGCGGTACGTGATCATGGGAGAGTTGTCGCTCGACGGGAGCCTGCAGCCGGTGAAGGGCGCCCTGCCTATCGCTATCAATGCCAAGCAGGAGGGGTTCAAGGGGATATTGCTCCCGTTGCAGAACGCGAACGAGGCGTCGGTCGTTCAGGATTTCGAGACGCGGGGTTTTCGCCACTTGAGCGAGGTGATCGCGTTCCTGAAAGGGGAGGGGGAGTTTCCCCCGGTGAGGTTTGTTCCCCCGTCGCTCGACGAGACGCGAGGGGAGCACGTGCTGGATTTCAAGGACGTGAAGGGTCAGGAGAACGTGAAGCGGGCGATGGAGATCGCGGCCGCCGGGGGGCATAACATGATCATGATCGGGGCGCCGGGGTCGGGGAAGACGATGCTGGCCAGGCGGTTGCCCACGATATTGCCCCCGATGACGTCCGACGAGTCGCTGGAGACGACGAAGATTCACTCGGTGGCGGGGAAGATCCAGCATAACGGGTCGCTGATCGTCACCCGGCCTTTCCGGTCGCCGCATCACACGATCTCGGACGTGGCGTTGATCGGTGGAGGGTCGTGGCCGCAGCCGGGGGAGGTGTCGCTGGCGCACAACGGTGTGCTTTTCCTGGACGAGTTGCCGGAGTTCAAGCGGTCGGTGCTGGAGGTGTTGCGGCAGCCGCTCGAGGACCGGTGTATTTGCGTGAGTAGGGCCAGGTCGAGCGTGGAGTACCCGGCGAATATCATGCTGATCGCGTCCATGAATCCCTGCCCGTGCGGGTTTTATAATCACCCGGCCAAGGAGTGTTCGTGCCCGCCGGGGGCGGTGCACAAGTACCTGGCGAAGGTTTCCGGGCCGCTGCTTGATCGTATCGATATTCATATCGAGGTGGTTCCGGTGGAGATCGAGAAGATCGCGGCCCTCGACGAGGGGGAGACGAGCGCGCGGGTGCAGGGGCGGGTGATCCGGGCGCGGGAGTTGCAGACGGCGCGGTTCCGGGAGCATCCCGGCATTTATTGTAACGCGCAGATGACGCCGGCCTTGCTGAAGAAGTGTTGCGCGCTCGACGAGGCGTGCACGGGGCTGCTGAAGATCGCCATGCAGCGCTTCGGGCTTTCGGCGCGGGCCTATGACCGGATTATCAAGCTTTCGCGCACGATTGCCGATTTGCAGGGGGTGGAACGTATCACGCCCCAGCATATCGCCGAGGCTATACAGTACCGGAGTCTGGACCGGGAGGGGTGGGGAGGGTGACGCTCAGGGGACTAATCCCAGGGCGTTTTCCAGGTATTCGATAAGGATGTGTATGATTTTGATGTGTATCTCTTGGACGCGGTCGGAGTAGCCGCTCCAGGGGACGAGGATGTTCACGTCGCAGAGGTGTGCCAGCGCTCCTCCTGTTTTCCCGGAGAGGCCGATGACGCTCATGCCTTTCTCGCGGGCGCTTTGGATGGCTTTGAGCACGTTGGGGGAGTTGCCGGAGGTGCTGATGGCCAGTAGCGCGTCGCCGGGCAGGCCGTGGGAGTCCACGAAGCGGGAGAAGACGTGCTCGAAACCGTAGTCGTTGGCCACGCAGGTCAGGTGGGCGGGGTCGGAAATGGCCACGGCAGGCAGGCCGGGGCGATCGCCGCGGAAGCGACCGGTGAGTTCTTCGGCGAAGTGCATGGCGTCGCACATGGATCCGCCGTTCCCGCAGCTGATGACTTTATGGCCGGCCCGTAGCGCCCGCGCCAGGATATCCCCGGCCCGGGCGATGCTCTCGATTCGCGCGTCGTCTGCCATGAAGGCGTCCAGGGTCTCGCGGGCTTCTTCTAATCTATCCTTTATCTTCATGATTGTGCTTGACGGGCTGCCATTCCACGATGACTCCCCGGTCTTTCCGTAACATCTCGGCGGGAAGGATTGATTGCAACTCCTCGCGTAGCAGGGAGATGAGTTTTTTCTTGGTGTAGTGGAGGGAGTGGATCACGCTGACCTCCCGCACGGGGGTGTAGGCGTCGAATGATCTTACTTGCCGGCGCCTTTCCGGGGACATTTCCCGCGCCGCCAGTTCCGGGATGACGGTGAAGCCTCCCTCCCTGTCGACGATTTTCATCAGGGTCTCGAGGGAGTTGCTCTCGAAGTCGAAAGGCAGCTCTCCCTGCTGCCTCGAGGCTTGCTCGCAGAGGTTCAGTACCTGGTCGCGGAAGCAGTGGCCCTCGCCCAGCATCCACATTTTCTGTGGCGAGAGGTCGGAGGGACGGATGTTTTCTCGCTTTAGCAGTTCGTGGCCGGGGTGGGCGTAGACGAGCATCTCCTCGTAGAAGACAGGATGTTCGATGATTTGCTCGTCCCGTAGGGGGGTGACGAAGATGCCGGCGTCGAGGGCGTCTCGTTTCAGGCGACGGATGATCTCACTGGATACCAGTTCCTCGACTTCCACGTGCACCTTGGGATGTTTGCGCGCGTAGTGGCCGATGAAGGTGGGCAGCAGGTAGGGGGCCAGCGTGGGGATGATCCCGACGCGCAGGGAGCCGGTCGCCTCGTGTTTGTCTTCGTTGATGATTTCGTTGATGCGCCGCGTCGACGAGAGGACGATGCGGGCTTGCTCGATCAGGCGGGCGCCGATCTCGGTAGGTTCTACCGGGTGGCGACCGCGGTCGAAGATCAGCACGCCCAGGTCTTCCTCCAGTTTCTTGACCTGCATGCTCAGGGTGGGCTGCGTTACGAAGCATCGCTCCGCCGCGGCAGCGAAGTGGCGGCAGTCGTCAATGGCCACGATGTAGCCGAGTTGGATGATGGTGATCATGGGGCGTTATTCAAAGAAGTCCTTCATCTTGGCGAAGAAGCTCTTTCTGTCGCTGATGCTGGGGTGGAAGCCCTCGATGTCTCTCATCTTCTCTACCAACTTCTTGTCTTCCTTCGAGAGGTTCTTTGGCACCCACACGTTGACCCTGGCCAGCAAGTCTCCTCGCCCGTACCCGTTCACGTCCGGCAGTCCCTTGCCCCGCAGTCGCAGGATCTTCCCGGGCTGGGTGCCCGGCTCGATCTTCACCTTCACCTTTCCCTCCACGGTGGGGATCTCCACCGTTTCTCCCAGCACCACCTCCGGGTAGCCCACGAACACGTTGTATAGTATGTCATTCCCGTCGCGGATCAGCTCCGGGTGTTCCTCCTCCTCGATCATCACGATCAGGTCGCCGTTCACCCCCCCCCGGCGGGCGGCGTTTCCCTTGCCGGAGAGCGACAGTTGCATTCCCTCGGACACCCCGGCCGGGATGTTCAGGGTGATGACTTCCTCGGAGGAGACGACGCCCTCGCCGCCGCAGTAGGTGCATTTCACGCTGATCGTCTTTCCTTCTCCCTGGCAGGTGGGGCAGGTGGAGGTCGACTGCATCGGGCCAAGGATCGTGTTTTGCATGCGCGTCACGTGTCCGGTGCCGCCGCACGTGCTGCAAGTCGAGTACGAGGAGCCGTCTTTCGCGCCGGTGCCGTTGCAATGCGTGCAGGCGACTTGTTTCTTGACCTTGATTCGTTTTTCCACGCCGGACGCTACTTCTTTCAGGTTCAACTTCACTTTCACCCTCAAGTTTGTTCCCCGGTTCACGTGGTGCGCGCCTCGCCGTCCCCCGCCGAAGCCGGAGAAACCGCCGAAGCCGCCGAAGATGTCCCCGAAGTGGGTGAAGATGTCTTCCATGCTCATGCCGCCGCCGCCGCCGTAAGCACTGCTCGTGCCGGCGTGACCGAACTGGTCGTAGCGCCGCCGTTTGTCGTCGTTACTCAACACGTCGTACGCCTCGGCAGCCTCCTTGAAACGCTCCTCGGCCTCCTTGTCGCCCGGGTTCTTATCCGGGTGATATTGCAGGGCCAACTTCCTGTAAGCTTTCTTGATCTCGGCCGCGTCCGCGCTTTTCGACACGCCCAACACCTCGTAATAATCTCTTTTCTGCATCTCTTGTATTTTCATTCTGCCGGGTTCCGACCGGCCCGTGTTATTCTCCCACGATCACTTTCGCGAACCGGATTACTTTTTCGTTCAACATGTATCCTCGCTCGATCGTGTCGATCACCTTGCCTTTCTGGGCAGGCGTGGGGGCGGGGATCACTGTCAGCGCCTCGTGCAGGTCGGTGTTAAAGTCCGTGTCCCGCGTCTCGATCTCCTTTACCCCGTTTCGCGTCAGGAACTCTTTGAAGTTCGAGTAGATCAGGTCTACTCCCTCCTTCAGGGCCGTCACGTCCGAGGCTTTCTCCATGCTCGCCATGGCGCGCTCGAGATTGTCCACCACCGGCAGTATGCCCACCAGCACTTGTTCCCCGGCCGTTCTCAGCAGTTCCATGCGTTCTTTCAGCGTCCGTTTCCGGTAGTTGTCGAACTCGGCAGAGAGGCGCAGGTACTTGTCGTTCATCTCCGCCAGTTTTGCTGCCATCTCCTCGAGTTGCTTGTCGTCTTTTCTTCCCCACCGCCTTTTTTTCCCGTCGGCGGGTTCATTTTTCACGTGCGTCTCTTCTTGGGCGCACGCGTCGCCGGGACTTTCCGGCATCTCCTCCTCGTGGAGTATCTCATCAGTATCCTCTGACATATGCTATTGTTTTAAATTTTTTCGTCTGCGCCCTCGTCGTACAAAATCCCTGCCAGTCGCGCGGCGTGTCATATTGGCAACATCCCGGTGCGCCGACTGACAGCATCGACAGGTTACAGAATCCCCTCGTCGGCGAAGCTGTAGTAGCCGTTCGCGCAGACGATCAGGTGATCCAGCAGGGTAATGTCCAATGTCTTTGCTCCTTCGCTGACGCGTCGCGTCAGGGAGATGTCTTTCTCGCTTGGCTTCAGGTTGCCGCTGGGGTGATTGTGGGCCACGACCAGTAGCTGCGCCTTTTCTTCCAGCGCCCTGGCAAAGAGCACGCGCAGGTCGACGGTCGTGCTGTCGATCCCCCCGGAGAAGAGGCGCTCGTGGGACTTCAGGCGGCAGGCGTTGTTCAGCATCAGCACCCAGAACTCCTCGCGTTGGAGGTCGCCCAGGCGGGGCCGCAGGAATTGGTAGATCTCCTGACTTGACGTCAGCGCGGGGGGAGCGTCCCCGCTTGACCCTTCCCGGCGTCGCGCCAGTTCAAAGGCCGCGATGATGCTTGCGGCTTTTGCCACACCCACGCCCTTGTAGCGGTTCGTGAAGTCGCGGATGCTCCAGCGAGCCATGATGTTCAGGTCGTTATTGCAGTCCGCCAACATGCGTCGCGCCACGTCCAGCGCGGATTCACCCCCACATCCCGAGCGCAGCAGGATCGCCAGCAGTTCGTTCGTCGACAGCGAAAACACGCCTTTCGCCACCATCTTTTCCCTGGGCTTGTCGTCCTCTGCCCACGAGGATATGGGGATGTACTGTTTCATCGAGGAATCCGCGAGCGGGGCGTCAATCAAAGATGTGTCGGGCGAAGTTATAGCCCAGCGCCGCGTAGCGGTCGGTCAGCACGATGGCTCGTTTCCGGAAGTCGTCGTACGACCGTTGTTCGCCCGGCGTCCACCCGACCTCGGAGAGGGCGGCCATGCGGGGGAGCACCATGTATTGCACGTGGCTGATCGTGGAGATGTACTCCGTCCACAGGTTCGCCTGCACGCCTTGCACCATGCGGGCTTCCTGTTCGTTCAGCCCTTCCGTGGGGTTCAGCGAGTACACCTTTTCCAGCGGCACGAAGCCGCCGATCGCGAAGGGTTCTGCCTTCGTGTCACGCGACTGGTAGTAATCGAAATAGGCGTGCGAGTTGGGGGACATCACCACCGGGTTGCCCAGTCGGGCCGCCTCGATGCCGCCTGCCGTGCCGCGCCACGACATCACGGTAGCTGTCCGGGAGATGCCTCCTTCAAGGATCTCGTCGAAGCCGATCAATTTTTTACCCCTGGAGTTAAGGAAACGTTCGATCCGTTTCACGAAGTAGCTTTGCAGTTCGTGCTCGTCTGCCAATTTTTCCGCTTTGATGCGGGCCTGACATGCGCGGCACTTCTTCCATCGCGTTTTGGGACACTCGTCCCCGCCGATGTGCACGTACTCCGACGGGAAGAGGTCGATCACCTCGTCCAGCACCGCCTCGAGGAAAGCAAAGGTCTCCTCCTTGCCCGCGCAGAACACCTCGTCGAAGACGCCCCACCACGTGGCCACCTTGTACGGGCCGCCCGTGCATCCCAGCGAGGGATAGGAGGCCAGCGCGGCCGAGGCGTGACCGGGGAGTTCGATCTCGGGAATCACCGTGACGTAGCGCTCCGCGGCGTATTGCACGACCTCCTTTATATCCTCCCGCGTGTAGAACCCGCCGTGCGGGATGCTGTCGTACCGTCCTGTGTTCTTGCCGATCACAGTCTCCGGGCGCGTGCTGCCCACCTCGGTCAGGAGGGGGAATTTCTCAATCTTTATCCGCCATCCCTGGTCATCTGTCAGGTGCCAGTGGAAGCGATTCATCTTGTGCAGGGCCAGCATGTCGATGTAGGTCTTCACGTCTGCTACAGAGAAAAAGTGGCGCGCCACGTCCAGCATCATGCCCCGGTACGCGAATAGCGGTTCGTCCTCGATCTTCACGCACCGGATGTCCAGCGACGCGAAGGCTTCGCCCTTCTCCACGCCGGTCGGCAGCAGTTGCCGCAGCGTCTGGAAAGCGTAGAATACTCCCCGCGCGCTTCCTCCCGCGATCTCCACCGACCGTTCCCGCACGTCCAGCGTGTAGGCTTCCTCGCCGAGGGACGGGTTCACCGACACGTTGATAGCTTTCCTTTGCGCCTTCTTTCCTGTCTTGATTTCGGGCGGCGTGCCGATCGACCGAGCCAGCAGGTCGGAGAACAGCCGGCAGGCGGGCGCCACGTCCGCGTCGCCGATCACGTTGATCACGGTAGCGGGCGTCAGCGCGAACTTCCCTTTTTCCACCTGCACCTTCACCGGGCGCGGTACCACGTTCACCTCCTCTTGTGCCCCCGCCGGACGGGAAGCGATGATGAGGCTTATCATCGCGGGCAAGAACAATAAATTAATCTTCTTCATCGTGTTTAAAATGTATTGGTTCACAATTCGCGTTACATGGCTGCGTGGCGAAAGCGGACGCGCGTCGCGTCGATGTCGCCCGTCGGCCGGATCACCTCTATCTCGCGGGGCTTCCCGGGGACAAGGTCTATATAGTTATCCGAGAGAAACAACTCCTCGTCGGGAAGATAAAACCATGCGTCCAGCGCCACCGCGTCCGTCTCTACGCGCAGGTAGCGACGTCCCTCCCGTTCAATCCCTTCCACCTTCACGCGGGGAGTCAGGGGCAGGTGCGCGTCTTTTATCGCGGTAAAGAAAAGGTGCGACTCGTCCACCACTTCTCCCTCTCGCGAGAGCGTCACGACGGCAAACACCTCCCGCGCGTCCGCTCCTTCAAGCAGATTCGCGAGTGCCCAGCCGGCCGCGCGCGTCGACGCGTTCGCTTTCACCCCGCACCGCGCCTCTCTCGCGCCCAGCACCCTTCCATGGAAGTCCCGCAGCTCCACGCGGCACGTTGCTGGAAAAGAGCGACGCAGATCGTTCACCACCCACAACTCCACCCCGTCGTCCTTCAACAGCGGGGAGATGATCACCGGCTTGCAGGCTGCGCGCGCCGCATAATGCGATGCCTTCCAGCGATGATAATAATCGATCGTCGACCAGCTCGCCACCGGCCAGCAGTCATTGAGTTGCCAGATCAGCGATCCCATACAATAAGGCATCCGCCGGCGATGCGCGTGGAACGCCGCCCGCGTCGCCTTCGCCTGCAACACCTGGCTCAGGTACAGGAACTGCTCGAAGTCCTCCGGTACAGCGTAATAGCGCTCCATGTACTGCACCACCTGCCGGTTGCCGATAGCGCTCCGCTGGTGTGCTTTCATCACCTCCGAATCGATGTCCCGGTCGCCCGGCAGGGTGTACGACGCCACCGTCAGCGGCTCCGGGAACGACTGGAACCCGTACTCGCTCATGAAGCGTCCCACGCTGGTCTCGAACTCCTCGAAGGGACGCGATTCGTGCCACACCCCCCAGTAGTGGCTATCCCCGCTGGTCGAAGGACGGGTCTCGTGCGCCCCCACCGCGTCGCCCGACATGGGGGACGACGGCCAGTAAGCGGCGCCGCCTGTCAAACTGTCCACCAGTCGAGGCAACAGACCGTGAGCCAGTGCCGCGTAAGCGCCGAACACCCGCTCGCGCTCCTCCGCCGCGTAACTCCCTTGCCATCCCCAGCGCGCCCACGCCACGTCCACCTCGTTGTTCCCGCACCACAGGGCTGCGCACGGGTGATTCCTCAGCCGCTTCACGTTGTCCGTCACCTCCTCCCTCACGTTATCCAAGAAGGCGGCATCCCCCGGGTACATCGCGCAGGCAAACATGAAATCCTGCCACACCATGATCCCGCGGCGGTCGCAGGCCTCGTAGAAGGCGTCATCCTCGTAAACGCCGCCACCCCACACCCTCAGCATGTTCATCCCTGCCAGGGCTGCGTCCTCCACCATGCGCTCGTGTCGATCCCGCGTCACCCGCGGGAGAAAGCTGTCGCCGGGAATCACGTTGGCGCCTTTCGCGAACACCGGAACGCCATTCAATTCGAAGTAGAAGCTCACCCCCGACTCGTCGCGTTCCCGGACAAGCCGCAACGAGCGAATGCCCGTTGCCACTCGTTTCTCGGCAATTACCCGCTCCCCGCGCCTCGCCCGAACCGTAAACTCGTGCATTTCGGGCTTGCCCAGGCCGTTTGTCCACCACAGGCGGGGCCGTCCCAGCGCGAAGGGAAGCGCGACGCGATTCTCACCGCGAACGGCCTCGACCGACCGCCGCGCCACGATCTTCCCCTCGTGCCACACCTCTATATATAGGAGTCCACCCTCGTCCACCTGCCACTCGACCTGCGCCTCCAGTCGCGCCCGCCTTTCCGATACCTCCAGCTGGCGGATAAAGAGATCCTCCACCCGCGCCTCGTCCCATCCCGTCAGAATCACCGGGCGCCAGATGCCGGACGTCACCAACCTCGGTCCCCAGTCCCACCCGTAGTGGTACGGGGCCTTTCTCGTGTACACGCTTACCTTCTCCGCGCCCATCCCCCCGATCTCGCTGTAATCGTTTGACGCCGGGAGGGGAAGCCCCCATCGCGCCATCGCCTCCAGCCCGCGAGCCGTCGGGGAATGTAGCCGCACGAGCAACCGGTTCTCGCCTTCCCGCAGCCGTCCTGTCACGTCGAAAGTCCACGTGCGAAACATGTTGAAGGTTTCCCCCAACGGCTCGTCGTTCAAGAAGATGGAGGCATAGGTATCGATCCCCGCGAAAGTCAGCTCCTGGTGGGCGCGCGACAGCAGGGCGTCGCCGACGACAAACGTGAGAGCATACTCCCAGCTCACCTTGTCTACCCACTGCACCAGCCGTTCGTTGTCTCTATAAAAGGGGTCCGGGATCAGCCCGTGGGCCATCAAATCCGTGTGAATAGTCCCCGGAACGGTCGCTGCGCGCCACGCCCCGACGCCATCGTGCCGAAAGACCCAGCCGTCGATTAACGCCAAACGCACCTCGTCCCGCGCCGGCAGAGGCAGTACGAGCAACAACAGCGGTAGCAACAAACAGATTCGTTTCATTCTGGCAACATTTATCGCGACGTCCGTGTCGCGACGCGCAAATGTACGGCTTTTTCTACAACTTCCAAACGCGCAAAGAGAAGGAGAAAACGCACTACTCGACAGGGAAAATCCGTCCCGCCGCTCTCCCACCCCGGAGGATTTGTTTTGTCGTCGCGAATACTTCCGCGAACAAAAAGGAAATGCCCGCAGGAGGGCGGGCACTTCCCGGGTTGATGGCGCGTGTTTGGTTATTTGGGAGGGATGGCGGCCAGGGTGGCTTTCATGTATTCCCAGAATTTTGCGACGGAGGAGATGTTGACCTTCTCGTCGGGGGAGTGGGGGGAGGAGATGGTAGGACCGAAGGAGATCATGTCCCAGTTCGGGTAGGTGGAGCCGAGGATGGCGCACTCCAGGCCGGCGTGGATGGACATGACGGCAGGGGTCTTTCCGTAGAGCTTCTCGTAGACGCCGGT
>JAIROI010000051.1 GCA_031257615.1 Odoribacteraceae bacterium
GTCGAACCCATAGACCTGATGGAACGGGCCACGCGGGCCTTCGTCGACCGGTTGCTGGAGTTGTGCCCGCGCGAGAGACTCGTCAATCACCATGCGATGTACTCGTTCCAATTCATCAATAGCAGAGATAAATCGTGTCGGCGGTCTCCTGTTCCACCTTAAACTTCTCGTAATCCGCGTTATCGTGGAGTTTATACTTCTCCCTCGCGGCCTTCATGAACACCTTTATATTCTTGATAATTGTCCCCGTGTAATTCCGCGAAAACCCCTTCCCCCGCAGCCACGTCGTGAAAGAATCATGAAACAACATGTTCACGTCGGCGAACGACAACCGTTTCCCTTTCTGGAACTCCTTAATCTTGTTCAATGCTGTCCCGTACCCCCTGATAGGACTTCGCGCACACTCCTTTATAAATCACCCGGCAAACGCCGCGAAATCCTCGTCCGCGCGTTTAATCTCGGCGGCGTTATTCCCGGCGAGAAACATCTCCACCTTGTGGGATTATCGAGAGTGAAATGAATTTCCATGTGTGTGTATTCACGGTGGTGGTGATAACGATTCCACGGGTGTTGGTCAGAATGTTGGCCTAAATATGCTATTTCCGGGGTGTGCTGGAGTGTCATTAAAGCCGTAATTCGCTAAAAATGACACTTCGCAGCACGTTAAGATATCAAAAGAGTACCCAGAACAGGACTCGAACCTGCACAGCCTTGCGGCCACTAGTCCCTGAAACTAGCGTGTCTACCAATTCCACCATCTGGGCATTGTATGTAAGAACTCTTGCGTTGTCCCACCAGGATTCGAACCTAGACTGACAGAACCAAAATCTGCTGTGCTACCATTACACAATGGGACAATCCCCGCGTCAACCAGGCAAACTCGGTTGCCTTTCGACGGCGCGAATGTAGAACTATTTTAGAAATCCGGCAACGAGATGGGGAATTTTTCAAACAAAATAGCTACTTTCGTGCGCCCAATACAGGGAATGACTCCAAGGGCAAGTAGGTATCACCGTTAAAACAAATAAATTAGAGCATGTGTACGATTAAAGATCATCCGGGATTAAGTTACAAGCTGGTCAATAATATTGCCGGGTGGGTGGCGTTTCTTGTCGCGAGCGTGGCCTACATCCTGACCGTGGAGCCGACCGTCAGTTTGTGGGATTGCGGGGAGTTTACCTCGACGTCCGTGGGTTTGCAGGTGGGGCATCCTCCCGGGGCGCCGTTGTTCATGATCATCTCGCGGCTGTTCGCTTTCTTTGCCCCGTCGGTCGGCACGCAGGCGTTGATGATCAATATCATGTCGGCGCTGGCTTCCGCCTTCACGTCGCTGTTTCTTTTCTGGACGATCACGTTCCTGGCCAAGAAACTCGTGGTGGGCAAGGAAGAGGAGTGTGGCATGGGGCAACTGATCGTGATCATGGGCGCCGGGATAGTCGGCGCGCTGGCGTATACCTTCGCGGACACCCCCTGGTTTTCAGCCGTGGAAGGGGAAGTATACGCGCTCTCATCGTTGTTGACGGCGGTGGTTTTCTGGGCCATGTTGAAGTGGGAAAGCGTCGCTAACGAGCCGTATGCTAATCGCTGGTTGATATTGATTGCCTACTTGACGGGGCTGTCGATTGGCGTTCACTTGCTGGGTTTGTTGGTGATCCCGGCGATGACCTTTATCTATTATTTCAAGAAATACGCGCCCTCGCAGAAGGGCGTCATACGCTCCGGGTTGATCTCGGTGGTCATCCTGGGTGCGACGCTGCTGATCAACACGCAGTGGCTGCTGGTCGTCGCGGGATGGTTCGAGTTGTTGTTCGTCAACGCGTTTGGGCTGCCCTTTAACACGGGGGTAGTGATCTACGCGCTACTGATCATCGGCGGGCTGGTGTTCGGCATCCGCTACACGCTGAGGAAGCGGTTCGTGCTGATGAACACGATCCTGACCTGCTTTGCCGTCATGTTGATCGGCTTCTCGTCGTACGCGATGGTGGTGATCCGCTCGGCGAGCGACCCTCCTATTGACGAGAATAGCCCGGACAACGTCTTCTCGCTCCTCTCCTATATACAGCGCAAGCAGTACGGGAGCACCTCGCTCTTCCGCGGGCCTTACTACAACGCGCCCCTCGTGGACGTGAAGGAGGGCGCGCCGGAGTACGCGCAGGACGAGAAGACGGGCAAGTACAAGGTTATCGGGCGTCATTACGAGGAGGTCTACGACAAGCGTTTCACGACCCTGTTCCCGAGGATGTCCAGCTCGAGGCCGGATCACGTGCAGGGGTACAGGCAGTGGGGTGGCGAGGCGAGCGGCCCCACGTACCGGGTGGACAATCAACAGGTGAAGGCGCCGAGCTTCTGGAACAACCTGAAATTCCTCTTCAATTACCAGATCGGGCACATGTACATGCGCTATTTCATGTGGAATTTCTCCGGGAGACAGAATGATATACAGGGATACGGGGACTTCCGGTACGGGAATTGGGTCACGGGGATACCGCCCGTGGACGAGATGCTCGTGGGCAACCAGGATCAACTCCCGGATCGCCTGAAGCACCACAGGGCGCGCAACCACTACTACATGCTCCCGCTGTTGCTGGGGATCCTCGGCCTGCTTTTCCAGTACAAACAGGGGAAGCAAGCCTTCTGGGTAGTCATGCTTTTCTTCTTCTTCACCGGGGTGGCTATCGTGCTCCACCTGAACCAGTCGCCCCTCGAGCCGCGGGAGCGGGATTATGCGTACGCCGGGTCGTTCTACGCCTTTGCCATATGGATTGGCCTGGGCGTGCTCTCCATCTGGAAATGGCTGCAGGCGAAGAAAGTGCCGGCGTGCCACGCTGCGGTAGCCGTCTCGGCTGTCTGCCTGCTCGTCGTGCCGGTCAACATGGCCGCCGAGAACTGGGACGACCACGACCGCAGCGGGCGGTACGCCACCGTGGCGCATGCCAAGAACTACCTGAACAGCTGCGCCCCGAACGCTATCCTGTTCACGTTCGGGGACAACGACACCTTCCCGCTGTGGTACGCGCAAGAGGTCGAGGGCATCCGGCGAGACATCCGGGTGGTGAACCTGAGCCTGCTGAGCGGCGACTGGTACATCGACCAGATGAAGCGAAAAGCGTACGAGGCCCCGGCGGCGCCGATCTCCTTCACGAAGGATGAGTATCACGGGAGACGCAACCAGGTCTTCATCAAGGAGCAATTCGACAGGGCGTTTAACCTGAAAGAGGTCATCGAGTTCGTGAGAAGCGACCAGCCGAACAGCAAAATCTCCCAGCCGAACAGCAAAATCTCCTATGACTACGTTCCCACCCGGAAAGTGTACGTACCGGTGGACGCCGCGAAGGTCATCGCGAACGGCACCGTGCGCCCGGAAGATGCAGACAAGATCGTGGACAGGCTGGAGATTAACCTCCCGGCAAATAAAATATCGCTGATGAAGAACGACCTGATGGTACTGGACATCATCGCCACGAACAACTGGGAACGCCCCATCTACTTCGGCATCGGCATGGGCGCGGACTCCTTCCTGGGCTTCGACAAGTATTTTCAACTGGAGGGAGCGGCCCTGCGCGTGGTGCCTATCGAGTACCAGGACTCGATCGACGGCGGGGGCCTCGGCGAGTCCGGCCGCATCAACACGAGCGTTTTATACGACAACCTGATGAACAAGTTCGAGTGGGGACGGATCAAGTACCCGGAGGTGAACATCGACTACTTCCACAGCCACACCATCACCGTGATGCGCTACCGCGGAACCTTCGGTCGCCTGGCCATGAAGCTGCTGGACGAGGCAATCGTCCCCGGTGAAGCGCCCGCGTTCGAGGAAAGCGTCGACACGTCGAAAGTCAACGCTGCCATCCGGGTGCTGGACAAATCGCTGGAGGAACTCCCCCTGTACCAGTTGCCCGCCGACTATTTCGTGCTCGACTACGTGCAGGCCTACTACCGCGCCGGGGCCTACGAGAAAGGAAACGCGCTGGCCAGGGAGATCGTCAGGGAACAACTGCAGGAACTGAAATACTTCTGGTCGCTCTCCCCCCGGCACAAGCCCTACGCGCGACGGGATGAAAGCATCAGCAAGACCTTCATCAACATCGTGCTGGACTACGTCACGGACGCCAACCAGGTGGAACTCCTCCAGGAGATCGACCGAATGTGGGAGGAGACCATCAACCCGGGAACGCCCGTGATGGCGCCGCAAACCGCGACGCCGCCCGATTCCGCCGCGAACGACGAACCGGTAGAGTAACGAGTATAAACGAAAAATACACAATGATCACGATAGACCACATCAAAGCGTTGGCCGAAAGAGGTGAAGCATTGAGGAGGTATCTTTGACATCGACCAGAAGAAGATACAATTAGCCGAAGAAGAACTGCGAGCGCAAGACCCCACCCTGTGGGATAACCCGAAAGAAGCGGAAGCTCTGATGAAGCGCGTGCGTACTTTGAAATCGTGGATCGAGGGATACGAGCGAGCCAATGCCTCCGTGGAAGACCTCCTCGTCCTCTACGACTTTGCCAGGGAGGGAGAGGCCACCGAGGCTGAAGTGGACGAGCGATACGCGGAGAGCGAGAAGATCATCGAAGAGATCGAACTGCGCAACATGTTGCGCGAGGAAGAAGACCGCCTCGGGGCCATCATGAAGATCAACTCCGGCGCCGGCGGGACGGAAAGCATGGACTGGGCCAGCATGCTCTACCGCGTCTACCTACGCTGGGGCGAGCGCAACGGCTACAAGGTAAAGCACGTCGACTATCAGGAAGGCGAGGAAGCCGGCATCAAATCGGCAACCATCGAGTTCGAGGGAGAATACGCCTACGGCTACCTGAAATCGGAGAACGGCGTCCATCGCCTCGTGCGCCTCTCCCCCTACAACGCTGCCAACAAGCGCATGACATCCTTCGCCTCCGTCTTCGTCTACCCCGCCGTCGACGACACGATCGAGGTTGAGATCAACCCTGCCGACATCAGCTGGGACACCTTCCGCAGCGGGGGCGCCGGCGGACAAAACGTCAACAAGGTGGAGACCGGCGTGCGACTGCGATACAATTACAAGGACCCCGACACCGGAAAGTCGCGGGAGATACTCATCGAGAACACCGAATCGCGCTCCCAGCTGCAAAACCGGGAGAACGCCACCCGCCTCCTCAAGGCCCAACTGTATGACCTGGAGCTGCAGCGACGACAAGCAGAGAAGGACAAGATCGAGGGAACAAAAAAGAAAATCGAGTGGGGATCACAAATACGCAGCTACGTCTTCGACGACCGCCGGGTGAAAGACCATCGCACCAACCACCAGACCTCGAACGTCCAAGCAGTCATGGACGGCGAGATCAACGATTTCATCAAAGCCTACCTAATGATGTTCGGGGGGAGCAAGTAACATGGAATTCTCGAAATACCGGATACTCGTCGTCGGCGACGTCATGCTCGACAGGTACTACTTCGGCAAAGTCGACCGCGTCTCCCCCGAGGCCCCCGTCCCCATCGTCAGCATCACCGGCGAAGAATCGCGCCTCGGCGGCGCCGCCAACGTAGCGCACAACATCGTCAGCCTCGGCGGAAAAGCCATCCTCCGCGGCGCCGTCGGACGAGACCTCGAGGGAAGGGAACTCGAACGACTCGCCGCCCGCGAAGGCATCCAGGCAACGCTCGTCAAGACCGCCAGACCCACCATCGTCAAGGCGCGCGTGATCGGCGGGCGACAGCAGATCGTCCGCGTCGACAGGGAACAATGCGCGCTCCCCGCGGCCGACGAACGCACTCGGCTCGAGAACGAGATCGCACCGGCAATCAAGGACGCGCACGTCATCATCATCTCCGACTACAACAAGGGGCTCGTCACCGACTCCCTCTGCGCCCTCCTCGTCGGGAGCCAAAAAACCGTCATCATCGACCCCAAGGGCGCCGACTGGAACAAGTACCGGGGCGCCGACTGGGTCACTCCCAACCTCAAGGAGTTGAGCGATGTCGCCGGCCACCCGGTGGACAACGACGACCAATCCATCGAGGAAAGCGGCAGGGAGATACTCCGCCGCCACGCCATCCGTCGCCTCCTCGTCACCCGTAGCGAACGCGGGATGACCCTCCTCTCCGACCGCGAGACCCTCCACGTTCCCACCCACGCCCAGGAGGTCTTTGATGTCTGCGGCGCCGGTGACACCGTCGTAGCCACCCTCGCCCTCGCCCTCGCCGCCGGACTGCCCGCGATCGACTCCATCCGCCTCGCGAACAAGGCCGCGGGCATCGTCGTGCAGAAGACAGGCACCGCCACGCTCACCATCGACGAGCTAAACGCGGTATAGCGCTTCGCACTCACCATCTGCGAACTGTTTTTAAATTGGATTTTTTCTACGCAGTAGCCTCAGGCTGTCGCGTAGAAAAAAGATTCCTTTGAAGGGCCGTGTAGCTGTCGCCCCGGACTTCCCCCTTTCCAAGCCGAGGCTGCGTGGCAGCCCAATCTTTGTAGGCAGTAGCCTAAGGCTACTGTATAAAACGATGTCCATATATTCTTGGCTGCGTAGCTGCCTCACCTTTATTTGCGGCTGCCTAAGGCTGCCGCGGGGAAAAGAATCCTTTGAAGGGCTGCGTAGCAGCCTAATCTTCATAGCCGGCACCCATCGGGTGCCGGGTCAGGAGGTACAATAATAAAAAGGCCGCAGAGCGGCCTAACCTTTATTCGCGGCCGCCTCGGGCCGCTTCGCAAAAAAGAATCCGCTGTTAAAGGCCACCCCCGGACTTTCCCCTTGCCAAGACGGGGCTGCGTAGCTGCCCAATCTTTGTAGGCAGTAGCCTAAGGCTACTGTATTTGCGTGTACCTTGCATTAGGATTGGCTGCGTAGCTGCCTCATCTTTGTCTGCGGCTGCCTCAGGCTGCCGCATAAAAAAAGAATCCGATTAAAAAGGGCTGGGGGTGAGCATGAGGAAAGGGGGGTATGAAAAACGGGGGGCCACCTCACGGCAGCCCCCCGACAGAAAACACTTGGCACTTGATGTGCGCAACACGAATAGGCTCACTTTTGGGTAGGACGGCAGGAGCCGGGCCGTTTTTCTATCTAAACGCGACCAACAACCATCTACTGTTACTGATCCTCGACGGGGGTGTCGTTGTCGTCTTCGATTTCTTCGGTTTCATCGGATGAGGCGGCGGCCTTGCGGCGACCCTGCTCCTGCTTGAGGATGTTCTTGTAGCGGGTGGTGACCGCGTTAAACTCCTTCACGAAATTGGCGAGTTCGGGGGTAAAG
>JAIROI010000067.1 GCA_031257615.1 Odoribacteraceae bacterium
TGCGGCCCTTCAATGGACTTTGTTTTACGCAGTAGCCTTAGGTAGCCGCAGGAAAAGAATTCGCTTACCGGGGCGAACCCGGACTTGGTGGCGGATCAGTATTTAAAGGAACTGCCGCCGAGGAACTCGCGGAGGATGGAGGTGGGGGGGATCTCGTCGGTGGGGATGGCGCGGACGTAAGAGAAAAACTTCAGGAGGCGGAGGGCCTTGGAATGTTCGGGGTACTTCTCGGGGACTTCCTCGAGCAGCGGCACGGCGGACTGTTTCAGGGCGCCCAGCTCGTAGGAGAGCGCCGAGTTGAAGAAGACGTCGGCCTCCTCCTGGTAGGGGACAATGTGGAGGCGCTCGCCGGAGAGGACGCTTTCCCAACGCTTGAGGGTCTGGAGGGCGGAGTATCCGCGATACTTGTAGTCGCGCACCACGCGTCGGATGAGGCGATTGTCGGTGGGGTTGATGATGTTGTGGTTGTCGATGGAGATAGATGTGAGGGCGGAGATGAATATCTTGAAGAGACTTTCCCGCGGGATGCTGGCCGCGAGCCTGGGGTTCAGGCCGTGGATACCCTCGATGATGAGGACGCCGCGGGGGGGCAGTCGCAGTCGTTCGCCGTCGCGGTAGCGCTTGCCGGTCTCGAAGGAGAACTTGGGGATTTCGATTTCCTCGCCGTTGGTGAGGCCGAGGAGGTCGCGGTTGAAGGAGGCGATGTCGAGGGCCTCGATGGTCTCGAAATCGAACTCCCCGTTTTTGTCGCGCGGCGTGTTCTCGCGGTCGACGAAGTAATTATCGAGCGAGAGGTTGACGGGTCTCGCCCCGTTGACTTTCAGTTGCACGGCGAGCCGTTTGCCGAAGGTTGTTTTTCCCGACGAGGAGGGGCCGGCGATGAGGATTACCTTTACCTTTCCCCGTCGTCCGCGGATCATGTCGGCGATCCGGGAGATTTTTTTCTCGTGCATGGCCTCGCTGACCTTGATGATCTCGCCGGCGTTTCCGGCCTCGGCGTGTTGGTTGAGGTCGCCGATGCTGGAGACGCGGGCGTCCTTGCCGTTTCGCTTGTGCTCGCTGAGGAGCGCGAAGAGTTTATCCTGCGGGACGAGCGGCAGCACGCGGGAGGGGCATTCCCTGTCCGCGAGCAAGAGCAGCAGGCCGTTCTTGTACTCGACGAGGTCGAAGACCCTGACGTTGCCGGCGCGCGGGGCGAGGGTGCCGTAGAAATAATCGCGGGTATCCTCGAGGCGATAGACCGAGGTGTAGGTTCTTCCGCGTGTGGAGAGCAGGGCTTGCTTGTCGCGCAGTCCCTCGTTGTTGAAGAGTCGTATGGCGACGCGTGTGAGGGTTTCCTCGCGGAGGATTTCCTGGTTTTCGCGGACGATCTGCAGCATCTTTTCTTTGATCAGCGGGATGTTCCACTCTTCGCTTTTCCCCCGGACGGGTTGGCAGTAGATGCCGTTGGAGATAAAATGCTCGACGAGGAGTCCGTCGCGCGGGTAGAGGGTTTTGACGGCCCTGTAGAGGACGAGTATCAGGGAGCGCGCGTAGATGCTGTATCCGTCGAGGGAGGCGATGGTGATGAATCGGACGGATTTGGGGGCGTAGACCTCGTAGTGCAGGTCTTGGATTTCGTTGTTCACGAGGGCGCCGATGAACTCTTCCTGTTGTTTGGGGAAGATCAGTTGTTCGACTTCCCGGAGGTTGCTGCCGGCGGGGACGGCGACGCGGCGGCGAGTGTTCTCGCAGAAGATAGTTAGGTTGTTCTCTTTCATGGACGGGTTATTTTATCGGTAAGCTTTGGGGTTTTCCGGGAAGGCGACGCGGTACGACTTTCCCGGCGGCGCGTTGAGGGTGTTGGCGCGCAGCCAGGGGTTGAAGCGCTTGAGTGTTTTGTAGGAGACGCCTCTTTCCTTGGCAAAGAGGGCGAGGTTGTCGACGGGGCGCGCGACGGTGATCTCGATAAAGGTCTCCGGGGAGTAGCTCTCCGGGAGTTGGAATCCGTAGAGGGCGGGGCGCTCGATGATCTGTTTTAGTGCGAGGATGCGAAAGACGTAGCGGTTGGTTTCCTCGGCCATGAGGAGGTCGTAGTAGGAGGTTTCCTGCTGGATTTCGATCTGCTTGGCGACGTTTTTCTCGCCGGTGTTGTAGGCGGCGGCGGCGAGCGTCCAGGAGCCGAACCGTTCTTTGGCCTTTTTGAGGTAGCGACAGGCGGCGCGGGTGGCCTTTTCGAGGTGGTATCGCTCGTCGACCTCGTCGTTCACCTCCAGCCCGTACTCTTTCGCGCTGCTTTTGATGAATTGCCAGACGCCGGCGGCCCCGGCCGGGGAGACGGCGAGGGGATTAAAGGCGCTCTCGGCGGCGGCGAGGTACTTGAAGTCGTCGGGCACGCCCTCCTCGCGGAGTATCGGCTCGAGGCGGGCGAAGTATCGGGGGGCGTTTTTGAGTATCTGGACGGTGTGCGAGTGGAAATAGCTATTCACGATCAGTTCCCGGCGCGCGGCCTCCGCCACGTCCTGCCGCCACAGGGGAACCACCTCGCCCGCCAGTTCGAGGCGTTCGGGGAAGTAGACGTCGCCGACGAGCGAGTCGGCGCGGGATTCTTTTTCGGGCGCTCCCTGTGTGGGGCGCGTTTGCGCGACGGCCAGCAGGAGGGCCGCGGCGACGAGGGGGAGCATGTACTTTTTCATGTAGATTCTTCTCGATTGGTAAACGGGCGGCAAAGTAGCTTCTTTTTCCCGGATTTCCTCGCGTTGCCGGCATCTTGTCGCGTTAAAAACGCCGCCGGGCGCGGGGACGCGCGGGAAATGATTACCTTTATCGCGCTTTTACCTATGGAGTATATCGACATGAAAAAGAGTATCGCGATCGCGGCCATCGGTTTGATGCTGGCCGCTTGTGGACACTACCGGGTGTTGCGCGTGGAGGTGTTGCGACCGGCCGCGCTGGAGCCGGTCGGGGAGAGTTTTCTTTTCATCGACCGGGGCGTCGTGCACGAGGGAGACGCGCTCCAGGCGGGGGAACTGCGGGCGGCGCTGGGAGTAGACCGCGCGGAGTTGCTCGACTGCCTGTACGACGGGCTGCGAGGCGGGCTGTCGTGGGGAGGGAAGGAGGTAGAACGGGCGACGATGCCGCGGGTGATCGTGGCGGACAGCTGCCTGCCGCCCCCGATGACGCCGGCGGAGGTGGACAGCGCGGCGGGGGAGAGGAGAGTCACTCACCTGGTGACGGCGGACTACTGCCGGTTTCGGCGCGAGGGCCGCGAGGTGGATTTGGAGGGCAACGTGTTGCTGCGCGTCTACGACCGCTCCACCGGCGCGCTGCTGGATACGCTGGTGAGCGACCGCCTGGCGGCAGAGGTAGAGATCGCGGGGGAAGATTACCGCGGGAGCATCCGCGAGTTTTTCTACCAGAAGGGATGGAGCCTGGCCGAGTACCTCTGCCCGACGTGGACGCCGACCGAACGACGGATATACCTGGGGCGCCCGCTGCTGGACGTTGGCAATTATTTCCTCGAACGCGGCGACGACGCGCGAGCCGCCGAGATGTGGACGGCAGCCCTGAAACGAGGGAGGGGATTGGCTGCCCGCGCGGCCGCGAACCTGGCGTGGCTGCTGGAACGCGACGGCGACTTCGAGGAGGCCATCGCGCTGCTGGAGCAGGCGCTCGAGCGAAACGCGGGGCCGCGGGCATACATCCGCGAACGATTGCAGTCGCTCAGGCAGCGGCTGGAGGATAGCGAGAAATTAATGAACCAACTTAATGAATAACGTATGGAGAATTTCAATTACTACAATCCCGTGCAGGTGCTGTTCGGGAAGGGACAGATCGCCAAGATCGGCAAGCTGATCCCGGAAGATAACAAGATCATGCTGACCTACGGCGGCGGGAGCATCAAGCGCAACGGCGTCCGCGAGCAAGTGATGCA
This sequence comes from Odoribacteraceae bacterium, assembly GCA_031257615.1. Taxonomy (GTDB): domain Bacteria; phylum Bacteroidota; class Bacteroidia; order Bacteroidales; family Marinifilaceae; genus JAIRKS01. The sequence goes on from JAIROI010000067.1 coordinate 3,914, forward strand.
GGCGCTGCAAGGGCGCCGCGTGGTAGAGTTCGGCGGCATCGAACCGAATCCCCGCTACGAGACCCTGATGAAGGCCGTCGAGACGACGCGGCAGGAGAAGATCGACTTCCTGCTGGCGGTCGGCGGCGGGTCGGTGATCGACGGCACGAAGTTTATCGCTGCCGCCGCGCGCTTCCGGGGCGGCGATCCCTGGGAGATCCTGTCGCGAGAGGCGCGGGTAGACGACGCCCTGCCCCTCGCCGCGGTGCTCACGCTGCCGGCCACCGGCACGGAAATGAACAGCAACAGCGTCATCACGAGGGAATCGACGCGAGAGAAACTGGCGTTTAGTTCGCGGCATGTCTTCCCGCGTTTCTCCGTGCTGGACCCGGAGACGACCTACTCGCTGCCCCGTCGACAGGTGGCCAACGGCGTCATCGACGCCTTCGTGCACGTGATGGAGCAGTATTACACCCCCGGCGGCGACCCCGTGCAGGATCGACTCGCGGAGGGCATCCTCCGGACGCTCGTCGAACTGGGGCCGGCGCTGGTGAACGATCCCCCGGAATATCACTCCCGCGCCACCTTCACCTGGACAGCCACCCTGGCCCTGAACGGGCTGATCGCTTGCGGCGTGCCACAGGACTGGTCCACGCACCACATCGGGCACGAGTTGACGGCCCTCCGCGGGCTGGATCACGGGGTGACGCTGGCCATCGTCCTCCCCGGCGTGATGCAGGCGACCGCCGAGAGCCGCCGCCGCAAGCTCCTCCAGTACGCCGGGCGCGTCTGGAACATCGACCCCGCGCGCCCGGACGCCGGCGCGCTGGCCATCGCCCGGACGGAGGCCTTCTTCCAAGAGCTGGGCGTCGCGACGCGCCTCTCCGACTATAGCATCGGCGCGGAGACCATCGACCTTATCATGGAGCGCTTCCGGGAGCGCGGCTACGCGCAGCTCGGCGGGATCGACGACGTGAACACCGGTAACGCGCGGGAGATACTCCTGTCGAGGTTGTAGACGATGCCCTCCGCGCTCAAGATATACAAGGCCTCGGCAGGTTCGGGGAAAACCTTCGCACTGACGATGGAGTTCTTCAAGATCGTCTTCGCCTCCCCCCGCGAGTACAAGAACGTGCTGGCCGTCACCTTCACCAACAAGGCCACCGAGGAGATGAAGTCCCGCGTCGTGAAAGAGCTGCACAAGCTGGCCCGCGGCGAGGAGAGCGCCTACAGGAGGGAGCTGGCCGCCGCCCTCCTCCTCTCCGACGAGCAACTGAAGGAGCGCGCGACCCTCCTCCAGACGGCGATCCTGCACGACTACGGGCGATTCTCCGTGACCACCATCGACGCCTTCTTCCAACGACTCATCAAGGCCTTCGCCCGCGAGCTGGGAGTCTTCTACGGGTACAACACCGAGTTGAACACCAACCACGTCCTCGGGCAGGCCGTCGAACGACTCCTGCAACGGGCAGGAGAAGAACGGGCGCTGGGACGATGGATCACCGAACTGATGGAACGAAACGTGGAGGACGCCCGCTCGTGGAGCGTGAAGGAGAACATCCGCGCGCTCGGCGAGGAACTGTTCAGGGAACATTACAAGCTCTTCGACGAGACGCTGCTCGAACGCTTCGCCGACCGCGACTTTCTCGGCTCCTACCGCCGCTTCCTGGACGACGCGGTCTCGCTACTCGAGACGGAACTCGCCGGGATCGGGGCGCGCGGCTGTCAGGTCATGCGGGAGGCCGGCCTGGAAGCGGCCGACTTCAAGCAAGGCGCGCGCGGCTTCATCTCCCTCTTTGCCCGCGTGCAGGAGGGTGTGCCCGACGCCATCTCGGCAACGGCCCGCGCGACCGTCGACGATCCCGACGCGTGGACGGCCAGACAAAAGGCCGCCGCCGTCGTCGCGCGCGTCCGCTCCGCCTACCCCCTCCTCAACTCCCTCCTGCGAGACCTGATCGCCCTCTACGACGCCGGCAACAAGGCCTATCGCTCCGCCGCCCTCCTGCAGGCAAACCTCTACCAGCTCGGCATCCTCAACGACCTCTATCGAGAGGTGCGCGGCTATTGCGAGGAAAATGGCGTCATGCTCCTGAGCGATACCGCGCACCTGCTGAACCTCCTCGTCGGCGGCAACGACGTCTCCTTTATCTTCGAGCGCAGCGGAAACTTCTACAACCACGTCATGATCGACGAGTTCCAGGACACCTCCACGCTCCAGTGGGCCAACTTCCGACCGCTGATCGCGAACACCCTCGCCGGGGGAGGAAAGGCCATGCTCGTCGGCGACGTGAAGCAAAGCATCTACCGATGGAGAAACGGCGACTGGCGACTGCTGGCAACCGGCGCCGGGGAGCAATTCCGCCACCTCGGCGTCGAAAACACGACCCTCGGCTGCAACTGGAGAAGCCAACGCCAGATCGTCCATTTCAACAACGCCTTCTTCAAGGAGGCCGCGCGGCGACTGGCCCGCGTCTTCGACGAGGAATTTGGCTCCGACGACAATCCCTACTCCAAGGCCATCACCAGCGCCTACGACGACGTCGAGCAGGAACCCCGCGCCGGGGGAGAAGGCCTCGTGGAAATACACTTCAGCAACCTCGACGACGAAGAAGCCGACGAGGAAATCATGGAACGCGCCACCAGGGCCATCCGCGACGCCCGCGCCAGGGGTGTACCCCTCAAGGACTGCGTCATCCTCGCGCGAACGGCCGAAGAAGGAGCCTTCGTCGCCGACTACCTCATGGAGTACAACCGCCAGGAGGACGACGACGCGGCAAAGATACCCTTCGTCTCCAGCGACTCCCTCTTCGTCTCCTCCTCCCCCCGCGTGAGGCTGATCATACAGGCCCTCCGACTCATCGCCGAACCCTTCGACGACGTCAACCGCGCGGCTCTCCTTTATTATTACCACGCCTTCGTCCGCGACGGCGACCCCGCCCGGCTCGACGACCTCTTCCGCTCCATCCACCAGCCGCCCCTCGCCGAACTGGAATGGCTGTCGCGACCGGTCAATCCCCTCTCCGGATCCCTTTTCGAGGGCGTCGAGGAGATCATACGCCGCCTCGGACTCGGAGATCGCGCGGAGGAAACGCCATACCTCGTCGCTTTCCAGGAAGCCGTCTTCGACTACGAGTCCTCCAACACCAACAGCATCCCACTCTTCCTCGAATGGTGGGAAAAAGAGGAAAGCAAACGCGTCCTCTCGACCTCCGGGGACGCGGACGCCGTCCGCGTCATGACCATCCACAAGTCAAAAGGCCTGGAGTTTCAAGTAGTCATCCTCCCCTTCTGCAGCTGGGAACTGGACGCGACAAGACCCCTCCGGCGCGTCTGGGCGCGCAACCGCGAGGAGGGATTCCGCGTGCTCGAGATGGCCCCACTGAACTATTCCGCCCGGCTGAAAGACTCCTACTTCAGCGACGACTACCACGAGGAACACGTCAAGTCGTACGTCGACAACCTCAATCTCCTCTACGTCGCCGCGACCCGCGCCTGCCGCGAACTGCATGTCTTCCCCCGCGACCCCAAAATCGCCAGGGACGGGCGACCCGTGACCATCGGCGCGCTACTCCTCCAGACGCTCGACGACCTCGCCCTGCCCACCTGGAACGCCCCGCTCCGTCGACTGCTCGCCGGACGACCCGAATCGCTCGCCGCCCCCCCGCCCCCCACCGCGGACCACCTCCGACTGGAGCAATATCCCGTACACCCACCCGCCGGACGACTCGCCATCCGGTACCGACACCGCGATTTCACCAACGACCCCGCCGCCCCCCTCTCTCCCCTCCCCGCTACCCCCTTGAACGAGGGCAAGCTCCTGCACGAACTCTTCAGACGCGTCATCACTCGCGCCGACGTTCCTCGCGCCGCGCGCTCCCTCCGCCAGGAGGGCCTTATCCCTGCCGGCGAGGAAACCATTTACGCCCGCCGCGTCGAGGAATACCTCTCTCGTCCCGCCGTCGCCTCCTGGTTTGACGGTCGCCATCGCGCGATCAACGAGCGCGAGATACTCCTTCCCGCGGGCCGGCGCGTCCGTCCCGACCGCGTCATGCTCGCCGGCTCCTCGGTCATCGTCGTCGACTACAAGTTTGGCCGCGTGGAATCTCCCGACCACGTCGCCCAGGTTCGTCTCTACTGCTCTTCCCTCTCTCTCATGGACTACCCCTCCGTCTCCGGCTACCTCTGGTACGTGACCCTCGACAAGATCCTCCGCGTCGTCTGACCCCGCCGTCGCCTTTTCAATTCCCGGCTGCCTGTCCCGCCTTGTGG
>JAIROI010000114.1 GCA_031257615.1 Odoribacteraceae bacterium
ATCCGCAAGCTATCCTCCTCTACGCAGAATGTCCTGCAAAACCCCTCGTATCCCTTCCAGATGCCCCGCTACCTGAAAGATGGTCGCATCGACATGGACTACCTGATGAGCGACTTCCAGCAGTTCTGGCGGGAGAACAGCGAGATATGGATAGAGCGATACGAGTACAAGGAAGCCGCCGCCCACCTTGTATTAATGGCCTTCCTACAACGGGTTGTCAACGGTGGCGGGCAGATCGCGCGAGAGATGGCGTCCGGCACGGGCCGCCTCGACATCTGCCTGTCGTATAACAACCGGAAATACCCGATCGAACTAAAGATCCGCCGCGGCGCAAAGTACCTGGAAGAGGGCATCGCGCAAACCGCCCGTTACATGGACACCTGCGGCTGCGCGGAAAGCTGGCTTGTCCTCTTCGACCGTCGCCCCGACGTCGCGTGGGAGGAAAAAATCTACACCCGCAAAGAGATCATCAACGAAAAAACCGTCACCATCATTGGTCTATAGCTCTCGTCGCAACGAACATCGTCAAAGGCCGTGCGCTCCTCCGCAAATTACAACATGATCACGGGGACGTTCTTCTGGATTTCCGACAACGAGGTGCCGACCGACGTCTCCCGGCGGACGCTTCTCCGTCACCGGTGCCAACGTGAAGACAAAGTACATCCTGATGGGTCTTTTGCCCCTCTTGCTGCTTGCGAGTTACCTGGTCATCTAGCTCCGCAGGGGCCGGTAACGGGACTTCCGACCCGCTGACTCGCTTTCGCGAGACTTCGTTGCTCGCAGTCGTCAAGCGCCATCACCCGCACTCCTCGACTGCGAGCTTTTTTTGTCCTTCCCCCGACACTCCCCTTTTCCAATCGGGTGCGTCTTCCGCGAGGGCCGGATCAAACGGAATTTTTCGCACTTGTTTGAGCCAAATGCAGGTCGGGAGGGGCAAGAGGTCGGCGAATCCCGATTAAAGTCGTATGTTCGCGTAAAATATAGACGCATGGAGGAAATAGAGATACCGCTGGAGCTTGTGGAACTGGACGAGAACAGTTTCCACATCATCGTGACGGCATCCGTCGGGTGCATCGAGGGCGATTTTATCGTGGACACCGGGGCCTCGATCTCGGTCATCGACCAGGGCCCCCCCTTCTCCCACGAGCCGCTTGACGACGTGCTGGGCATCCATTCCGGGGGGATCAACGGCGAGATCGGCGAGATGAAGCTGGTGAACCTGCCCGCGTTGCACATCGGCGGGATGATCCTGAAGAACGTGCACGTGGCGCTGCTGGACCTGGAATACGTGAACAATCTGTACCGTAAACGCCTGCACCGGAGGGTCGCCGGACTGCTGGGATGCGATTTCCTGGTGCAACATAAGGCGGTCATTAACTACGAAAATAAGCGACTGACGCTAAAAGTAACGACGGATAGGTAGCTATTTAGAAAAAAATACCATACTTTCGCGCACTCATCACGATACGATAAAACAAGTAATTATAAATTCAAGCATATGCGGAATAAGAAAGCGATTAGATCTCTTGCCATCATCCTGGCGCTGGTGAGCTTCTACCAGTTGTTTTTTACCTATAAAACCAACCAAGTGGAGAATGCGGCGAAGGTGTATGCCGCGGGAGACCCGGCGAAGGAAAAAGAGTACCTGGACTCGATCCAGAATGAAGTGGTCTATAACCTGGGCATCGCCAGCTTCACTTACAAGGAGTGCAAGGAACTGGAGATGAATCTCGGGCTGGACCTGAAAGGGGGTATGAACGTGACGATGGAGGTGGACGTGGTAGACGTGTTGAAAAGCCTCGCCAACCATAGCACGGACCCCACTTTTAACGCGGCACTCGAGGAGGCCGTGAGGCTGCGCATGAGCGACCCGACGGATTTCGTCACCCTCTTTGGACGGGCGTTCGAAAGGATCGACCCGAACGCGCAGCTGGCGTCGCCCGCCATCTTCGGGACACGCGAACTCGAAAGTAAAATACCGCGAGGAGCAAAGAATAGCGACGTGCTGGACGTGATACGAAAGGAGGCCGACGGGGCGATCGATAATACCTTTAATATCCTGCGCACGCGTATCGACGCTTTCGGCGTGGTGCAACCCAACGTGAGGAAGTCGGATATCTCGGGAAGGATCGTGATCGAACTGCCGGGCGTGAAAGACCCGCAGCGCGTCAGGGAGTTGCTTCAAGGTACCGCCGCGCTGGAGTTCTACGAGACGTATGACCAGGAGGATTATCACCCCTTCATGGAGGCCGCGGATAACAAGCTGCGGGAGATCCTGCTCGCACAAGAGGTGGCAAGCCAGCCGGCCGACGCGCAGCCGGCAGATTCCGCGCGGGTGACCACTACCGACTCCGAGTTGATGGCGGCCGTATCCCAGCAAGATAGCCTCTCCGAAGGCGGGGAACTCGCCGCACTGACCCGGACAAACCCGCTGTTTGCCGTGCTCCAACCGAACCCGCCAGCCGCGGACGTGCACGGGGGATCGTCTGCCGTGGGCTACTCCCTGGAAAGGGATACCGCCAAGGTGAACCGATTCCTGGCCATGCCGCAAGTCAAAAGTCTGCTGCCAAGGAACTCGCGTCTGCTGTGGAGCATGAAGCCCACGAAGGGGTACGCAACGCTTTACGCGATCAAGATCACCAGGAGCGACGGGAAAGCGCCGCTGGAAGGGGACGCGATCACGGACGCGAGAACCTCTTACGACCAACAATCCGGTAGACCGAACGTCTCCATGACGATGAACGGGAGCGGCGCCAAGATATGGGCGCGCCTGACCAAGGAGAACGTGAATCACGCAATCGCTATCGTGCTGGACGGCAGGGTCGCCTCCGCGCCTAACGTGATGGGCGAGATCGCCGGGGGACAGTCGCAGATCACCGGCAATTTCACGCAAAAAGAGACGGAGGACTTGTCGAATATCTTGAAGTCAGGGAAACTGCCGGCGCCCGCCCGCATCATCGCCGACGAGGTGGTGGGGCCGTCCCTCGGGCTGGAGGCGATCCAGTCGGGGATGTGGTCGTTCGTGATCGCCTTCCTCGTCGTGCTGATCTACATGATGTTCTTTTATAGTAAGGATGCCGGGGTGGCCGCGAATATCGCCCTGCTGACCAACCTTTTCTTCCTGTTCGGTATCCTCGCCTCGATCGGCGCCGTGCTGACGCTGCCGGGTATCGCCGGCATCGTGCTGACGATGGGTATGGCGGTCGACGCGAACGTGCTGATATATGAACGTATCCAGGAGGAAATGCGCTCCGGGAAAGGTTTGAAGCTGGCCATCAAGGAAGGATACCGGCGCTCTTATCCCGCGATTATCGACAGTAACCTGACGACCTTGCTGACGGGCGCAATCCTCTATTACTTCGGGGAAGGGCCGATCAAAGGGTTCGCCACCACGCTGGTTATCGGTATCATCACGTCGCTGTTCACGGCTATCTTTATCTCCCGGCTGGTGATCGAACGGCTCGCCCGCAAGCGGGACACGGTGTCGTTCTATACCAAATTCACGAGCGATCTCCTGCGGAACACGACCTACCCGTTCCTGAAGAAACGCAAGATCAGTTACGCCGTTTCGGGTATCCTGATCGCGATCGGCCTCGTCTCGCTCTTCACGAAAGGGCTGGATCAGGGCATCGACTTCGTGGGAGGCCGGACGTACACGGTCGCTTTCACGCAAAACGTGAAGGTGGAGGAGGTTGCCGGGGCGCTGGTGAGCGTCTACGAGAGCGCTCCCGAGGTGAAGACCTTCGGGACGGCCAACCAGGTAAATATCACGACCAAGTACAAGTATAACCAATTGAGCGCCGAGGTGGATGCCGAGGTGGACTCGCTGCTCTACGCGGGGTTGACGTCGTTTATCCCGGATGGTACCACCTACGCCGACTTCCGGGAGAACTACCTGAAACGGTCGCAGAAGATCGGAGCGGCAGTGGCCGAGGACATGACTCGGGCCGCGATCTGGTCCGTGATCTTCGCGCTGCTGGGCATTTTCCTCTATATCCTGGGACGCTTCTCGCGGTGGCAGTATAGCGTCGGCGCGGTGATCGGGTTAGCCCACAACGTGCTGATCGTGCTGGGCATTTACTCTATCTTCTCCGGTCTGCTACCCTTCTCGATGGAGATCGACCAGTCGTTTATCGCGGCGATCCTGACCGTGGTGGGGTATTCCCTGAACGACACGGTGGTGGTCTTCGACCGCATCCGGGAATACCGACGGCTCTACGCGAAGCGGGACGACGAGACGGTGGTCAACGACGCGCTGAACTCCACGCTGCGCCGCACCTTCAATACGTCGTTCTCGACGATCGTGGTGTTGCTCGCCATCTTTATCTTCGGCGGCGCCTCGCTGAAGGGCTTTATCTTCGCCCTGTTGATAGGCGTCATCGTGGGTACCTATTCATCGCTGTTTATCGCAACGCCCTCGTGTTACGATTTCACCAAGCGATCGGCCAAGAAAGAAAACGCCACAAAGTAGTTCTCTCGAACAGTTGACGCATAACATAATCCCTCGGGATAATTTTGATGGTTGAGGGGGCGCCTGTACAGACGCCCCCCTTTTTATTCCGCCCTCTGTGATGGAGGCATTGCGCAAGCGACGATGCCCCTCCACCACCACGCCTCCCCCCTCACTTCCTCCCCGCAACAATAACCAAGGTCTCTCTCCCCCTCGCAACATACCTTATTATATATAGGTGCGGTTGGGGGAGATGTTGGTCGGATGACTTGTTCGGAAGGTGGCGGACGCGGGGGGGGATTTGTTGAAAAAGTGGGGCGCGGAAAAAAGTTTGACAGAAAATGTGGTGGAATGCTTGTGTGATAGAAAATTTTTCGTCAGCTTTGCCGGCAACAAACTGAATCCATTTGTCACGCGAAATCAAATGATGGAAAACGCATACAACGCATATTACGCAGACTGTTCGCAAGAACGATCGGAAATCTCCTCTGCCGCAAGGCAGGGATACCAAGC
>JAIROI010000138.1 GCA_031257615.1 Odoribacteraceae bacterium
AAAAATGACACTTCCCAGCGATTTATCATTTACCCGGTCTCACCAATTCTTGTTACCGTTGTTCAAAGGAAGGAAGGCCTGCAGAGACCTTCCTTCTCCAACGAATATATACCAAGTTAAGCCTATGGAAATCGCATTTCCCAAGGATTTATTGTTCCTCCGGTGTTTCCGGGGTATCATTACCATTACTTTCGTCGTCGGCGTCGTCTTTATCGTTATTGGCTTTGGCGGCCCTGCGACGTCCTTGCTCCTGCGCCAGCACGATCTTGTAGGAATTGACGATGACGTTGTACTCGTTAACGAAACCTGCCAGCTCCGGCGTGAAATCGATACCGTTAAGCGCGATGACTCCCTCCAGACGATAGAGCATCAGGCCAAACTTCTCGGCGATTTCCGCGCGAAGTTCCCTCATGGAGACCTTCGGACGACCGGAAACTTCCGCGTAACGATCGCGGACAAGCTCCTCGAACTTGGCGTTTACCCGGCGGAGGCGCTCGACGGCCGCCGTACAACCGAGCAGCGTGAGGCGCTCGACGGAGAGAGTAGTACTTAATTCCTTCAGCAGGTCGTTGACCGCGGCGCTCTCCTTCTGGTAGGAGCGTTTAGGGATGCTCCAGTAGTGGTCGAGGAGAAGCAATATGCCTCTCGCGGCAACCTGCTCGGGTTCATCCGGGCTATTAATAAGGTACCTCACAAACGCCGTGAGTCCGCGGGCTACTTCATCCCTGAATTTATCCTGGGTTTTCAGCGCGATAGTGTACTCGCTTTTGCGAACCGCATCGAGAACGGTCGGCACTTTCTGGAAAGAAGCTTTCAAGTCGTCGCTTGTTTGCTTGATCCCGATAGCTCCGGCTCCGAATTTATCCATGCACGCGATAATGTCCGCGAAAAACTCTACAAAGACTTCGTTGGACAAGCGGGCGAGGTTTATCTGAACTATTTGACTCTTCATGGTGATTAACGTATTAAAAGTTTACAATGATTTTCACACCGCGAATGTACAACGGGATTTTTGACTGTGCAAATAAATTGGCGTTTTTTTTTAGGTCGAGATTGCTTTTTTTTGGCGACGGCCCGCAAACCCTTGTAAAATGGGAGTTTCTGAAAATGCAAACTACATATATGAGGCGCGTTTTTTCATCTTCCTCGATCTTAAAACCCGAAATTCGTCGCGCGCGAAGGCGTAAATCGGATGTTACAACGCCCAATTGTTCGCGCGCGAAGGTGCGAGTTGAGTTTTGCAATACCCAATTGTTCGCACGCGAGACCGTGAATTGGATTTTACGCGCCCCGTTGTTCGCGCGCGAGGGCATGAATTGGATTTTACGCGCCCCGTTGTTCGCACGCGAGGGCATGAATTGGATTTTACGCGCCCCGTTGTTCGCACGCGAGGGCATGAATTGGATTTTACGTGCCCAATTGTTCGCGAGCGAAGGCATGAATTAAATTTTACATACCCCGTTGTTCGCGCGCGAAGGCATGAATTGGATTTTACGCGCCCAATTGTTCGCGCGCGAAACCGTGAATCGGATCTTACAACGTACCGTTGTTCGCGCGCGAAGTCCGGGTTTAAATTTTAACGCGGGAAAAAATGTACGAGCAAAAGGTCGTTTATAATCGATCGCACCTTATATACGCGCGTAGCGCGGGCGTCGCCTACTATAATAAGGAACGCGCGCGCGAGAGAGGGAATGTCAGAAGAAAATCGCCGAATCGCTCGCGGACGCGTCGGAAAGTCAAAAAAAATAAATTACTAAAGTGCGGAGGTATTTCGGGGAAAAAAACATTGGCGAGTTATGGAGAAACTACTATATTCGCGGCGAATTAAAACGAGTTTTTATGTCAAAACCGCACGTCAGGACATACACTTTTGTTGCTACCGCGAATAAACGCCTTAACGCGCGATGCCTATGAATTATTCCATCCAAGAAATCATGGAATTTACGCTGGGCGTGTTGCATCACGGTATCTCGGTGCGGATCAAGGAGTGTAGCATCGATAGCCGCACCGTCCAGCGACCGATTCACGCGGTGTTTTTCGCACTGCCGGGCGAGCGACACGACGGACACGACTACGTGCGGGATCTATATCAAAGAGGTGTACGCGCGTTTGTGGTGAGTAACGATAAGAGGGAATTTCGGCATTTGGGAGACGCGAACGTGATCATGGTTCCCGACGTTTTGGAGGCGCTGCAATTGCTGGCAGAAAGCCATCGTTTCCGCGCCAAAGCGCGCATGGTGGGAATCACCGGAAGTAATGGAAAGACGATTGTCAAGGAGTGGATTCATCAAATGGCGCCCGCATCATGGAGGCTTTACCGGGGGCCGCGGAGCTACAATTCTCAAGTAGGCGTGCCACTGTCGTTGCTGGGGATCAGCGAAAATGATAGGATAGCGATTATCGAAGCAGGCATGTCTCGACCGGGAGAGATGGAGCGGCTCGCGCAGATGATTCGGCCTGAAGTGGGTATTTTTACCCACCTGGGCGACGCGCACGATGAAAATTTTTCGTCGAGAGAGGAGAAACTACGGGAGAAGGCGAAGTTGTTCGAGCATTGTACCGCGGTGATCGCGCGAGAGGGCGAGACGCTGGATGGCAAGCAGGGGTTGCGCGCGCTATGCCCGGGGAAGCAATTTTTCTCCTGGGGAGAAAGCGAGCGCGCGACGCTGCGCGTAGGGCCAGGCGCTGATTTTGAAGCGAGTTACGGGGAGCAGCGCGCGCGATTTACCCTCCCGTTCGCCGACGAGGCCTCGCGGGAAAACGCGCTCAATGCCGCGTGCTTCCTGTTGCTCGAGGGGATGCCGCTCGAGGAGGTCGCCGGCCGGGTGAAAAGCCTGACGCCGGTGGCGATGCGCATGGAAATCAAGGAAGGCGTGAATGGTTGCACGTTGGTAAACGACTTCTACAACTCGGAGCCGTCGTCTTTCCTGCTGGCATTACGCTCGCTATCGCTGCACGAACGGTGGAAGGAAAGAGTAGTCATACTCACGGACTTTGACGAGACCGGGCGCTACCCGACCGACTTGTACGCGGAGATCGCCGAGGCCGTGAAGGAGGCCGGCGTCTCGCGCGTGATCGGCATCGGGAAGGAGCTGGCAAAATACCGCGACGCATTTCCAGAAGGTTCGCGCTTCCACGAAACTACCGAGCTATTCCTGGCGCGCGAGGACAGAAAGTCGTTTCGCAATCAGCTGATATTGCTGAAGGGCGCCAGGCGGTTTCAATTGGAATATGTCGCCGCGTTTCTGCAAAAACAGTCGCACGGGACTTTGCTACAGGTGGATTTGGACGCGATGGTGCAGAACTTGAATTATTTCAGGGGGCTGACGCCGGCGCGTTTGGCGGTGATGGTGAAAGCATTTACATACGGAAGCGGCGCCAAGGAGGTGGCGTCATTATTAGAGTACCACCGCGTGGACTATTTGATGGTGGCGTTCGCGGACGAGGGGATGGAGTTGCGGGCCGCGGGCGTGCGGCTTCCGATCGCCGTGATGAATCCCGATAGCGAGGCCTTCGATCAGATGATCGCTCTCGGTCTCGAGCCGGAAATCTACTCGATCGAGCTGCTCGAAGCTTTCGAGCGCGCGCTGGAGCGACACGGAGTGAAACGTTTTCCCTTGCACGTCAAGCTAAACACGGGGATGAATCGATCGGGATTAGACGCTGAAAACCTCCCCGCGCTGCTTAACTTTTTTAGCGTTCCCCGCGCTGCTTACCCGCGCACCTTGTTCTCGCATCTGGCAGGCAGCGACGACCCGGCGCACGACGAATTCACGCACCTTCAAGCGCGCCGTTTCAAGGAGTTGTGTGCGAGCATCCAATCGGCATTCGACTATCCGATCTGGCGGCACCTGTTAAATTCTGCCGGCGCCGAGCGTTTCCCAGAGTATCACTTCGAGATGACGCGCCTCGGCATCGGTCTGCACGGCGTCAGCGCCGCCGGAGCAAAGCTATCGCCGGTAAGTACGCTGACGACGCGCGTGTCGGCGATTCGTCGCGTGGCAGCAGGCGAGACCGTGGGATATAATCGCCTGGGCCGCACCACCCGTACCTCGATCATTGCCACGCTGCCGATTGGATATGCCGACGGATTGGATCGTCGCCTGGGAAATGGTCGCGGGGAAGTATTCCTTCGATGCGGGCGCGCGCCGTATATCGGGAATATCTGCATGGATTCGTGCATGATCGACGCCACGGAGACCGGCGCCGAGGTCGGAGACAGGGTGGAGATTTTCGGGAAGTATATCCCCGTCGCGGAGTTGGCCGAGCGCGTCGGCACCATTCCATACGAAGTACTTACCGGCATTTCGCATCGCGTAAAAAGAATATATTATAAGGAGTAAAGATGAAACGAGTATTTTTGATGATCGCTTGCGCGTTGCCCCTGTTGCTGGGCGCGCAGACCGTGCAGCCGCAGTTTAACGACTGGTTTGAGCTGAAAACCTTGCGAATGGATTTTATTCATGCTGGAGATCGCGCCGGGGAGGAGCTGTTTTTCGACGAGTTGATCGAGGAACCGTTCTGGGGTGGGTCGGTAGTGAACTTGATCGATACCACCCTGTACGGCAATTACTACGTGACGCTTCGCGACTTGGCCACCGGTACCCCAATTTATTCGCGGGGCTTCTGCACGCTCTTCCGCGAGTGGCGCGACTCCGAGGAGGCGACGCGCGTGCGTAAGGCCGCTACCGGTTCGGTGATAGTGCCTTACCCGAAAAAAGACGCGCTGATCGAGATTTCGTTGAGGAATAGAAGGGGCGAGTTCGAGAAAAAACTTGAACACGCGGTGCGCGTAGAAGACTACTTTATTAAAAAGGAGCGACGACGGGTATATCCGACGCGCGAGATCCTCTCCTCCGGCAGTCCCGCGCGAAGCGTGGATATTGTGCTCCTGCCCGACGGCTATACCGCCGAAGAGATGGAAAAGTTTCTCGCCGACAGCCGGGAGTTTACGCGAGGATTATTTTCCTTTTCTCCTTATCGCGAACACCAGCAGGCGTTTAACGTGCGGGCAGTACTCGCGCCGTCGGAGGAGTCGGGGACTGACAATCCGGCAGCAGGTGTGTGGAAAAGCACGCTGTTGAGCGCGTCATTTTACACACTCAATTCCGAGCGATACCTGATGACATACGATCATAAGACACTTCGCGACCTGGCGGCGAATGTCCCCTACGATTTGATCTACGTGATCGTGAACACGAGCAAGTACGGGGGCGGGGCCATCTATAACCATTACGGTATCAGTGTTTCGGGAAACCTCCTTTCTGCAAAGGTCTATGTTCACGAGTTCGGGCATCTCTTCCTGGGGCTGGGCGACGAATACGCGGAAGACGCGACATATAACGATATGTATCCCCCTGACGTCGAGCCGTGGGAGGCTAACATCACGACGCTGGTGGACTTCGCGCGCAAGTGGCAGGATCTCGTCGAAAAAGATACCCCCGTCCCCACGCCGCTCGACCCTGCCCGGCCGGAGCGAATCGGCGTCTACGAGGGTGCAGGGTATGTCAATAAAGGCATTTATCGCCCGCGACAGGACTGCCTGATGAGAACGCTGAAAGGAGATGACTTTTGCCCGGTGTGTACGCGGGCCATCGTGAAACAGATTCACTTCTGCACGGAATGAATATCGCGCAGATTCCCCTGTATCCCTCTCGCGACGCACTCAGAGAGATAGCGGAACGCGCGAAAGACCCCTACATTTTCCTCAGCACCGCGGCCGCGAAACCGAAATGGGACGCCGAGGTCAGTTTCTACCGAGTGGCTAAAGAGAAGGGGGCTGTCATGCTCTATTCCGACTACCAGACGGAACGGGGAGGCGCGATCGCGTCGCGACCTACCATAGATTACCAGTCGGGTAGCCTCCGCGACGACTTTCATTTCGGGCCGCTGATCTGCGTGCGTGCGGAAAGTTTGCGTAAAGTGACTGCAGAAATGTCGCGCGACTATCGCTACGCCGCATTCTATGACGCCCGCCTGCGGCTATCGCGCGAAGGTCCTATTGTCCGGGCGCCGAATATATTATACTCCGTCCGCGAGGAGAAGCGCGAGGGGCAATTCGATTACGTGAATCCCAAGAATCGGGAGGTGCAGGAGGAGATGGAAATCGCTTGCTCGCGCCACCTGGAACGGATAGGGGTGTTTCTACTGCCACCCTTCGACGCGACGCCGCTCAACGAACGGTTCGATAAGGAAGTTTCCGTCATCATTCCGGTGCGCGACCGGGAACGAACCATCGGAGACGCGATTCGATCGGCGCTTGCCCAGGAAACGATTTTTCCATTTAACGTGTTGGTGGTTGACAATCATTCGACTGACGGAACGACTTCGGTCATTCGCGAGTGGTGCGAGAGAGACCAACGGGTGCTGCGCCTCGTCCCCCCGCGCGGCTCTGGTATCGGCGGATGCTGGATGTATGCCGCGAGGCATCGCAGCTGTGGAAAGTTTGCTGTTCAGCTGGATAGCGACGATCTCTACGCGGATGAGAACGTGCTGGACAAGATTGTCGACGCGTTTTACCGAGAACAATGCGCGGCAGTAGTCGGATCATACCGGTTGGTGAACGATCAGCTCAAGGAGATCCCCCCGGGAATCGTCGATCACAGGGAGTGGACGCCGGAGAATGGCCCGAACAACGCCCTCCGCGTGAATGGTTTCGGGGCGCCGCGGGCTTTCTACACGCCGATACTCCGGGCGACAGGAATGCCAAACGCCAGCTACGGCGAAGATTATGCCGCTATGCTGGCGATTTCCCGCAGATACCGCGTAGGCAGGATATACGAGCCGCTCTATCTCTGCCGCCGCTGGTCGGGGAACTCGGACGCCGCGCAGGATATCCGTAGCATCAACGCGCGAGACGCTTACAAGGATACGCTGCGCACAAACGAGATGATCGCGCGACATGATTATATCCGGCAACGCAGCCTGAACGCGGAACAATTGGAAGTTTTTTATGAACGACAACTGAAGACATGGGAGGAGACGCGGAAACGATATTTGGCGACTGAACGGCTACAGGAGAAGCGGATAAGTTGCGGAAACCACGAACTGCGCGTACAGTATAATCCGGCGCGCGTGATTTCTACGACTGCCGATCCATCGGCCGCGGCGCGAAGACCCTGTCCGCTATGCCCCGCGCACATGCCGGACGAACAACGGAAAGCAAGGTATAATAACACTTTCGACGTGTATGTCAACCCTTTTCCGGTTTTTCGACGCCACTTCACCGTCGCTGCCAGGGAGCATGTGCCGCAGCAAATAGACCGTCACCTGGACGATCTCCTGTCGCTCGCTCGCGATTTCACCGCCTATACCGCGATTTATAACGGGCCGGGATGTGGCGCATCAGTGCCGGACCACCTACACGTACAGTTGATTCCCAGAGGTCTCCTGCCTGTCGAGCAGGATGTCGCGCATCGCGCCGGCAATACCCCCGTCGTTTCTCTCGGCGACCGTATAGCGAATTATTCGCGCGCGATCGTCGTCATGCAAGGGGAAGAACGCCAAAGGATACTCGAACGGCTACGACGAGCAATTGCCGATATCGAGGAGGCCAACTTGATGTATAACCTGATAGTCTGGCATGAACAAAGCGCCTGGCGCGTCGTCATCGCACCGCGACGCGCGCATCGCCCGCGAGAGTATTACCTCGACGACGGTAGCGAGCGCGTTCTTTTTAGTCCGGGCAGCATCGAGATGGGTGGCGTCGTTGTCGCTACGCGTCAGGAGGATTACGATCGCTACGACGAACCGTTATTGCGCCGGATGTTCGAGCAAGTTTCGGCGCGCGTGCGAGTGGATGAATGTTATCGACTGCATCATGAATAGTTTACGCGTAGGAATCGTTTCTGCTCCGCGAATATGCTTCCGGTTGAATGGCCCTTTCAGCGGCGGGGAGGGCGAGTGTTCCGCGGAGCGGGTAGGCCCCGGGAAACTACTTCTCCGACAAGGGGAACGGACGGAGGAGATACCCTCCGGGTTTACTTTCCGACCGCTCGCGCCGGATGCTTCGTTCGATCTTCAGGGGGTAGCCATCGGCGTGCATTTCCACTGGGAACGGACGGAGGAACAGCGATTTCGAGGAGCGCTGGAGATCATCGAGGAAGGCGCGACGCTGACCGCGGTAAACGTCGCGTCGCTGGAAGATTACTTGACGAGCGTCATCTCTTCCGAGATGAACGCCGCGGCGCCGATGGAATTGCTGAAGGCACACGCCGTGATCTCGCGCGGCTGGATACTGGCGCAGAGAGAGAAAAGGAAGTCGCCACCCGCCGATAGACCCGCTACCCGGGGCGAAGATATACGGTGGTTTGACCGCGAGGAACATCTCCTGTACGACGTGTGCGCGGACGATCACTGCCAACGCTATCAGGGGATTGGAAGGGAGAACGAGAGGGCCGCGCGCGCTGTCAACTCGACGCGCGGGCAAGTGCTGGTTTATCAGGGGAAGATCTGCGACACGCGCTTCTCGAAATGCTGCGGGGGAGCTACCGAACGCTTCGAAAGCGCCTGGGCTGCAGATCATCATCCCTATCTTGTCAAGGTGGACGACCGTGCCGACGGACCCGCTTCGCCCGACTTGCGCGATGAGGAGCACGCGCGGGAATGGATTCTCTCTCGCCCCCGCGCTGACTGCGATGTCGCTGACGAGCAGCTGCTCGGAAACTGCCTGAACGATTATGACCGGGAAACGAGAGACTTCTTCCGCTGGAGTGTCTCTTATGCTGCCGACGAGCTTTCGGCTATCGTTCGCGAACGCTTGCGCGTCGACATTGGCGATCTCGTTGACTTGCAGCCGGTGGAGCGTGGCGACTCCGGGCGACTGACCCGCTTGCGGCTTGTCGGGACGCTCGACAGTATCGTTATCGGGAAAGAGTTGTATATCCGGCAAGCGCTTTCGCGCACGCACCTCTTTAGTTCCGCTTTTGTGCCGGTCATCGAACGCGATCTCGACGGAAACCCGCGTCGCTTTACCCTCCGCGGGGCAGGTTGGGGACACGGCGTGGGTCTCTGTCAAGTCGGCGCTGCCGCGATGAGCGCCAACGGCAGTTCCTACCGGGAAATTCTCGCCCGGTATTTTCCTGCTGCACAATTACAAACAGTCTACTGATGGCCGCAGCGATGAAACCCTGGTCGTGGATACCTTCCCTTTATTTCGCGCAAGGCCTGCCGAACGCGATCGTGGTGACGCTCTCCTTAGTTCTCTATAAACGAATGGGTTTGTCGAACGCGGAGATTACGCTGTACACCGGCTGGTTGTATCTCCCCTGGGTCATCAAACCGCTGTGGAGTCCTGTCGTGGAAATGTTCGGTACGAAACGTTGGTGGATCATTGTCACCCAGCTTCTTGGCGGTGCATGCCTGGCAGGAGTCGCCCTCTCCCTCCCTGGCCACGATGCCGTCAGGTATTCACTCGCTTTCCTCTGGCTAATCGCCTTTAGCTCGGCCACGCACGACATTGCCGCCGACGGTTTCTACATGATGGCGCTCGACGAACGCCGGCAAGCTTTCTTTGTCGGGTGGCGCAACACTTTTTTCCGGCTCGCTGTCCTGGCGGGACAGGGTGGAATCGTCGTGCTGGCCGGTCTCCTCGAGAAGCATTACGCCGCGACGCGTTCGACTTCTGTCGTCTCCTCCGCTTGGCTCGTTGTCTTTATTCTGCTGGCCGTCGTCTACTTTCTACTCGCCGCGTACCACGCTTTCGTTCTCCCTCGCCCCCCGCGTGATAAGCCGGCGACGCGCGCCGGACTCGCCGGCTACCTGGCTCCCTTTCGCGTATTCTTTTCAACTACAGGCATTCTACCGGCGTTGGCATTCCTTCTTTTCTTTCGTTTTGCCGAAGCGCAACTCGTAAAGATCGCCTCGCCATTTCTGTTGGACGACGCGTCGCTCGGTGGCCTGGGGATGTCAACTGTCGATTACGGTCTCGCGTACGGTAGCGTGGGTCTCGTCGCTTTGGTTGTCGGTGGCGTCACCGGTGGCATGTTGCTCGCCCGTCGCGGTCTCCGTCGCTGCATCTGGTGGATGGCTCTCGCCCTGAACATTCCTAACCTTGTCTACGTTTACCTCTCTCTCGCCATTCCCTCTTCCACCTGGCAGATCTCATCCTGCGTAGCCGTCGAACAATTTGGCTACGGCTTCGGCTTCACCGCCTATACCGTGTTTATGATTCACTTTAGCGACGGCCCACTCGGCGCTGCCCGCTACGCCATCTGCACCGGATTCATGGCTCTCGGCATGATGCTTCCAGGCATGTTTTCCGGTTGGTTGCAGGAGTTAATCGGTTATCCACTCTTTTTCTTATGGATCATCTGCAGTGCGATCCCCAGTTTCCTCGTCGTCCGCCTGGCAATTCCACTCATTCGCCCGCCTCTCCCGCTCCACACCGCGTAACCCGCGAACACTACCGTGCGGACAAACGCCGGGACGGTAAAATAAACGGTATCGAGGGTGTGAATATTTTTCTGCACGGTAGAAACCAGGGTTTTTACCGTATCTTCGCGGGGAATTAACACGATTGCGTATGAAAATTGTCAGGTTTTTTCTTGCCATTGGCATGGCGTGGGCCATTTTGCAGATGGTGAACTACCAGCAGAACGGGAAAACGGAGTTGATGGAGTGGGCCGGTTGGAAGACGTTCGCGTGGTGCGTGCTGATCCTGGTGGGCGTGAAAATAGCGTGGTACCTGCTCGTTACCAGGCCGCGCGGGAGAAAAAATGAAGAATAAGTACCGCGCCGAACAACGCGGAGTCGCCCGGTGCGAGTATACGCGCCGGGTGCGTTTTTTCTAAAATTCGGAAGTGAAGTGGAAGTTGAGTTTCGGGTAGTTGTCCCGCGCCATTCTGAGCATATACTCCGATTCGGCGAGGAAGACGTCTCGCCCGTGCTTGTCCGCGGCCATGTACTGGGCTTTGTGGAGTTTGAAGTCGTCGAGCACGCTCGCGTCCGCGGCCTCGACCCAGCAAGCCTTGTAAAGGTTCACGTTCTCCCAGCGACACGAGGCTCCATACTCGTGAAGGAGACGGTATTCGATGACCTCGAACTGCAGTGCGCCAACGGTACCTATGATCTTACGGTTGTTGAAACGGTTAACGAAAAGTTGAGCTACCCCCTCGTCCATGAGTTGGTCGATACCTTTGGCGAGCTGTTTCGCCTTCATCGGGTCGGCGTTCTCTATGTACTTGAAGAGTTCAGGGGAGAAACTTGGAATTCCCTTGAAATGCAGCTGTTCACCTGCGGTAAGAGCGTCGCCGATCTTGAAGTTGCCGGTGTCGTGTAGCCCCACGATATCCCCGGGGTAGGCCTCGTCGATGATCGACTTCTTGGCAGCCATGAAGGCAGTCGGGGAGGCGAACTTGAGCGTTTTCCGTAGCCTGACGTGTAGATAGGGAGTGTTGCGGGCGAAGGTACCGGAGCATACCTTGACAAAGGCGACGCGGTCGCGGTGATTGGGGTCCATGTTCGCGTGAATCTTGAAGACGAATCCGGAGAAACTCTCCTCCTCCGGCCGTACGAGCCGTTCCTCGGTTTGGCGAGGCAGTGGCGACGGTGCGATCTGGATAAAACAGTCGAGCATTTCACGGATGCCGAAGTTGTTCAGGGCGGACCCGAAAAAGACGGGGGCGAGGTCACCGGCGAGGTAACGGTCTCGGTCGAAGGCGGGATAGACTTCGCGGGCGACGCCGAGGTCTTCCCGGAGTTGTTTAGCGGCGCGCTCGCCGACATGCTCGTCAAGCTCGGGCGAAAGTATGTCGTTGATCTCGATTCCTTGCGGGATGGTCTGAATGCTTGGCGAGTAAATGCAGAGGTTTTGCTCGCGAATGTTGTAGATACCACGGAAGAGTTCGCCGCTTCCGGCGGGCCAGCTCAGCGGGGTAACGTGGATTTGCAACTCTTTCTCGATGTCGTCGAGGATGTCAAAGGGGTGATCCGCGGGGCGATCGAGCTTGTTGACAAAGACTATGATGGGCGTTCCGCGCAAGCGACAGACCTGCATCAGCTTGCGCGTCTGTGTTTCGACACCCTTGGCTGCATCGATAACGATGATCACGCTGTCACAGGCGGTGAGGACGCGGAAGGTATCCTCGGCAAAGTCCTGATGCCCGGGGGTGTCGAGGATGTTGATCTTCGTCTCCCTGTATTCGAAGCCCATGACGGAGGTGGCGACGGAGATGCCCCTTTGTCGCTCGATTTCCATGAAGTCGGAGGTGGCGGTTTTCTTGATCTTGTTTGATTTGACGGCTCCAGCGACGTGAATTGCCCCTCCAAACAGGAGTAGTTTCTCTGTCAGTGTTGTCTTTCCCGCGTCCGGATGGCTAACGATTCCGAAAGTGCGTCTTTTGGCTATCTCTTGATTCAATCCCACGATGATGTTCAATTTTTCTGATTACGGTGGGCAAAGGTACGCGTTATTTCCCGTGGGGCAAAGTACGCTTGACGATGCAGATGCTTGCCTCGTAGAGGGCGTAGATGGGGAGGCTGACGAGGAGCAGGGAGAAGATGTCGGTGGTGGGGGTGATGATGGCGGCGATGACGAGGATAAATACAATGGCCTGACGGCGGTAACGGGTCATGTGCGCGGCGTTGAGGAGGCCGAGCTTGGCGAGTAACCACGAGAGAACGGGTATCTCGAAGAGGAGGCCCATCATGAGCGAGAGTGTGACGAAGGTAGTAATATACGAGTCGAGCGTGAACAGGAGTAGTATCTCCTCCGTGACCTTGTAAGTAGCCAGGAAACGGAGGGAGAGGGGGAAGATGATAAAGTAACAAAGGAGGATACCCGCGAAGAAGAGCAGAAAGGAAGCGCAGAGCACGCGCGCGGAGTAACGGCGCTCGTGAGCGTAAAGCGCGGGGGCGACGAAACCGAAGAGTTGGAAGATAACGTAAGGAGAAGCGAGGAGGAGACCGGCGTAGAGGGAGGTAGTCATGTGGATCATGAACTGCGAGGTGAGGCGCGTGCTGGTCAGTTCGAAGTGCAACTCCCCCGGCTGCAGGAAATCCATCGAAAAGCTCGCGGCGAGTTGCCCGAGCAGACGGTAGAGGATGAAGTCCGGCTGTTTCGGCGCCAGGAGGATGTTGAAGAGTGTTTCCTTGCAGGCGAACGCGACGATGGAGAACAGGAGCGTCGCGACGCAGACGCGCAGGAGCACCTTCCTCAGTTCGTCGAGGTGATCCCAGAAGGTCATTCCCTGTTCACTCATCCTCCTTTTTCGGTTTCGCAGGCTTATTGATCTCCTCTTCGACGCCGTTCATGCCGTCCTTGAAGTTTTTCACTCCGCGGCCCAGCCCGCGCATCAATTCGGGGATCTTGCGTCCGCCGAACAGGATCAACACGATCACCGCGATTCCGATGATTTCCGGCGTTCCGAGGCCGCACTCGATGATGGGATGTGATGGTATCATGATGGTATCATTTTTAGTGTGTGCAAAGGTAAAAAGAATCGGCGCCGGAGCAAGTCAAAAGCCGAAGTCGTCGATAATGATCTCCCCGTTATCCTCCTCTTTAAAGGCGGCGCGCTCGGACTGCACCTGTCGTCCCTCGACATAGATCGCGCGCAGGGGGCGCACGGGGCAGATATACTCGCAACCGCCGCAGCCGACACAGATCGAGTCGTCGATCTTCGGCCGCGTCAGTCCTCCCTCGTGAGGGATCATCGCGACGGCCTGCGTGGGGCAGTGTTCCGAGCAGGCGCCGCAGCTGGTGCCGTTGGCGATGACGATGCAGAGTTCCTCGACAAACACGACGCGGCCGATCTGTGTCATTTGTTTCTGTTCGGTGGTCAGCGGGGTGATCGCGCCGTTCGGGCAGACCTCGCCGCAGACGGTGCAGTTATAGTTGCAGAACCCCCTCTCGTAGTGGACGACGGGTTGCATCATGCCCGCCAGCCCGTATTCCATGAAGGCGGGTTTCAGCACGTTGGAGGGGCACTTACTGATGCAGAGGTGGCAGGAGGTGCAGCGGTGCAGCAGGTGATCGTGCGACACGGCGCCCGGCGGGGCCACCGCGTACTGCTTCCGTCGCTTGGTCGTCCCGGTCACCCGCTCCATCGACCTGCTTGCCAGGGCCGCGGGCACGCCGGCCGACGCCACCAGGAAGTGTCGCCTGGAGGCGTCGACGCGCTCCTGCCGGCGAGCGGGCGGGGCGAACGTCAAGGCGTTGAAGCGGCACGAGTCGAGGCAATTGAAGCAGGCCACGCAGCGGCTATGATCCACGCGCTTCTCTTTACTATTGATGCACCCGGCCTTGCACTTCGCCGCGCACGCGCCGCAGCGGGTGCATTTGCTCTCGTCGACGCGCACCTTGAACAGCGAGTACTTCCCCAGCAGTCCCAGCAGCGCGCCCACCGGGCACAGCGTGTTGCACCATGTCCGTCCGCGTCCCCACGCCAGCGTCCCCACACCCGCGAGGGTCAGCAGGGCGACGACCAGCGCGAAGGGGTCGTGGACAAACACCCCCACGCGGTAGAAAGTATGATCGTTAAAACTGGAGAAGATCGTTTCCAGGAGGTTATTGCCTGCCATGTAGAGGGGGCGGAACAGCGCGGTTGCCATCCGTCCGTAGGCGCTATACGGTTCCAGGAGGGCCAGCAGCAGCGGAGCGCCCGCGATAAAGAGGAGCGTCGGGACAACGAGCGCCGTCCATCGCAACCACCCGCGCGGCGCCCGGTAGCGCTGTCTCTTCTTCTTGCCGACGCGCCGCGAGAGCCACCCGACGACGTCCTGGAATATCCCCATCGGGCAGACGGTCGAGCAGTAGACGCGCCCCGTCGCCAGGGTAATCAGCACCCACGCGGCGACGACCGCCCACGCCCCGGCCACGATCGCCGGCAGCAGTTGAATCCCCACCGCGAGGCTTGACGCCCACCCGGTGAAGTCCGCGAAATAGAGAGTGATCGAGGTGATCGCGAGCGCGGAGACGATGACGCGCGTTATCCTCAGCATGGCCTACATTTTCACGCGCTTCACGTTGAGCGCGTCGAGGCTCATCGTCCCGAGTTGCAGCGCTTCCCCGTTCGCCAGGTGTCCGACCCGTTCGAGTGGCATCTCCCGCACCTGGTTAAAGAAGCGGGCGGCGGCGGTATCGACGGCCACGATGTCGCGCGAGAGAAAGAGTCCCTTGGTCAGCACGGCGTCCGAGGCCGTTCGTCCTTGTGGCCCGTTGGTTTTGAGCAGGCGGTAGGCGTCAACCACGTTCAGCACCGGCTTCTTGCTAAACGTGCAGACGTCCGCGATGCACTGTTGCAGGTCGTGCGAGTGGAAGTAGGGCCTGTCCCACACGATCCCCATGTAATTCTTCATCGAGATACTCAGGTTGGCTCCCCCGTGATGTTTCAGGATCGGGACATTGATCCACGCGTCGCAGTCGAGGATCGCCTGGTGCACCTTGGTTTCCTTCAGGCGCTTCCCTTGCGGGAGGGAGACCGGCCGGTAGAACGACTCCTGGTCGGCGTGCACGACGGTCGCCCCGGCGGCCCGCGCGGCGTCCTCGATACCGCTCGTCTTGTAGGTCTTGCGGCACTCGTCGCACGTGTGGTCGAACACCGCGACCTCCTTGGCCCCGGCCGCGAAGCACTGCCTGATGATCTCCCCCACCAGCTCCGGGTTCGTGTTGCCGGCCAGCTCCGGCTTCTTGTCCCACCCGATATTGGGCTTCACCACCACCCGTTGTCCCTCCTTGATAAACAGTCCCATGCCCCCCAGTTCCTCGATCCCTCTCTGGAACATCGCCGCCGGTTCGCCGCCCATCACCGCCACCATGTCCACCGTCCCCCCGGCCGTCGCCGGCGTCCGTTGTGTCAGGATATGCATCGCCTCGCTCGGCTTGATCGTGATCGCCGCGCCCACCACGGCGACCGCCTTCAGAAAATCTCGCCTGTCCATGTCAGTGATTTAAAGGTTCCACGGGAGGGGAAAACACGGCTCGTTGTACAGCGAGTAATCGGCTTGCCCGTTCACGGCGAACGTCCGGACATACTTGGCCCCCGTCAGCAGTTCCCACGCCGTCACGAGCGTCGCCCCGGTATTCACCCGGTCGTCCACCACCAGCACCCGCTTCTTCTTCACCTCGAAGTCCACCGGGTACAGCAGCCGCGGCGAGTCGTACAGCAGTTGCTGATCGTCATCTCTCAGCCCCAGGTACAACAGCCGCATCTCCAGGCGCAGCCGTTGATTCAGGATAGCGGCGGGGATGATCCCGCCATTCGCGATCGCCACGATCAGGTCGAACTCTTCCTCGAACTCCATCGCGCGGAAGCGCTCCAGGATTTCTTCCAGTGTCTTCATAATTTCTCGGTCACTTTTAATAAGGCATAGCCCCCGAAGATTTGCAGCAGGATGCCGGGGGCAGAAACTTGCAACGCGCGCCGCGCCGCCTCGAAGCCGACCCACGCGCCTTCCACCGCGAAGCCCACCGCCTGGTACGCGACCACGGCGAGAAGCACGGCGACAAACGCCACCTTACCGCTCCGGCGGGCAGCGTACGCCGCGCACCCGGCCAGCAGGCACGACTTGATCAGGATCAGCGGGAGCATCGCCGCCGCCGGCATCCCGAACAGCAACGTGTTGACCAACGGCGACAGCGCGCCCGTCAGCAGCCCCACCTGCAGCCCGTACTTGTAGGCCGCCACCAGCGTGAAAAAGTAAACCGGCAGCAGCATCAGACCGCCGTCGGCCACCATGTGGCACAGGCGAGGAAGCAACAGGTTGCCGGCCACGAACAATAAGGTAAAGAGGTAAGCGCGAATATCGTTACACGCTAAAGAGTAGAGTTTGATGGTTGTCTTCATGTGAAAAATCAATTAATGTGTTCATGTTTTGTGTCCGTCCAAAGGTATTTGAAAAACGCATCATTATCGCGCGAGGCTATCGCTTTATTGTTTTTTTAACAAATTCATCCCCCAGCGCCCCGAACAGGGGATGCAGCGAGTGCCAGAGAACGATCCCGGCGGTCACGGAGAGATTCAGCGAGTGTTTCGTCCCGAACTGCGGCACTTCCAGGCAATAATCCGCCAGCGCCACCACCTCCTCGCTCACCCCCCGCACCTCGTTGCCGAACACGAACGCGTACCGCCTCCCCGACTCCAACCGCCACTCCTCCAGCGCCGCGCTCCCCTCGACCTGTTCCGCGGCAACCACCGCGTACCCCTCCTCCTTCAGCCGCCGCGCCGCCGCGCCGGTCTCCGCGACGTACTCCCACGCCACGCTCTCCTCCGCCCCCAGCGCCGTCTTGTAAATCTCCCGGTGTGGCGGCGTGGCGGTGATCCCGCAAAGGAAAATCTTCTCCACCCGGAAAGCGTCGGCGGTGCGAAAGACCGCACCGACATTGTGCTGGCTGCGAACATTGTCCAGCACCACGACCACCGGCAGCTTCCGCGCCCCCCTGTACGCCTCCACCGACAGCCTGCCCAACTCCTCGTTCCGTAACTTCCTCGCCATCTACCCCTCCTCTATTTCGCCCAGCAGCGTCGCCGCCGTGCAACCCTTCACCCGCACCCGCGCCAGCTCCCCGGCCCGTCGGCCCTTTCCCGGGAACACCACCATCTTGTTCTGTTCCGTGCGACCCCGCGCCTCCTCCTCGTTCCGCCGCGACGGCCCCTCCACCAGCACCTCCGCGACCCGTCCCACCTCCGCCCGGTTGCTCTCCAGCGACAGCCGCCCCTGCAACTCGATCACCTCCTGCAGCCGCCTCCCCTTCGTCTCCTCGTCCACGTCGTCCGGCAGCTTCCGCGCCGCCACCGTCCCCGGCCGTTCCGAGTACTTGAACATGAACGCCGCGTCGAACCGCGCCTCCTCCAGCAACTCCAGCGTCGCCCGGTGATCCTCCTCCCGCTCGCCGCTGAACCCCACGAAAACGTCCGTCGACAGCCCGCACCCCGGGAGTATCTCGCGAATGGCCCGCAGGCGATCCAGGTACGCCTCCCGCGTGTACTTCCGGTTCATACGCGCCAGCACCGCGTTGCTCCCCGACTGCACCGGCAGGTGCACGTGCCGGCAAATATTCCGGTGATCGGCGATCGCCCTCAGTATATTGTCGCTCATGTCCCGCGGGTGGGAAGTCGCGAAACGCACCCGCGTGTCCGGCGCCGCCCGCGCTACCACTCCCAGCAGCCCCGGGAAATCCATCGTCGCCCCCCCCTCGCCCCGCCACCGGTACGAGTTCACGTTCTGTCCCAGCAGCGTCACCTCCTTGCACCCCCCGGCCCGCAGCGCCAGCACCTCGTTCACCACGCTCCCCGGCGGCCGGCTCCGTTCCCTGC
The DNA here is from genome assembly GCA_031257615.1 of Odoribacteraceae bacterium. Taxonomy (GTDB): domain Bacteria; phylum Bacteroidota; class Bacteroidia; order Bacteroidales; family Marinifilaceae; genus JAIRKS01. The sequence goes on from JAIROI010000138.1 coordinate 18,255, forward strand.
CCCGCGTGTACGGGACAATACAATAGGTACAGAAATTATCGCACCCCCTCGTGATCGACACGAATCCCGACGCGGCCGTCGCGTCCACCCTCGACGGGCAGATCCCCGGGTAGGTCTCCGTGGTCGACAGCTCCACGTTAATGGCCCGTTCGCCCCTCGCGGCCCGCTCGATCAACTCCGGCAGCTTCATGTACGCGTCCGGCCCGACCACGATATTGACATTCTTTTCCTGTTCAAAGAGCGCCTCCCCGAGTCTCTCCGCCATGCACCCCATGACCCCGACGAGCACCTCCGGTCGTCTCTTCTTCACCTCCGCGAACCCCTGCACGCGTCCCCTTGCCCTTTGCTCGGCGTTCTCTCTTACCGAACAGGTATTAACGAGTATCACGTCGGCCTCGAACTTCTCCTCGACCCTTGTATACCCTTCATGTTCGAGAATGGCTGCTACCACTTCGCTATCTGCCGCGTTCATCTGGCACCCGTACGTCTCAATATAAAATGTCTTACTCATGCTTTTCTCCTTTCGCCCGCGAATGTAATGAAATTCCGCGCTCCTCCCTCCCTCTCTTCCCACCCTCTCCCCACCCTTCATTCACACCCCTTTCTCCCTCCCCAACACCTTGACAACGCCCACCAACGCCTCTCCGCCCCTCACTAACGCGTCGCCAACATCCACCCACGCCTTGCTGACGCTCACCAACGCGTCAGTAACGCTTACTATCGCCATATCGACGCTCACCAACGCTTCGCCAACGCTCAGCCATGCCTTACTGACGCTCAGCCATGCCTTGCTGACGCTCAATCATGCCTTGCTGACGCTCAATCATGCCTTGCTGACGCTCAATCGTGCCCCAATGCCTCTTATCTACGTCATCCGGCGCTGCCGAATAGCAATTCGGCGTCGCCGGATAGCAGTTCGGCGTCGCCGGATAGTAATTCGGCGTCGCCGGATAGCAGTTCGGCGCTGCCGAATAGCAATTCGGCGTCGCCGGATAGCAGTTCGGCGTCGCCGGATAGCAGTTCGGCGTCGCCGGATAACAGTTCGGCGTCGCCGGATAGCAGTTCGGCGTCGCCGGATAGCAGTTCGGCGTCGCCGGATAGCAGTTCGGCGTCG
>JAIROI010000132.1 GCA_031257615.1 Odoribacteraceae bacterium
GGCGATCCTCCTCCTGCTGTTCGCCCTGCCCGCCGCCGCGGGATTCCCGACAGATCGCGCGTCTTTAGGACAAAGCCGCGTGTCTCCAAGTCAAAGCCGCGTGTCTCCAAGTCAAAGCCACGTGTCTCCAAGTCAAAGACACGTGTCTTTAAGTCAAAGACACGTGTCTTTAAGTCAAAGACGCGTGTCTTTAAGTCAAAGACACGAGACTCTAAGCCAAAGACGCGAGACTCTAAGCCAAAGACACGAGACTCTAAGCCAAAGACACGAGACTCTAAGTCAAAGACACGAGACTCTAAGCCAAAAACACGAGACTCTAAGCCAAAAACACGAGACTCTAAGCCAAAGACACGAGACTCTAAGCCAGAAACACGAGACTCTAAGCCAAAAACACGAGACTCTAAGCCAAAGACACGAGACTCTAAGCCAGAAACACGAGACTCCAAGTCAGAAACACGAGACTCTAAGTCAGAAACACGAGGCTTCAAGTCACAGCCGCGAGGCTTCAAGTCACAGCCGCGAGGCTTTGCCGCAAGTCCGGGACACTGTCCCCCAGGTTAACATCGTCAGCGGGCAAGTGGTCGATGAAACGGGAGTCCCCATGCAGGGCGTGACCGTATTGATCAAGGGAACCACGACGGGAATGGCCACGGACGCGAACGGTCGTTTCAGGCTGAGCGTGCCCGCGGGGAAACAAACGCTGCGTTTCTCCTTCATGGGCTACGTCGCCCGCGAGATCGACAGCAAATCCCGGACGCTGGAGCGAGTCGTCATGGAAGAAGCGGTCGCCGCCATCGACGAGGTGGTGGTCACCGGCTACCAGACCATCGACCGGAAGCTCTTCACCGGCTCCGCCAGCGTGGTGAGGGCCGACAAGCTGGAGTCCGACGGGGCTAACGACATCTCCCGCATGTTGCAGGGAAAAGCGGCGGGCATCGCCATACAAAACGTGTCGGGCACCTTCGGCGCCGCCCCCAAGATGAAGATTCGCGGCTCCTCCTCGATCTTCGGGGAGATGAAACCGTTGTGGGTCATCGACGGGGTCGTGCTCGAAGACGTCGTGGAAATCAACGCGGACGAACTGTCCTCCGGCGACGCGGCCACCCTGATCAGTTCGGCCGTCGCCGGCCTGAACAGCGCCGACATCGAGAGCTTCCAGATACTGAAAGACGCCTCCGCCACCGCCCTCTACGGCGCGCGGGCAATGAACGGCGTCATCGTGATCACCACCAGGAAGGGACGCGCGGGGCAAATGACGCTGAACTACAACGGCGAGTTCACCACGCGCCAGGTGCCGTCCTACCGCGAGTACAACATCATGAACTCGCAACAGCAAATGGCCGTCTACCTCGACATGGAGGCAAAAGGATGGCTGCGCGACGTGGAGGTTCTGAACGGCGCCAACGGTGGGGTCTTCAGGAAGTTGTACGACGGGTGGAACAACTACAACCCGGAGACGGACAGCTTCGAGGTGGTCAACACGCCGGAGGGCATGAGGCAGTTCCTGCAGAGGTACGAGAAGATCAACACCAACTGGTTCAACGTGCTTTTCCGTCCCAGCATGCAACACAATCATTCCATTTCCATCTCCACCGGTATCGAAAAGGCCCGCTTCTACGCCTCGTTGAGCTTCTTCGACGACCCGGGATGGTCGCCGACCGACAAGGTGAACCGTTTCACCGCCAACATCAACACCTCGGTGGACATCACCAAATGGCTCAGTCTAAACTTGATCAGCAACGCCTCCATGCGCATGCAAATCGCTCCCGGCACCCTCACCCGCACCGTGGACGCGCAAGCAGGCAGCATATCGAGGGCCTTCGACATCAACCCGTTCAGCTACGCCCTCAACTCGAGCCGCGTGCTGCGTCCCCGCGACGACAAGGGGAACTACGAGTTCTACACGATGAACTACGCCCCTTTTAACATCCTCGACGAGCTGAACAATAACCAGATCGAGCTGGAAATGCTGGACGCCCGCCTGCAAGGCGAGTTCGAGATCAAGCCCGTCCGCCCCGTGAACATCAAACTGATGGGGTCGATACGCTACGTGAAGACCAGCCAGGAACACAAGATCATGGAAAACTCCAACATGTCCGAATCCTACCGGGCCGACTACAACGAGGAGGTCCGCGCGGCCAACTCCAACCTCTACCGCGACCCCGATAACGTGACCGGCGTCCCCATCGAGGTGCTGCCCAAGGGCGGGTTCTACACCCGGCGCGACAACATGTTGCTCAATTACTACTTCCGGGGAATGGCCAACTACGACAACCTCTTTAGCGACCTCCACCGGCTGAACGTCCTGGTCGGCACCGAGATCAAGAGCACCGACCGCTCGGCCTCCGAGAACTTCGGCTACGGGATGCAATTCCAGCGGGGCAATGTCCCCTTCGTCGACTACCGCATACTGAAGAAGACCGTGGAACGGGGCCTCTCCTACTTCTCCTACAACAATTACACCGACCGCTTCGTGGCCGCCTTCGGCACCGTCGGGTACTCCTTCGACGAACGCTACACCCTGAACGCCACCGTGCGCTACGACGGCTCCAACAAGCTGGGGAAATCCCGCGCGGCCCGCTGGCTGCCCACCTGGAACATCAGCGGGGGATGGCACATGAAACGGGAATGGTTCCTCGAGCGCGTCGAACAACTCTCTCGCGTGACCCTCCGCGCCACCTACGGCTTGACCGCCAACATGGGGCCTGCCACCAACTCGGCCGTCGTCTACCGGAACGTCGTCCCCTATCGCCCGGTGGACTACCGGGAGAACGGCATCTATATCCAGGAGCTGGAAAACTCCGAGATCACCTGGGAAAAACAGTACGAGATGAACGTCGGGCTGGACCTCGGCTTCTTCGACAACCGCCTGAGCCTGATCCTTGACGCGTACTCGCGCCGGGGCTTTGACCTGATCGGCGTCATGCGCTCGTCGGGCATCGGGGGAAAGCGCTTCAAGTACGCCAACTACGCGGACATGAAATCGCGCGGCTTCGAGTTCACCCTGAACACAAAAAACCTTAACAACAGGGAATTCAAATGGGAGACGAACCTCACCTTCGCCTACAACAAGAACGAGATCACGAACCTCTTCTCCAACCCGCGCGTGATCGACATGCTTCCCGTGGAGGGCTATCCCAGGGAAGGCTACCCGGTGCGGGGTCTCTACTCCATCCCCTTCGTCGGCCTGAACAACGAGGGACTGCCGGTGTTGCGAAACGAACACGGCGCGAATACCGTGGGCGAGGTGAACTTCGAGGAGGTCGAACGCACCGACTTCCTGCACTACGAGGGGCCTGTCGACCCCACCTACATCGGCGGCCTGGACAACACCTTTAACTTTAAAAACTTCAAGGCGGGCGTCTTCTTCACCTACCAGTTCGGCAGCAAGCTGCGCCTCTACCCCGCGTTCAGCTCCCGCTACTCCGACCTGATCGGCATGACGAGGGAGTTCGCCGACCGCTGGATGGTGCCTGGCGACGAGAACCTCACCCGGGTGCCCGCGCTGGCCACCTCGGAGAACTACAAGGACTATCCCTACCTCCAGCGCGCGTACAATGCCTATAACTATTCCGACGTGCGCGTGGCCAGCGGGGACTTCATCCGGCTAAAAGACATATACGTGACCTACGCGGTGCCGCGAGACTGGCTGAAGGAGGCGCAACTCTCCTCCCTCTCCCTCCGCGCGGCAGTCTCCAACGTCTGCCTGCTCCTCTCCGACAAGACACTCAAGGGGCAAGACCCCGAGTTCGTGCGCTCCGGGGGCGTGGCGCTCCCCGTGCCGAGGCAGTACACGTTGACGGTAAAACTTGGTTTCTAATTTTAAACGCGGAAGATATGAAAAAGGACTTTTGGATCGTTTCGATCGCCTGCATCCTCTCCTTGTGCGGGTGTAATGATTTCTTGAACGAGGAGCCGGATAACCGCGCCAAGGTGGAATCGGTAAGCGACCTGCAGGAACTGCTGGTGAGCGCCTACCCGCAAGCCACCTACCACCTGATCTGTGAAATGATGTCGGACAACGTGGTCGACCGGGGCTTCAGCGAGGACTGCGTCACCTCCATCACCGACGACGAGATGTATTTCTGGAAAGAGGGAACGGACAGCGACTACGACTCGCCCTTCGCCGTCTGGACGGGCTTCTACGAGGGGATCGCCGCGGCAAACTACGCGCTGCGGATCATCGATAGCAAGCCGGACCAGGAAAACTACCGGGCCATGCGCGGCGAGGCGTTGCTGTGCCGGGCCTTCGGGCACTTCCTCCTGGTGAACCTCTGGGCAGAGCATTACGATCCCGCGACCGCCGCCACCACCCCCGGAATACCCTACGTGACGGAACCCGAAACCGTCGCCGCCAGGCAGTACAGGCGACACTCCGTGGAGGAGGTCTACCGGATGATCGAGGAGGATCTCCGCCGGGGACTGCAGATGATCGACGATCAGGCTTACTCCATGCCCAAGTTCCACTTCACCAAAAGGGCCGCGCACGCCTTCGCGACGCGTTTCTACACGTACAAGGGAACGGACTGGGACAAGGTGTTGTATCACTCCCAGCAGGTGGCGCCGGAAGATTTCAGAACGGAGATGAGAGACCTCGCCAGCATGGATCGCCTGACGGCAATGGAGTTCGCGCTGCAATATACCGACCCGGGACAAACGGCAATCCTCCTCTCCGTGTGCGTCCCCACGTACTACAACGACATCTGGAAACGATGCCCGATCCTCGACTCGCGTTACGTGATGACTCCCGCGCTGCACACGGAGCTTTTCCCCAACTCCCTGCACAACCTGATCGGGCGCCCGCTGGAATACCGCACGGAAGGCCTCTCCGGCTCTTCCGTCACCAACATGATGAAGTCGTACGGCTACTTCAAGAGCGACGCCATCAACTCCGGCCGGGGAATGCCCTACCTCAACGTGCCGATGCTGACGGTGGAAGACGCGGTGCTGAACCGCATCGAAGCCTACATCATGCAGGAGGACTTCGACCTCGCGCTCCGCGACTTGAATCGCTTCTACTCGATCCGCGTCGCCAACTACAACGAGGCCGAGGATCTCGTGGACCTGGCCTTTGTCATGGATTTCTACGCCGAACCGAAGTGGATCAACAACATCCCGGAACCCCACTACAAGGATCTCCTGCAAGCAGACCCGCGCAAGCTGTACATGATGATGGCCGTGGAAGACCTGCGGCGAATGGAGTTCATGCAAGAGGGAATGCGCTGGTTCGACGTCAAGCGCTTCCACCTCCCCGTCTCCCACTGGCTACACTGGGAACGCACCGAGATCAAACTGGATCGCTACGACCCGCGCCGCGTGTTGCAAATACCGCAAGAAGCACAGAAAGCCGGGGTGACGCCTAACGAACGCCCCGAATAGTTAACGTATCACTACATAAACAGAGAGAATATGAGACACCTGAAATACTTGTTGATCGTTGCCTGCGCGGTTTGCCTCGCGGCCTGTTCGGACGACGACGACTTTCAAGAGAGCATCCTGGGCGTCGCGCCCGAACCACAAACGGAGTTGGATAACTGGATATGGGACAACTTTACCGAGGATTTTAACATCCGCGTCGTCTACAAGTGGAAGACCTTCGAGGTCACCCCGGAGCTGAACCTGGTACCCGTGGAGGAGCAGCGCGTCATCCCCTTCCTGGACGTGATCTGGAAGGTGTGGATGCAGCCCTACATCCAGCTGGGCGGCGAAGTCTTTTTCAAGGAGACCGCCCCCAAACAGATCGTCCTCGTGGGGTCGATAGGCTTCATGGAGGCCGGGGTGTATCTCCTCGGGGAAGCAGAGAGGGGACGGAGGATCACGATCCTGGGACTAAACACCCGGCCGCTCGACAGGATGCGCGTGGAGCAGTTTACCCACGACTTCCACCACGAGTATATCCACATCCTGAACCAGCTGAAGAGTTTCCCGCCCGCCTTCGAGACGATCAGCGCCGGAGAGTACACCACCTCCTGGTCGCAGTACTCCCACACCCAGGCCCTGCAAATGGGATTCATCTCCAACTACGCCATGGCCGACGTGAACGAGGACTTCGCCGAGATGGGATCCTATTTCGTCTACGCGACCGCGAACGGCTGGGAAAATCGCTTCCTCACCGCCGGACAACCCGGCTCCGAGCCTTACAGAAAGCTCAAAGAGAAGGAGACCATCATGCTGCAATACATGAAAAGCATGTACAACATCGACATGTACGCGTTGAGAGCGCTCGTGCAGGAGGCCATGTCAAAGGTTATCGCCGAACTTTAAAGAGATAAAAACATGAAAAGAGCCATCATTATCACGATGACGTGCCTCGCCGCCGCCCTGACGAGCTGCACCGTCACCACCGATTACCTGTTCGACGATCTGTCGACCCACCGCATCACCCAGTACGTCGAGGCGTGCGACAAGGCGCTCAAAGAATGGCCCGAAGGCTGGAAGATGACCTACTATCCCGACACTTCCCAGTACGGGGCCTACACCTTTCTCCTCGACTTTAACGAGAACGGGAGGGTGAAAATGGCCTGGGACGGCGACAGGGACACCACCGAGAGCGCCTACGGTTTCAGTACCTCCCAGGGGCCGAACTTGCTCTTCACCACTTACTCCCTGCTCCACAAGCTGGCCGATCCCGACCCGAGCGTCTTCGGCGGCGCCATCGGAATGGGATTCGAGGGCGAGTACGAGTTCATCATCCGCGAAGTGACGGAGGATCGCATCGACCTCGTCACGCGCAAGCACAAACGCCCGGTCTCCCTCGTCAAAGCGTCGCGGGAAGACTGGCAACGGCTGGACGAAAACAGGGAGATCGTGAACCGCTTTGAAGTCAACAGGGAAGTCCCCTTCTACCAGTACATCGAGATCGGCGGGGAGAAGGCCATCTTCCTTTACAGCCAGAAGTTGCGCATGGCTTACCTGGCCCACCCGGGCGCCGACGGGCAATCGGTCGTCTACCGCCTGCCGTGGGAGTCCACCCCCACCAGCATCCGCTTCATCCGTCCCGTGACCCTGGGCGGCGTCACCTTCTCCGAGGTCACCATGACCGCCAACAAGCAGTTGCGCGTCGCCGGCGTCCCCGGCACGGCCGGCAACTTCTACCGCGCTACCGGCTCCGCCGAGCGTTGCGAGTTGCGATTCCCCGGCGCGGTGCAGGCCGCCCAGAAGCACGACGGCTATAACCTCGTCGAGCGCGGCGTCGCCCTGGACTACATCACCCCTCCCGGCCACGGGATCGAGTATTTCCGCTTTTACTGGAACTTAGTCGGCTACGTGGGGGGAGAGATCTACACCCGCACCGACCTGGGCATCGGGCTTTACGCCGGGTTATACATCTCCCGCGTCGCGGACGACGGCGTCGGCGACCAGGTCGTCCTCGAGGCGCACACCCGTTCGCAATGTTCCGGGGTGCTCACCTTCGACATGAACAACTGGTTTCACCTCGTCTACTCCCGCGGCGCCCTGAACTCCTACATGGCGAACGAAGCCGGCTTCACGGTCATTCCCTTCGGGGATCAGTTCTACATGGTTCGCAACGCCGACAACCGGCAGTGGGCCTTGTACAGTCGCAAAAACATGGTTGAATAACAAAAAGAAAAGAGTATGAAAAAAGCAACGTTCATAGGCTGCATACTTGCAGGATGGTGCTTCGCCGGGGCCTGTTCCGACGCCGACAACACCCTCGCGAAGTACATCTCCGACGCCGTGGAGATCACGGACGTAGAGCTTCTCCTCCCCTCGTCGGGGAAAAGCGTCGAAAGCACGATCATCACCTCCGACAACCCCTGGTCGATCGAGGGAGAGAGCGATTGGTGCTCCATCTCCCCGCGCAACGGGGGATCGGGAACGACAACCGTCTACTTCACCCTGACGCCCAACAACGATTACGACGACAGGAGTTGCATCTTCACCCTCCACTCCACCGTCGGGGATATCCCGCTGACCGTCTACCAGAAAAAGAAGGACGCCATCATCTTCTCCAAAGACCGCTTCGACAACATCGCCATGGACGGGGGAGAGATCAAGGTCGCGTTGCAATCCAACGTCGCCTATCGCGTGGAGATCCCCGCCGCGAACAACTGGATACAGCACCGCGTCGCGTCGCGTACCCGCGGGCTGGAGGCGCGCGAGGAGACCTTCCTGGTCGCTTCCACCGCGGACTTCAACGCGCGGAGCGGCATTATCGTATTCATCAACCTCGAGAACGAAAAGATGCGAGACACGGTCACCGTCTACCAGGTACAGCGCGACCAGATCATCCTGGGAGCCGCCTCCATCCGCATCCCCCTTGAGGGCGAGACCGTCAGGATCCCCGTGCGCTCCAACATCGTCTACGAGGTCAACATCCCGGAGGCGATCACCTGGGTACACGCGGAGCAGAGCAACCGCGCCGACGAGATCGTCCTCCGCATCGATGAGTCGACCGTTGACCGCTCGGCCGTCATCGCCATCCGCGACAAGAACAATCATGCCCTCTACTCCCCCTTCGCGATCGAGCAGCAGGAGAAGGAGACCCTGAAGTTCCAGACCGAAGAGGCGGACGTGCCGAGGGAAGGCGGTAAGATCAAGCTCACTGTCCTGGAGAACCTCGGCGGAAAGTACCGCTTGATCATCCCCGAGTACGCCCCTTGGATCAAGCTCTCCACCGCCCCGGTAGGTTCTCGCGCTCTCACCTCCGGAGACGTCTGGCTCGAGGTCGTAGAAAACAGCATCGACGACGTCGCGCGCGAGGGAAGGGTCTTCGTGCGGGGAACGGAGAACACCGATCTCCTCGCCACCTTCGTGATACGGCAGGCCGGCGGGAGAGAGCCGGAGAGCGACGAGCGCATCACACTCCTCAAGATCGCCGAAGCGCTGGGCGGACTGGGATCGTGGCAGAACAACTGGCAAGAGACCTGGCAGATCACCAAACCGCTCAAGTCCTGGACAGGCGTGGTCACCGACCCCACCGGCGCGCACGTGGTCACCCTCGGCATGTCGACGCAGGCCCGCGGGCAGCTGCCAAAGGAGATCGGCGACCTGCCCTATCTCGAAAACCTGCGCCTGGAGGTCTCCCCCAACATCACCGGCGCCTTCCCCCCGCAGATCGCCAACCTGAAAAAACTGCGCAGGCTCTCCCTCTCCGCCCGGGAAACTTTCGAGGGCATCATCCCCGAGTTCGGTGCGCTCACTTCCTTGAAATACCTCCATATATGGGGTGGTTTCAGCGGAACGCCGGGCGCTCACATGGACGCCATCGGCTGGCTGGAGAACCTGGACACCCTCGAATTGCTCAGCGGCAATTACGGAACCGTCATGCCGGAGACCTGGGGCAATCTTAAGAACTTGAAGATCCTGAAGCTCGACAATATTCCCTACACCAACATCGACCCCGTGGGAGGAATGACCGCCTTGCGTAACCTTAGCCTCGCCAACATGCAAGGTATTACCACCCTCCCGGAGTCCATCGGCAACCTCAGGGAACTGACTTCCTTGACCATCAACCACACGGGGCTCACCGAGCTGCCCCATTCCGTGGGCAACCTCGCGAAGCTGGACTACCTCTATATCGTCGACACGAAGATCGCCTCGCTCCCCTCCACCGTCGAGAACCTAAAGGCCTTAACTTCCCTGACCCTCTCCCGCAACGCGCTTACCGCCTTGCCCGAGGCCCTCTCCGGGATGACCAACTTGACGACTCTCCAGGTCGAAGCGAACCCACAACTCGCCGGACAGTTGCCCGCAAACATCGGAAACCTGGACAAGTTAACCCGTTTGCTCATCAGCGACAACCCGCTCCTCGGAGGCCCCATCCCGGAGAGCATCTCGCGCATGCAGAGGCTCACCACCCTGAACCTGCAGGGGAACGCCCTCACCGCCTTGCCGGAGTCCATCGGAGAGATGGTCAATCTCACGACCATATTCCTGCAGGGAAACGATTTCCAGGGGAGCATCCCCGAATCGATCGGGAACCTGAAGAAATTGGACGCCCTCTACATCAACAGGCCCGAGAAAACCCCCTACAAGGGGCTGGTCGGCACCATCCCCGAATCGCTCGGCTCCATCGAGACGCTCAGGTACATCCGCCTCGAAAACAACCAGCTAAGCGGCAGTATACCCGCGTCCTTCAGCGGTCTCAAGGCCCTCCACACCATGTGGCTCTCGAACAACGAGCTGACGGGAAACCTCCCCGGTTTCTTTGCTACTTTCCCCAACCTCACCGTCCTGTTGCTCGAGAACAACGGACTGTCGGGATCGCTCCCCGTGGATTTCCGCGACGTCTCCGGTCTGCAGCAACTGAACCTCTACAACAACAATCTCGAGGGGGCCATCCCCGAGGGATTCCACGGAAAGGGCACCTCTTACAGCACTTCCAACGCCATTCTCGACTTGAGAATGAACAAGCTGAGGGGCGTCATCCCCGAAGGTTTCCTCATCCGAACCTCGGAAGACACCGTTCATTTCAAATACCGCGAGCAGAAACCCGGATTCGGGTTTGACAACTGACCCGCGACGCGGGCGGGCGCCCGGCGCCCGCCCGCTACCATCACCCGAAATCATTGACCCATCAAATGTAAAAACATGAGAAACATTAAACACCTTTCCCTCGTCGCCTTCGCCGCGATCGCCTTCGCCGCCTGTAGCGACAATACCCCCGGCAAAGATCCCGAAAAACCGGACGAGACCGACGTCGTCCTCAAAGCGCCGTCCAATCTCCAGGTGCACTCCGTCACCCACAACAGCGCCATCGTCACCTGGGAGGGCGACACCAACGCCCTCTGCTACGACATCTTTATCCCCAACGTCGACACCCTCGAAGTCCTTAGCACTTCCTGCGGCTTCAGCAGGTTGCAACAAAACACCACCTACTCGTGGCAAGTCAGGGCCAGGCGCGAGGGAAGCGCCTCAGACTTCGTCGCCGGCCCCACCTTCACCACCGAGTCCTACAACGAGACCATCGCCGCATGGATCGGAGAGTGGAGCAACAAGGGGTGGAACGGATCCATCACCCTCTTCGGCACCGAGGTGCCTTACAGCGAGTTTAGCAACTTTATGCCCGACACCCTCAACCCCGTCCAACTCGGAACCATCGACCTCAAGATCGAGGACGGCAGCGACGGAGTCATCGACGTCACCTTCCCCTCCCTCGCCCTCGCCGGCCCCTTCCCCACAGGCAAAGTGAGCTTCCCCCTTGACGGAGAGAACAGGGCCGCCTTCGAGCAACCCCTCTCCAACACCTTCCCCCTCGTCAGGGAACCCGTCAAGGTCAACGACTTGCCATTCCTCAGCGGCATCGGAGGCGACATCTTTAGCAACTACGGCGACGTCCACATCACCACCTTCGACGTCACCCTCACCAAACTCACCATCGCCCTCGGCCCACCCGCCGGCGACTCCATCCCCCTCTTGATCACCATCGACGGCACTTCCAGCATGGCCACCGACGACCCCCTGGTCAACTTCGCCTTACAGCTACTCATGGCAAACAATACCCTGAAAATAAAAGTCTCCTCCGCCCTCTACAGGAAAGAGGAATAACCCAATCATACACTCACTAATTAACACATTCACATGAAAAAGAGAATCTTTTATCCCATCGCGGTCGCCTGCTTGCTGCTCGCCGCCGCCTGCGGGGACAAAGAGCACACACCGCTGCTCTCCGTCAGTCCCGCCGAGTTAACCTTCGGAAGAGAAGGTGGAGAAGCCACCTTCGATGTCGCCTCAGACTCCAAGTGGATCATTTCCAACGGGAAAACAACATGGTACGAGTGCGACAAAAACGCCGGTGAAAACGACGCTACCGTCAAGGTCACCGTCAGTGCCAGCCCCCAAGCCGCGGCCAAAAGGGACACCATCCACCTCGCCGCCGGCGTCACCGCGGATTTCGTCGTCATCAAGCAACAGGCTGATTACGCGGACATCACTACCTTCGTCGCGGACAACAACCTCAAGCAAGCCCTCGTCGCGCTTTTCGACAGGGACAACAACGGCAAGGTTTCCTCCGCGGAAGTCTCCACCGTCAAGAACGTTGATCTCTCCAACAAGCAGATCGCCAACATCGACGGCCTGGAGTATCTCCCCGCCATCGAGCAGTTGAACATCAGCAACAACACCGTCGAGAACATCGACCTCGCCAAGTTGCCCTTCCTCATCTCCCTCGACTGCAGCAACAACCGCGTTGCCGCCCTCGATCTCGCCCGGACCCCCGACCTCGCCTCCCTCAACATCAGTGGGAACGACTGGGCCTCCGACTCCATCAACATCGCCGGCAACGCGCAACTTACCTCCCTCAACGCCGCCAACACCGGCATCACCTACGTCCGCGTCCGCCAGGGATTCACCACCGACGGCTTCGCGTACGAGCCGGCAGGAGAACTCCGCTTCCGCGGCGCCACTCCTCCCGCCATCGTCGCTACCCCGGCCATCATCAGCTTTGCCCAGGACGCTGTTGACGTCCAACTGATCGTCAACGTCACCTCAAACGTCGACTGGAGCGTCTCCGGGCTGCCCGCGTGGGCCAACATCTCTGCCGTCGAGGGACACGATAACGCCGGGCTGACCGTCACCGTTACCTCGGCCAACACCACCTACGCCGAACGTTCCCAGGACTTCACCATCTCCGGGGAAGGACAGACGGTCACCGTCACCATCAAGCAGGACGGCATACCCCTCCCCCCGCTCGAGGTCAACAAAAAACGCGTCGACCACCCCGCCGCCGCCGGAACAGAGTCCATCGAGATCCTCTCCGACAAATCCTACACCATCACTAACCCCACCGACGCCTCATGGTTCTCCCTCTCCGCCGCTTCCGGCTCCGGGGCCACCACCGTCACCCTCTCTTTCGAGGCCAACACCCTCCCCTACGCGCGGCTCGCCTACATCGACGTCAACGAGAACAGCGCCGAACCCTGGGTCGACGGCTCCAACATCTCGGCCATCAAGCGGCTGATCGTCCGTCAGGAAGGAAACGCCGTGCCGCAGGACGACGAACTCCTCTCCACCTACCTCCCCGACGCCAATTTCTACAACGCCCTCAAGAACCTCTCCGGTAGCTACGTCATCGCCAAAAGCGGACCCGGCGGCGAGATCACCGTGGGTGACGCCCGCGCCCACACCGGCAACCTCCTCGGGTCGGGTATGTACAACAAAAGCATCGCCTCGTTCGTCGGTATAGAGCTATTCACCAACTTGAAGGAGTTCCAGCCGGGCGGTAGCAGCACCAACGGCGCGCACAATACAGCCGTCATTCTCGACCTCTCGAAGAACCTCGCGCTCACCAAACTTACCGCGAGTTACATGACCGAGTTGCGCGCCGTCGACGTCTCCGCGTGCACCGAACTCACGCTTTTCAACGTCGACCGCGGCCTGAGAACGCCCGAACTCGACTTCTCGACCAACACCAAGTTGACCGACATCAGGATCAACGGCGGAAGCTCCGTAAACGGTTCCGGGGATGTCGGGGAAGTCCGAAAGATCGACCTGACCAAATGCCCGGACCTCACCAGGCTGGACATCGCCTGCAACAAACTGACAGAGATTGACATCTCCCAGAACACCAAGTTGGCCGGCACCGTCCACCTGGGCTGGAACTACCTCAAGAAGCTGGACATCTCCAACCACCCCTCCATCTACACGATCAATCTCAAGAGCAATCGCCTGGAGCAATTCGTCGTCTCCCCGCGAGCCAAGGACGACCAAGACATGGCCCTCGCGCTCAGCAACCAAGGGGCCTACGGCACGGGAAAGAACTTCAACAACCTGAGCGTGATCGACGCCTCCACCTGTCTCTCGATCTACACCATCCAGTGGGAAAACCTCCCCAACTTGACGAAGATCATCATCCCCATCGCGTCCATCCGGGATCGGGCCAACGTGTCCTTCGCCCCCGCCGACGTCAGCGGTATCATCATCGAGGAAGTAGACCCCACTGTCGGCAACTAAGGAAAAACACCTCTCTTCGTGGGATTCCCACGAGCATACCACTCGCCAGGCTGCCCCGTCCCCGGGGCAGCCTTTTTTTCCCCCGCCTTTCGCGAAAGCGCGGATATATAGATTTTGTTTTACGCGGCAGCCTTAGGCAGCCGCATAAAACAGCACCCACAGGGTGCTGCACAAAAAAATCCTTTGACGGGCTGCGTAGCAGCCCAACCTTTGTAGGCAGTAGCCTAAGGCTACTGTATAGCGTAATGCCCGCGTTAGGATTGGCTGCGTAGCTGCCTCATCTTTACGGGCAGTTGCCTAAGGCTACTGCCCAACGTCCTCACCCCTTCGCGTTGTTTTACGCGGCAGCCTTAGGCTACTGCCTACAAAG